>CAYYOB010000061.1:0-1979 GCA_964473225.1 uncultured Polynucleobacter sp.
GAAAGTCCTAGTACCTGGGCACGGGTTTAGGGAGTCCGCAAGATTCCATAGAGATTAGTAATAGTTGAGTAAGTTTAACCGAAACGTGTGATTGTCGTAAACAATCGGTGATGACTTGATACTTGTGGCAACACGAGTGGACACGAGAGGAAACCTTGGTCGGTATAATCTCTACAAAAGACAGGTCAACGAAACATGTAGTCTCAATGTTTTAGCCAACCCCACATAGGATAGTATCCTATGTCCGACCCCGAATGAGAAATTGTTCGGGGTTTCTTTTTTATATGACTTTTTTGTTCTATCTTTGTGTCGTATGAAAGAAATACATCAGAACATTAAGAATTATTTTACCGATTTGATTACTCAGAACTTACAGAACTTTGAGTTGGTTGATGGTGGACAACAAAGAACCATTGGTGATTTGGTTGAGAGTAAGGTCATTGAGATTATCACTACTGATACCAACCCATTGATTAGTGAAGTTAAGTTGTCTACAGGTAAGAAGTCTATGGAAGATGTTTCCGTATTCTCTAATGGTGTTAGATATATGTTGGACCCCAAGAGTCATAATATTGATTCTGAGTTCTCAATGCCTAACTTAACATCCATCAGTAAGATTAAGAAGTTGTATCGTACACCCAACGAAGAGTTGTTGTATGTCTTTGTTGATTATCAGATAGAAGGACAAACCGTTTTGATTAAGGATATTAAAGTATTGTTCCTTTGGGAACTTGATATGTCCATGTTGGGTATTGGAGCTTTGGGTAAGGGGCAACTTCAGATTAAGAACCTGAACCATGATTTGGTTATTTCAACTGAAGGTAAGGAAGGTTGGTATGATAAGTTGAAGGTTGAAGTGAACAAATACTTGGACAAACAAATCATTAAGATAGCAAAACAAAAAAAAGAGTGGGAATAATCAAAAATTAATATTATATTTGTACCATGAAGTTTCCAATGGCCATATTAGATGACTACACAAAAAGGGGTTTGTTGTTCAAACAGACACACCGTAGTTTGCCATTATCCATATGGAACTATACACCGAACGTTCAGTACGGTGACTTGTGGGACGATGTTACATTGTCATGTCGTGGATTGGTTACAGATAATAGAGGTAATGTAATTGCCCGACCATTCAAAAAGTTCTTCAACATAGAGGAAAACAAACACGTACCAACATCTGACTTTGAGGTGTTTGAAAAGATGGATGGTTCTTTGGGAATTATGTTCAAGTACAATGGTGAGATGATATGTGCCACTCGTGGTTCATTTACTTCAGACCAATCAAAGTGGATGACCGACTTTGCTATGAAGTACAACTACCAAGACATCATCGTTGAAGGGTACACTTATTTGTTTGAGATAATCTATCCTGAGAATAGAATCGTGGTTGATTACAATGGTGAGGAGCGTTTGGTTTTACTTGGTATAATCAACACCGAGACTGGTGAAGAACTTCCACACAATGAATTGTTTGAGGGGTTTGATGTTGTCAAAAAATATGATGGAATTCGGGATTATTCCGAATTGAAGGACAAAGTTGAGCAGAACGCTGAAGGATTTGTTGTTCGTTTCTCTAATGGAAACCGAATGAAAATCAAGGGTGTGGAATATTTGCGTCTTCATAAGATAATGACAAATGTTTCAACCACTGGTGTATGGGAGTTCTTATCTAATGGTGGTGACATCAATGAGTTCTTGAAAGATGTACCTGATGAGTTCTATGCGAAGGTGAAGGAATATGCTGAGAGATTAAAATATGGTTATTACCAAGTATCTGAACATTGTGGAAAGGCTCATCAGTATTTCCGCTACGGAAAGTATAATGATAGAGAAGTTGAACCAACTAAGAAAGAGTTTGCTCAACATGTATTGGAACATGGACATCCACCATACCGAGCGGTGATGTTTGCCATGTGGGATGGAAAACCTTATGATAAATTGATATGGAACATAATAAAACCGGAATGGAAAAA
>CAYYOB010000061.1:2079-6903 GCA_964473225.1 uncultured Polynucleobacter sp.
ATGGAAAACCTTATGATAAATTGATATGGAACATAATAAAACCGGAATGGAAAAAACTTTAATATAAAAATATATGCCAGAATTTACAACAGAAATTGACATTGAACCACACGAGTATGTGTATGAGTGTTCAAAACGTGAACTACAGGAATTAATTGATGAATTAATTGAAAAAGGATTGGTTGTGCAAATATCAACACCCCATGAAAAAAAACCAAACCTTCTTGAAATTGAGTGGTTGAGTAATATTGCCAAATTAGCCACATTGAGACAAAGGGTAACTCTTGAAGAAGAACAGGCCATTAAGGAGTTGGTGTCAAAATATTTATGAGTAACTCAAAAACATATTACTCAGTTACAGATAAAAAAGGTCTGACGTTTGAGATTTATTGGGTTAAAGATAAATTTACAACCAAAACGTATCAAGAATTAACCGTTAGATTTAATGGTAATTACCACTCACACGATATAAGTGATTTTTCAAGGTATGCTGTTAGTAGTATTGCCAATAGTTACATTAGAAATATAACTTTTGATGGTAAATGGGTTAACGATGCGGTATTCATGAATGATTTTATTAAAACCCTCGGACCAATTATTGAGGAGTTTCAAAAAGACGTTGAACACCGTTACTCACTTGATGGATGGATTGGTAGAATTTTTATTGAACCATTTGAAAACTTTGTTGATTGGTTAAAAAAATAAAACTATATTTGAAACATGTTTAACAAATTTTATAAATTAGAGTTTGGACTACAAATGATTATCACTTGTCTTGTCCTATTTTTTTCAAACCAACTTACAACATATACGTTGAGTATGGCTAACATTGATAGCACAATCTCATTTAATGTGGGTATAATATTAACACTTGTATTAAGTATCATTCAAGCTATATCAATCTATCTTGGTATCATGGCAATTATTAATTATCTAACAAAACCAAAAACAAAAAATAACAATGAGCAATCTAACTAAACTTTTAATCGGTGTATCAGTATTGGTACTTATGATTTTCTCTTTCACAGGATGTGAAAGAATTGACGCAGGACACGTAGGTGTTAAAGTAAACCTTTATGGTGATGGTAAAGGTGTTGACGATGTAACTGAGGTTACAGGATGGGTATTGTATAATCCAATTTCAACCAAAATTGTTGAGTTCCCAACTTATGTTCAACATAAAGAGTACAAAAAAACTGATGATGTTGATGAATCTTTTGTTGTAAACTCAAAAGATGGGTCAGAGTTTCATTGTTCACCAATGGTTAACTACTCAGTTAAACGAGAAAAGGTACCTTACATATTTGGTAAGTATCGTGTTGAATTGAACCGTATTGAAGAAGGATTCTTAAAGACATCTATCTTTGATGCGTTCCGAGTGGTTGCTAACAGTTATAATGCTGATGCTCTTATATCTAATAGACAAGAATTTGAAATTAAAGTTCGTCAGGTTTTGGAAAAACAATTATCACCTGAAGGATTTATATTACAACAATTCACATCCAACTTGGTTTACCCTGAAACATTTAAGAAAGCTATTGAAGCTAAAAACAATGCGGTACAATCAGCATTGATGGCGGAAAACCAAGTCAAGACAGCTGAGGCACAAGCAAGAATTAAAATTGCAACTGCTGAAGGTAACGCACAATCATTACTAACCAACGCAAGGGCTGAAGCTGAGTCAAATAAATTGAGACAACAAACTTTGACACCATTGTTATTACAACAAATGTGGATTGAGAAATGGAGAGGTGATGTTCCAAGTACAATTCTTGGAAGTAATCAAAACCTGATGTTTGGATTAAATAAGTAAAAAAAACAACCCGAGATATGAAAGTCTCGGGTTTTTTATTATCTTTGTAACATGATTCAAAGTTTTTTAGCATACGGAAATGAACTCATTCTCGAAATGGAAAGAGGAAGACGTAAGATGGACGAACAGATTAACGAATTGAAACGAGAGTACTATCAAGATACTCCAAAACTTCCAAGGAAACTTAAGAAGAAACGTAGAAAAGAATTGAATAAGGAATATTCTTTTTTGATGTCAATGAGGAATTTCGCTTCATTTTATTAAAAAAAACAACCCGAGATTTTGAAGTCTCGGGTTTTTTGTTTATCTTTGTGGTATGAAAATACAGAAAAAAATGATACCGATGTTTTTCTGGTTTTTTTACTTCATTGTAATTGTTACATTATCATTTTACCTACAACATAAATAAGTTATGAAAATTGTTTTAGAAAAAGGACAACGTTTATATTTCACGAGTGATACTCACTACGGACACAGTAATATTTGTAGAGCAACTACAAAGTGGACTGACGCTGATTCCGTTACAAGAGATTTCAAATCACTTGAACATATGAATGACACATTGGTTAATAGAATCAATGAGACCGTTGGTGAGGATGACATTTTGATTCACTTAGGTGATTTCAGTTTTGGTGGATTTGAAAACATCCAAGAGTTCAGAAACAGAATAATCTGTAAGAATATTCACTTGATTCATGGAAACCACGACCATCACATTCGTAGAAATAAAGGTGATATCCAAGACATGTTTACTAGTTGTAGTGATTATATCCATCTTGATTTACGTATTCCTAATGGAAAAGAAGTACGTAAATATACTTTCGTATGTATGCACTACCCAATCTGTTCTTGGGATGGTATGAACGCAAATGTAATGCACTTACACGGTCACGTTCACTTACCACCTCATTTAAGAATTGCTGATGGACGTGCTATGGACGTTGGATGTGATGGTAACAACTTATACCCAATGAATGTTGAAGAAATTATTTCTTTATTGAAGAACAGACCAATTGCAAAATTGACTCTTCCTAAAGACCACCACGAAAAAAGAATTGACTAAATAATGGAATTATTATATATAGTAATCGGTGCTTGGATTGGTATGTTGTTGACTTATTTTGAGTGGTACAGACCAATGGCAAAAAGAATCAAAGACCTTGAAGAAGGTATGCATGATTGTATTAAGGCTGGTTTGACTGACCCTATTGAAGATGAGGAGAAAGAATAATGGAAGTTTCAATGGACGGATTGAGGAGACAGTTGTTAAGGAACTACAATTCCCTCACAGAAAAACTAAATAGCAGAATTACCGACGCTAGTTGGGACCCACAAATTATAATTGACCCTGATTACATTCAAAAAGAAATGGACGGTTTAAGAAGTTGTATCGTAACATTAGCATTCACTTATAAAGAAGGTGAAGGTGGGTGGAAAGAGATGGACGAAAATACTATATTTGAAGAATTTAACCCTGAAAAAGAAGAAGACAATGAATAAGAATTTATATCTATTACGTGGAATTCCTGGTGCAGGTAAGTCCACCTTGGCAAAACAATTTGGCGATTCTCACTTTGAGACTGATAGATTTTTTATGGTTGATGGTGAATACAAATTTGACCCAACCAAATTAAGAAGGGCTCACGAGTGGTGTCAATCTGAGGTTGAACTGGCAATGATTAACAACCATGTTACTGCTGGATTGGATAACTCAGACATTGTTGTATCCAATACATTTACTCAAGAGTGGGAGATGAACGCTTATTATGAATTAGCAAAACAATATGGTTACCGTGTATTCAGTATCATTGTGGAGAACAGACATGGTGGTATTAACGAACACGGGGTACCTGAGGACAAATTACAAATAATGAAAGATAGGTTTGAGGTAAAATTATGATTACAAAATTTGAATTAAATGAAAAAGAAGAAACCGAAATCAAAGAGTGGCAAGATGCCATCAAAAAGATTTATGGTGAATATGGTTTATTTGACTTTACGTTTACACCAAATGGTATTGGTACAGGGATAAGAGTTTATAGTCATATTGCTAAAATAGAAAAAGATTTTACAGATATTGATAGTTGGTAATGAAGATTATTTTTTTAGATATTGATGGGGTTCTTAACTGTGAAAGTGCTTACCGTAATGGTGAGTGTCAGTATCAGGAATGGGTTTGGGAAGATGGTCGAATAGACCACTACCAAAGATTTTGTACTCGCAGTAAAGAACTCCTTAATAAGTTGATTGATGAGACAGGTGCCAAGATTGTGATTAGTTCAACTTGGAGACAAAGTGGTATTGAATTCATGAAAAAGGTTTGGGAGATGGAGAAAATGAGTGGTGAGATAATTGGAATTACTCCAAGTATGAGAGCCAATGGAATTCATATTCCAAGAGGAATGGAAATTAAATTCTATCTTAGTGAGATGGGTTTTACACACATTAACTGGTCTGAAGACGAACAACAAAAAAGAATGGATGAATCAGGAGTTGATAACTACATTATCATTGATGACGACTCTGACATGTTATATAATCAGAGAAACCACTTTGTACATGTATTACCATCACCACGTAATATTGACGGATTTAATCAGCATTATTACGAAATTGCGAAGGCAATGCTTGATAAGTCCTGCATAGAATTAAATTACACTGAGGTAGTTGACAATACAAAAAATATATAATATAATTTCACATATGAACATTAAACAAGCACTTAAAGAGAAAAACAAATTGGCGAAGAAAGTAACTGATTTGATGGATAGAACAAATAGAAACAACTCAATGGATGAGGGAGCTGTTCGTTCTTATGACCCAAAAGAAAGTTTGGAACAAGCCTTACAAATGGTTGACGATTTGGTTAATCTTAAAACAAAAATGCACATGGCAAACGCTGAGGTATACGATAAGATTTTCCGTATGTCTGAGTATAAATCTTTAGTGAAATACTTGAAAACATTGAATTGTAGTCAAGGTACTATTGTAACTAGTCGTTATGGTGATAG
>CAYYOB010000061.1:6913-7508 GCA_964473225.1 uncultured Polynucleobacter sp.
CAAGGTGGTCATAGAAGTTATGACCCAAAAGAATCGTTGGATGAGGCGATGATTGCGGTTGAAGAATTGGTAAGTTTGAAGACCAGTATTCACATGGCAAACGTACCTGTATATGAAAAAATCTTCAGAATGGCTGAATACAAATCGGCAATCAAGTATTTGAGAAGTTTGAATTGTACCGAAGGAACCGTAGTACAAAGAAGTTATGGTGATACAACAACCCGTCACATGACCACAATTATTTCTGAGGTTGAAAGAGACCAAATGGTTGAGAGATTGGAATCGAAGATTGATGAACTTCAATCTGAGTTGGATACGCATAACGTAGTCACTCTATTGGCTAATTAAGATATTGTGTTTGTTGTCAGTGGATTTATTCTGTAGGTCTATCCTACCTTACATTCAGCTAGAAATTGATAAGTGATACTGATTAGTATTCAACATATTCAGAAGTTCAATTTGTCAAATGGTTCAAACATCTTTAACGTCAAAACTCATTTAACGAATAATATTACACGGACAGACACATAAACCCTCAGCGAAAGTTGGGGGTTTTTTTATTTTCAAAACTTTTCATTATATTTGTAGTATGAAT
>CAYYOB010000062.1:0-5593 GCA_964473225.1 uncultured Polynucleobacter sp.
GTGGTGGTGTATTCACAAACTCAATGTTAGATGCGTACATCGAATTGAAGATGGAAGAAGTTACTCGCTTCCGTATGGCTGCTCACCCAGTCGAATTCGACATGTACTACTCACTCTAATCGAGAGACTAGAGAAGGTAGAGCGCAGGATGTTGCGCAAACCAAGCAAAGAAGGGGCAGCAGTAGCTGCCCTTTTTTCTCCTCACACTGTTTGGGATGAGTTTCCCAACGCCATTTTGATTGTTGATTACAGCCATCAAATGGTGGTTTATGCGAATCCAGTTGCAGAAGTGAGTCTTGATCTTTCTAGTAAATTGCTAGAGGGAATGAGCTTGCATGATTTGTTTGGTCACAACCCAGAGCTTTTTCAAATGCTTGATGCCATCAAGACTGAAGAGGTTGCATCCCAGCGCCAGGATTTGATCTTGAATTCTGGGCCGGCGCGTGCTGATCATGACCCCATCAATGCTCACGTTGTGGTTGGGGCACTCAATCACCCGGATTTGCTATTGATTGAATGGTTCCCTTTGGAGCAGCAATTGCGCAGTGAGCGCGATGATCGTTTGGTGCAGCAGGTCGAGGCTAATAAGACTTTGATGCGTAACTTAGCCCATGAGATCAAGAACCCTTTGGGTGGTATCAGAGGTGCGGCACAGCTTTTAGAGTATGAGTTGCCTGATAAATCTTTGCATGAATACACTCAGGTCATTATTAAAGAATCTGATCGACTTCAGAGTTTGGTTGATAGGTTGCTCGCACCCCACAGAAAACCACACGTTGATGATTTCTTGAACATCCATGAAGTGCTTGAGCGAGTCAGAAGCTTGGTGTTAGCCGAGTTTCCAAGCGGTTTAAAAATTAAGAGAAATTATGACATCAGTCTGCCCGATCTTTTAGGTGATAAAGAGGCTTTGATTCAAGCTGTATTGAATGTTGTTCATAACGCAGCTCAGGCCCTAAGAACCAGGATTGAGCAGGGTGATGCTGAGATAGAACTTAGTACCAGGGTGGTTCGCAACGTCACTATCAATAAGCAACGTTACAAACTGGCATTAGATTTGCATGTAATTGATAACGGGCCTGGCATACCAGATGAAATCAAGGACAAAATATTCTTTCCTTTGGTCTCAGGTACAGAAGGTGGCAGTGGTTTGGGTCTGACTTTGGCGCAAACCTATGTGCAACAGAATTATGGTTTTATCGGTTGTACCAGTAAGCCTGGAACAACTGACTTTCAAATGCAATTACCTTTCCGCTTAAAAGCGGAAGAAAAACAATAAGAATCGGATATCGATATGAAGCCTATTTGGATTGTGGATGATGATCAATCAATACGTTGGGTGCTTGAGAAAGCATTGCAGCGCGAAAACATGCCATATCGAAGCTTCACCAATCCTCAAGATGTTTTAGATGCTTTTGATAACAAAGAAGAGCCGCAGGTTTTAATCTCTGATATTCGTATGCCAAGGGGTAACGGTATTGATTTGTTACAACAAGTCAAAGCTGAACACCCGCATGTGCCTGTGATCATCATGACAGCGTATTCAGATCTCGATTCTGCTGTTTCATCTTTCCAAGGTGGTGCTTTTGAGTACATCACCAAACCATTCGATATTGCCAAATCCGTTGAATTAATCCGTCGTGCGGTTGATGAAAGTTTGAGATTACAAAATCAAACGCAAGATGGTGCTGTGCGCATGCAAGAAACTACTGAGATTCTTGGTCAAGCTCCGGCTATGCAGGATGTCTTCAGGGTCATTGGTCGCTTGTCTCAATCCAATGTCACAGTCCTCATCACAGGTGAATCTGGCACTGGTAAAGAGCTTGTAGCAAGAGCTTTGCATAAACATAGTCCGAGAGCGGGTGGGCCTTTCATTGCTTTAAATACAGCAGCCATTCCAAAAGATTTACTCGAGTCTGAATTATTTGGCCATGAAAGAGGGGCATTCACTGGCGCTCAAACCATGAGACGTGGTCGTTTCGAACAGGCTGAGGGCGGAACCTTATTTTTAGATGAAATTGGTGATATGCCATTTGATCTGCAAACAAGGTTGTTACGTGTATTGTCGGATGGTCATTTTTACCGAGTGGGTGGTCATGATTCTCTTAAATCGAATGTGCGAGTGATTGCTGCAACCCATCAAAATCTTGAGGCGCGTGTATCTGAAGGTTTGTTTAGAGAGGATTTATTTCATCGTTTGAATGTGATTCGTTTGCGCTTGCCATCATTGAGAGAGCGCAAGGAAGATATTCCATTACTGGCTCGTCACTTCATGCAAACCTCGGCCAAATCTTTGAGCATGGATGCCAAACGTTTGTCAGATGATGCTTTATCAGCGATTGCTCAATTACCATTTCCGGGTAATGTGAGGCAGCTAGAAAACTTATGCCACTGGCTAACTGTGATGGCCCCAGCTCAAGTGATTGGAGCTCAAGATTTGCCGCCAGATGCCATTGAAATAGGCGCAGACCTTCCTGAGGGGGTTACTCCTGAATTGGTCACGACATTTAAATCAGCAAACGCTGGCGATTGGGAATCTGGGCTTGCGTTGCTGGCCAAGCAACTATTACAAGATGGCGGTCGAGATGTTTTCAACATCTTAGAAACAAAGTTTGAAAAAGCTGTTTTAACAGCCGCCTTGGAGGTGACCAGAGGTCGTCGCGTTGAAGCTGCAGAGCGCTTGGGTATTGGCAGAAATACGATCACCAGAAAACTTCAAGAACTTGGTATCGATACCTAAATTATTCGACGAACTTGATAGCGTTCATAATAGAGCGATTATTGTGAATTAAACCTACTTATGTCCGCTATTCGTCTTGCCACTTGGAATGTCAATTCCATCAAAGTTCGTCTTCCTCATCTTTTGCAGTGGTTAGCTGCACAAGACGCTCTCAAAGCGCCGATTGACGCTCTTTGTTTACAGGAACTAAAACTCACAGAAGATAAATTTCCTTTTGCTGAGCTAGAAGCTGCGGGTTACTACTCTTTGGTTGCAGGACAAAAAACGTATAACGGCGTTGCTATTCTTTTACGCAAATCATCTTTGGCTGCCATTGCTCAAGATGTGAATACCGCATTTTTATCTCCTGTTAAAAACAACCCAAAATTTGCCGATGAGCAACAACGTTTGCTGGCTGCAACGGTGGCCTTTAATGGTAGAGCTCCGATCAGAATCATTTCCGCCTACTTCCCAAATGGGCAAGCACCAGGCACAGAAAAGTTTGCCTACAAGCTAGATTGGTTGGCCGGTCTTCATGATTGGCTCAGCGAGGAAATGGAAGAGCATTCAAGAATTGCATTGTTAGGTGACTACAACATTGCCCCTGAAGATCAGGATGTGCATGATCCGAAAGCATGGGAAGGGCAGAATTTAGTGTCTCAAGATGAGCGGGACGCCTTCTCAGGTCTCATTGAGATGGGGTTTTATGATAGCTATAGGCTCTTTGAGCAGGCACCTAAAAGCTTTAGTTGGTGGGACTATCGGATGATGGGTTTCAGAAGAAACGCTGGCGTACGTATTGACCACATTCTTTTAAGTGAAGCATTGAAAAATGACTGCATCGCAAGCTCTATCGATAAAACTCCTAGAGCTTGGGAGCAGCCATCTGATCACGCTCCCGTGATCACAACCTTAAGCTAAACCACCATGCCTTAAAAGGGCATCAATTTCTGGCTCTCGGCCTCTGAATGCTTTGAATGATTCAGCGGCAGAGCGGCTACCGCCAACTTCAAGAATTTCTTGTCGATAGCGCACGCCTGTGGCTTCATCCAAAATGCTGCCAGTTTTCTTAGCGGCTTCTTCAAATGCCGCATAGGCGTCTGCTGACAGAACCTCAGCCCACTTATAGCTGTAGTAACCAGCTGAATAACCGCCTGCAAAAATATGGCTGAATGTATTAGGCCATCTAGATAAATCAGATTGCTTGATCACATGAATTTGATCGTTGATTTGTCTTGATAGTTGCAAGATATCTTCAGGCTTGGCTGAGTGAGCATCAAAGCTTGAATGCAGGCGCCAGTCAGTCAAAGAGAATACCAATTGCCTTAGAGTGCCCATGCCATTTTGGAAGTTCTTTGCAGCAATCATTTTTTCATAAAGAGATTTCGGCAAGGTCTCGCCAGTCTCTACATGAGATGTCATTTTTTCTAAAACTTCCCATTCCCAGCAAAAGTTTTCCATGAACTGACTAGGCAGTTCTACAGCATCCCATTCAACACCATTGATACCTGAAACACCCAAGGATCCAACCTGAGTCAACATGTGATGTAAGCCATGGCCACACTCATGGAACATGGTGATCACATCATCATGGCTGATGGTTGGTTGTTTTGTAACGCCATTGAGCGTTACAGGGGCGGGGAAGTTGCATACCAAATAAGCCACAGGCGTTTGGATCGTTCCATTAGGGAGGTTTCTTCTCCCTCTGGCATCGTCCATCCAGGCGCCGCCACGTTTGCCAGGTCTTGCGTATGGATCCAAATAAAAATTGGCGAGTAGTTTTCCAGTTTTACTCAGGACTTTGAATGATTGGACATCTGCATGCCACACTGGCAGAGAGTCCTTCTCAATTTTTACCCCAAACAGAGTTTGCACAAGACCAAATAGCCCATCTAGAACTTTTGGTAGCGGGAAGTACTGTTTGACTTCGTTTTCAGAGAAGGCGTAACGAACTTGTTTGAGCTTTTCAGATACAAAAGCCATGTCCCATGGTTCAAGTGATGAGATATCTAAATGTTCCTTGGCAAAAACTTGCAATTCTTCCCAGTCTTTTTGACCGTGAGATTGAGCTCTCTTAGCAAAGTCACTTAAAAATTGATCGACCTCTGCAACAGTCTTTGCCATTTTTGGTGCAAGACTGAGGGCGGCATAGTTTGCAAAACCAAGCATCTTGGCTTCTTCATCTTTTAGACGAAGTTGCAAAAGCATGTTGTTTGTATTGTCCCAATCTGCCTTGCCACTGCCAAATTTCTCAGATAACTCTGAAGCTCTGGTGACATAGGCCTCATAGAGTTTTTTTCTGAGGGATCTATTTTCAGAAAGTTGCATGACTGGAAAATACGATGGGAAATGCAGGGTAAAAGCCCAGCCATTCAGATTTTTTGATTCAGCTGTTTGCTTGGCGGCAGCAATAGCATCCTCTGGCAAGCCAGCCAATTCTTTTTCATCAGTGATCACATGCACAAAGGAATCTGTTGCGTCTAAAACATGATCAGAAAATTCTTTGGATAGTTGCGCTTGTTGGTCCTGGATTTCAGCAAAGCGGACTTTTTGCTCGTCGGTTAGTTCGGCGCCACCCAAACGAAAATCTCGTAAAGAATTTTCAATGACTTTACGTTGCGCATGATCCAGTTGCGCAAATTCAGCCGATTGGCTCAAAGCCTTATATTTTTTGTACAACTCGAGGTTTTGACCAAGATTTGTCCAAAAAGAGGTGACCTCTGGCAGCATTTCTGCATGGGCTTTTCTGAATTCTGGGGTGTCGGCAACACTGTTTAAATGACTGATCACGCCCCAAGCACGCCCGAGATTCTCTGTCGCATCTTCTAGTGGTTCAACCAAGTCTTGCCATGTGGCCGGAGTTGATGGTTGTAG
>CAYYOB010000062.1:5693-7490 GCA_964473225.1 uncultured Polynucleobacter sp.
CTTTTAACCATGTTGGCTGTGATCATTTTAGGTTTACCGGTAGCAACAACCAAGATATCTGCTTCCTTGGTGTGCGCTGTCAAATCTTTGGTTTTGCTGTTGCAAATAGTGACTGTTGCACCAGCTTGCAATAGCAACATGGCCATTGGCTTACCAACAATATTGGAGGCACCAATCACCACGGCTCTAGCGCCTCTGATTGGGTAGTCGATGCTCTCGAGCATTTTCATGCAACCATAAGGGGTGCATGGTCTAAATAGAGGTGCACCAATCATCAAGGCGCCAGCATTTGCTACGTGAAAGCCATCAACATCTTTTTCAGGGGCAATAGCTTCAATCACACGGTGGCTATCAATATGTTTTGGTAATGGCAGCTGAACCAAGATGCCATGAATATTTTTATCGTGATTCAGTTCATTGATTCTAGCAAGCAGTGCTTCTTCGCTCAAATCAGCGGGATGTCTTTCCAGTATGGAAAACATGCCAACATCTTCACAGGCTTTTACTTTGTTTCTAACGTAAACCTGGCTAGCAGGGTCTTCGCCCACCAATAAAACAGCTAGACCAGGCTTCACACCTTTAGCAGTCAAGATGGCAGTTTTAGCAGCGATCTCTAATCTGATTTTTTTGGCAAGCGCGTTGCCGTCAATGATTTGTGCAGGCATATTAATTATTGGATTCAGATAGGGCGAGTCTTAGTAAATCTGCAACAGTATTCACATTCAGCTTTTCCATGATATTGGCGCGGTGGGCTTCAACTGTTTTGATTGAAATATTTAAATCGTCAGCAATTTGTTTGTTTAAACGTCCAGCAACGATTCTTTCAAGAACTTGTTTCTCTCTTCCAGTAAGTTTGCTGAGCAAATTCTGATTATTCTTTTGCGTGTCAGCTTTTGCATAGTCAACTCTCGCTCTGGCAAGCATTTTTTCAACCAAGACCTTCAATTCAGATTCTTTGAATGGTTTTTCGATGAAATCAATGGCACCTTTTTTCATGGTAGAAACGGCCATTGAAACATCGCCGTGACCAGTGATGAAAGAGATCGGCATTGGAATGCCTTCTGCTAAAAGACGCTCTTGAAGCTCAAGACCCGACATGCCTGGCATGCGCACATCCAGAATCAAGCAAGAAACAGTTTCCTTTTGATCTCCCTGGAGAGCCTGAAGAAATCTCTCTGCGCTTGGCTGGCATTTAACAGTGTAGCCATTGCTTTCCAATAGCCACGTCAATGAATCTCTCACAGCTTCGTCGTCATCAACGACATAAACAATTTCAGTTTTGTTGTTCATATGCTTATTTATCCAAGGGAAGTAGTATTGTAAAGGTGCAGCCCGGGCCAGGTTGATCTTTTTGCGAGGCATTATTTTCTGCCCATAGGCGGCCGTGATGGGACTCAATGATGGAGCGGCAGATATTCAAACCCATCCCCATACCATCATGCTTGGTGCTAAAGAAGGGTTCATACAATCTTTCTAGGGCATCTTCAGGAATTCCAGGTCCCTGATCCATGATGCGAATTCGCAACATAGCAGGTGAAACCGAGTGATCAATGTCAACTGCCAGCTTGATTAACTTAGAAGAATTGACCTTATTGGGGATATTTTTAATGGCATCAATGGCATTTTTTAATACGTTCACTAATACTTGTTGAATCAGAATTGGGTCTAAAAAGACTTTAGGTAAGTTATCTGCAAAAGAAATGCTGATTTGAACGCCATAACGTTGCGCTTCAATTTCAGCAAGTCCAACTGAATCCTCAACAATGGTTGCCACATTGACCATCACGCTTTGAGGCT
>CAYYOB010000063.1:0-7395 GCA_964473225.1 uncultured Polynucleobacter sp.
ATTAATTTTACATTGGCTGCGATGCAGCGGTCAACGATTGACATATTTAAAAGGTCTGGTTTACCGTGCGTAGCCCAACGTGTGTGAGCAATACCAACATTACCCGACATTGTCTGACCTTGATCAGCTAAATCAGCCACCCTTGCAGTGGTGCGTGCACGCACCAACTCTTGACCACTTATTAAAGCAAAGCCACAGGAATCATAGCCGCGATACTCAAGTCGGCGCAAACCTTCGACCAAAATACTGACGACATTTTTTTTAGAAACTGCACCAACGATCCCGCACATGATTTTTCCTGTTCCCGTACTTAGCAATACTTCAAAAAGTATTTACTTTGATTTTTTTGTAGGCCTTTGCCAATTCAATGAAACCTGCTTCACTCTTGTGACTGTCAATTGATTGGCGGGCGCATCTTTAGTCAATGTTGTACCAGCACCCAAGGTGGCGCCTTTGCCAACAGTGACCGGAGCTACCAACTGACTATCAGAGCCAATGAATGCCTCATCTTCAATGATCGTGCGATGTTTATTCACACCATCATAATTACAGGTGATGGTGCCAGCGCCAATGTTTACTTTTTTACCAATGGTGGCATCGCCCACATAGGCCAAATGATTGGCTTTACTACCTGCACCCACATCGCTGTTTTTAATTTCAACAAAATTACCCACATGAACTTCTTCAGCAAGCACTGTGCCTGGGCGTAATCTGGCATAAGGTCCGATCACACTGCCAGCACCAACAGTTGCTTGGTCAATATGACTGAACGCTTGAATCTTAACGTTGGCATCAATCACAGCGTCTTTGATCACGCAATGCGGACCAACCGATACGCCTGAACCAAGGATGACCTTTCCTTCAAAGACGCAACCGATATCAATTTGAACATCAGTACCGCATTGAAGTTCCCCACGAATATCTATGCGAGATGGATCTAACAAAGTGACGCCTGACTCCAATAAACGATTGGCCAACTCACGTTGCCAAACTCGCTCCAAGTCAGCCAATTGAGCGCGACTATTAACGCCGACTGTTTCCCAATCATTGCTGGCTTGAGTTGTATAAACCGGAACACCTTCAGCAACTGCCAAAGCAATCACATCGGTCAAGTAGTACTCACCCTGCGCATTGTTTGGCTTCAATTGTTTTAACCAACCTTTTAATTTCTCGGTTGGCAACGCCATGAAACCAGTATTAATTTCTGTGATTTGACGAATCTCTGCACTGGCATCCTTTTCTTCAACAATCCCTGATACATCGCCATCTTGATTACGCAGTATTCGTCCATAACCCGTCGGGTTAGCCATATGTTGAGTCAACAAACCAAGGCCACCAGATGCTGCCAATCCCGCTAACTGTTGCAAGGTCTGGGTCTGGATCAAGGGCACATCACCATAAAGGATCAATGTCACTGGATCATCAGATAATTGATCACAAGCCTGTAAAACAGCGTGGCCTGTGCCTTTTTGCTCTGACTGAAGGGCTGTTTTAGCCTGAAAAGCTGTTTTTGAGAGAAATTCTTGAACAAATTCACCGCCATGGCCTAATACCAAGATGGTTCGATGATCGCCCTCCAAGGCTTTGGCACTGGTGAGCACGTGCTCAAGCATGGGCCGCCCGGCGATTGGATGGAGCACTTTGGGCAGCGTTGAACGCATGCGCTTTCCCTGCCCAGCAGCTAATATGACAATATTCATTAATAATAATTATATGAGCTTATCCAAACCTCTCCAAACAATCAAAATAACAGCCATTGGCTGCTTAATTTTGCTGATCACCGCCTGCAGCACGGTGAGGTTTGTCTACAACCAGGGTGACATGCTGGTTCGATGGTGGATAGATGATCACATTGGCTTAACAGCAGAACAAGAAGTTCTCACACGCGAGCTCTTAGAACAACAGTTTTGGTGGCATCGCACAGAACAACTGGCGGATGTTTCTAAAACATTAGAGCAATTACGCCACCAGCTTAAACGCCCACTATCAACAGAAGAGGTTAGTCAGTTCACGGACGACCTCAAGAAGTTCATGTATGCCATCGCCAAGAAAGCAACCCCAGATGCCGCCAAGATCTTTACCACTTTACAAAGTAATCAAATCGAGGCGATGCAAAAGAGGATGCAAAAAGGTAATGAAAAATTTGCTAAAGAGTGGCTGCCACAGGGCTTAGAAAAACAAAACAAAGTCCGAGCTGATAAAGTCATCGATCGAGTGGAATGGCTTTTTGGAAGTATTGACGAAGCACAGGAAGAAAAAATCAGGCAGCACATCAACAACCATCCATTAGACATGAACATGGTTTATCAAGAACGTCTGCGTCGTCAAAGTGACTTAATCAAGATTGTTAAATCAATCCATCAAAATAAATTGAATCAGCAACAAGCCGAAGATTTGCTGACAACCTACATTAAAAACTTTGAATACGGCACCACCAAAGAACAACAAGAGTTTGGCAAAAGAAGAAGTACCCTAGGCATTCAGTTGAGTGCCTTCATCACTCAGACCATGAATGATGAACAAAGAAAATACGCCAGTGGTCGAGTTGAAACTTGGGCCCTGGATGTTCAAGAGCTGATCAAAGAGTCATCTGTATTGGCTGCCAAGCGTTCTGCTCTGCCGAATCGCTAGAACCTTCGTCCTGACTTAAATCTTTGAAATCAAATTGGGTGGCATCCATTAAATGTGAAGGCACCACATTTTGAATAGAGCTGAATAAACTTTCTACGCGACCCGGATATTTCTTTTCCCATTCCTTGATCAAAGCCTTCATCGCATTTCTTTGTAGATTTTCTTGGCTACCGCACAAGTTACAAGGAATGATTGGGAAGTCCATCTGCGCAGCATATCTCTCAAGATAACTCTCTGGCACATAAGCCAATGGTCTGATCACAATGTGCTTGCCATCATCAGACTTTAATTTTGGTGGCATGCCTTTTAACTTGCCGCCATGAAACATATTCATCAGCAAAGTTTCAATGATGTCATCACGGTGATGACCCAACGCAATCTTGGTGGCGCCCAGTTCACCAGCTACCCTGTACAAAATGCCACGTCTTAAACGAGAGCAAAGACCACACGTTGTTTTTCCCTCAGGAATCACACGCTTAACAATCCCGTAGGTATCTTGATCTTCAATATGAAAATCCACACCCAATTTTTTAAAATAATTAGGCAAAGTTTCTTTTGGAAAGCCTGGTTGATTTTGATCAAGGTTCACAGCCACCAAATCAAAATGAATCGGGGCGCGCTCTTTCAACTTCATCAAAATATCGAGCATGGCATAACTGTCTTTACCGCCCGACATGCAAACCATGACCTTGTCACCATCTTCAATCATGTTGTAATCGACGATGGCCTGTCCCGCTAGACGACAAAGCTTCTTGTCTAGCTTATTTTCTTCGTAGGCTACTTTGCGTGGATCTTTCATTCTTTGATCAAGAAAATTTCAACACCAACTGCTTCACAATCAGGATAAACATCTGGCTTTGCAGTTGAAACTTTAACGGCTCTCACATTTGGATGAGCCAACATGATTTTTGCAACATCATCACACAAGGTTTCTTGAAGATGAATATGCCCCTTAGAAACTCTTTCTAAAATACTTTGACGCATGAAGTCATAATCAACCACTTCATCAAGACTGTCTTTTGATGGTGTGTTTTCTACCAAAGGTACAAATAAATCAACATTGATTAAAACGCGCTGCTCTCCGCGCTTTTCAAAATCATGTACTCCAATATTGATGTAAACCTCGTAATTGCTTAGAAACAATCTTCGGCAATCCATCAGGCGAGGGTGAGATAACAATGCTTGCATAATTTACTCCGTCAAAAACATCACATCACGATTTGTCGAAAGTAAATGCTGCCCACCATCAACATACAAAGTTGTACCAGTTATGGCTTTTGCTCTTGCCAAATAAACGACTGCATCAGCAATATCATCAGGAGTTGACGACTGCTCCAAAGGAGTCATGCTGTGCGCTTTAGCAAAGCCATCTTCAGATTGATCACCTGACACCATGGTTATTCCTGGGGCCAAACCCACAACCCGTAGAGTAGGCGCAAAGGATTGCGCTAACAAATTGGTTGCAGAATTAAGCGCCGCTTTTGACAAGGTGTAAGACAAAAAGTCTGGGTTCAAATTTTCTAATTTCTGATCAAGCAAATTGATCACTACTCCGCTTGGGCCACGCGCGTCAGCGGCTCTTATCTTTGCATGCTGACGGTACAAATCTCGTGACAAGATCAATGGCGCAGCCACATTGGTGAGCATGTGACGATCAAGTGAATCATAGCTAAAGCTTGAGGCCACATCGTATTGGAATAAAGAAGCGTTGTTTACCAAACAAGTGGGCAAACCTAGAGCCTCACAGCATCGATGGATCAACTGGCTGGCTTGAGATTCATCTGATAAATCTGCTTGCAAAGCAACGCCACGCTGCCCCGTTGCCAAGATATCTTTAACCGTCTGTTCCGCAGCGTCTTTAGAGTTACCGTAGTGAATGGCAACATCCCAGCCATTCTTGGCCAAGCCAAGCGCAATAGCGCGGCCAACTCGCTTGGCAGCTCCAGTTACTAAGGCAATTTTTGGGTTTTTCATATTATTTGCAGCATCACTTATAAGAGTTGTAGACTCGCGAGGTATGGATATTAACCCTAGTATCGAAGAAGCGTCTCATAGTCAAACGCTGGCTCGTTTAATTCAACAAGAAATTCAGGCTCAAAACGGGCAAATTTCTTTTGCTAAGTATATGGAAATGGCCCTGTATGCGCCAGGGCTCGGCTATTACGCCGCAGGCAAACACAAGCTTGGCAACCAGGGGGATTTCACCACAGCCCCCGAAATCAGCCCTTTATTTGGTGCAACGATTGTGCAAACCTTGCTGCCGATCATTGAACATCTTCAAAAACTCAATCAAGCGGTCCAAATCCTAGAATTTGGAGCCGGAACAGGCGCTTTGGCTGAATCAATTTTGACAGAATTAGAGCGCCAAGGCATTTCAGTTGAAAGCTACAGCATTCTTGATTTATCAGCCGACTTAATTGAGCGCCAACAATCAAGACTTGCTCTTCAATTTGATCAGGTCACCTGGATCAATCAATTACCAAAAAACTTCACGGGCATCATCCTTGCCAACGAAGTCTTGGATGCCATGCCTATTGAATTGATCACTTATCAAAATCAACAGTGGTTATTTAAAGATGTTGCTTTGACTACAGAGTCATCTGAAGATGCATCAGAAGATACCATCGGCTTCAGACATTGTTTGGGCAAAGAGGTTCCTCAAGCAATGCTTCCAGAATGCTTGCAAGAACAATCATTTGAAAATGGTTACACCACTGAAATCAATATAAATGCCAAAGCTTGGATAAACAGCATCTCCGAGATCTTAGACATGGGCATCGTATTAACGATTGATTATGGATTTCCTGAGCATGAGTACTATCATTCTCAGCGCAACCAAGGCACTGTCATGGGTCACTATGCGCATCATGCGGTTCAAGACCCATTCTTTTACCCCGGGCTTTGCGATCTAACCGCTCACGTTGATTGGACGAGTATGGCAAAGACCGGTATCAGTTCGGGTCTATCAATCCTCGGATACACAAGCCAAGCCGCCTACTTATTGGATGCAGGCATAGGATCCTTATTGATGGAAAAAGTGGATCCATCGAATGCAACGGAATTCATGCCACATTCAAACGCCATTCAAAAATTATTATCAGAAGCAGAAATGGGCGAGCTATTCAAAGTGATGTGTTTTGGTAAAGGCATTCCTTTTGAAGAAGGTGATTTACCTGGGTTTAGATCAAGACCCCGACCTTTGTAAATCTTTGTGACTCTTTACAACCCTCTGCAACCTTCTTTAATTCCCTTTGATTGCCAAGAGTCTTCTGTCTTCAATCAATTGCTTGATCTTCACTCCAGTCGACGAGCCCTGCTCACCCACCTCTTGAACAATCTGAGCAATATCTACTTTTTTCGCTCGGTCATATGAGTTGAGCAACTGCTTGGTTGGAAGCCTTAATAAATCAGCCACCGTCACAAGCTCATCAAATCGTTCAGGCTTTCTCCAAACATCCACACGATTTAATAAATCCAATAGATTGCGAGGCTCAAGAGTTGCTGACTGCAAACCCATCTGTAATTCACGAACAAGCACAGCGTGATCGCGACACTCCACTGGAATGCCCCACAAGGCTGCCCAAGTATTGATGTCTTCAATACTTAAACTTGATAACAAGACTGCGCATCGTTGAGACAAATTCAATTGGTGACTTGCCGCCAAATCAATGTCGTTCAACACAGATGAATTTGTTAAATTCAGCTTGGGGAAAAATAATTCGAAAACACCCATCTCAA
This sequence comes from uncultured Polynucleobacter sp., assembly GCA_964473225.1. Taxonomy (GTDB): domain Bacteria; phylum Pseudomonadota; class Gammaproteobacteria; order Burkholderiales; family Burkholderiaceae; genus Polynucleobacter. Next base: position 6,370 of record CAYYOB010000063.1, read on the forward strand.
GCAATACTTCCAACATCCTGGATGGCTTCTCAGACATCAAGCCCTTAGAGATTTCTTGCCAAACTCTTTCTTTAACCAAAGCATTGAGTTCGCCACTCGAATGAATTTCCTTGAGCAAAGTGAGCGTAGATGGCTCAATTGAGAATTCAGAAAAACGCGCAGCAAATCTTGCGATGCGTAATAAGCGCACCGGGTCTTCACTGAAGGCTGGGCCAATGTGTCTGAACAATTTATTACTGATATCTTTTTCACCACCATAGGGATCTATCAGATCACCCACTGGTTGACCGTTCTCATCGGCCTCTTTGGCCATTGCATTGATGGTCAAATCACGTCTTGCCAAATCTTGCTCTAAAGTCACCTCTGGGTCTGCATGAAACACAAACCCCTTATAACCAGGCGAAACTTTTCGCTCTGTTCTGGCTAAGGCATATTCTGCATGAGTGACGGGATGTAAAAAAACCGGAAAGTCTTGCCCAACAGGGGTATACCCCTTTGCCAACATTTGCTCAGGAGTTGCGCCAACAACCACGTAATCAAAATCCTTTACTGGTAATCCCAATAATTGATCTCTGATGGCACCCCCAACAACATAAATCTTCACTTGATCAAAACATCCAATGATTGTGGGTTGATCGCAAATACTTTTTCTAAAGCATTTTCAGCGCCCGCTGGCAAAACATTGTCTTCGCTCATCGAAGCCAAATTGTCTCGAGACATCAACGTCGGCCCCGGCATCATTTCTAATAAGCCTGCCTGCAGGTAAGCCAATGGTTTTGGCAAAGGAATAACAAAACTTTTTTTACCACCCACCATACCAGCAAAATTTACCAACTCAGCCAAGGTATACACGCGCGGTCCTGCCAAATCAAATATTCGGCCAATCGTCTCTGACATTGAAACTGACTTTACAAACGCTTGGGCAACATCAGAAACATACACTGGCTGAAACTTAACGCTCGCCCCACCCAAAGGTAAAACCGGCGCAAACTTTTGTAATGATGCAAAAAGATTGATAAATTTATC
>CAYYOB010000064.1:0-7324 GCA_964473225.1 uncultured Polynucleobacter sp.
TTTTTATTTATTTTCTTTTTACTTGATTGCTTGTTTATTTCATTTGATCAAGTAACTCAGGCAAGAAGAATTCACTGATCAGAATAGGGTGACCTCTGAGTTGATAGAGGCTTCTTCTTCCCCAGCCTAAGCCAGGTATCTCGGTTATTTCTCGCAACAGAATCGGTGCTTTACCTTTTTTAAACAGCACTTCGCCCAATGGCTTGCTACCAAGTTGTAAGACATCGCGATTAACGCCTGTGGAACTGCTGGTGGGTAATACGCTGCGCGCAAAAACAACTGGAACGTCGTTGACGCATAGATAAACTTCTCGGATGCGACAGCGATGAATGGTGTTCCCAAAGAGGGTTGCTTCATCAGCTAGCAGACCTTGTCTGCAATCACTTAAAACCTCAACAGTGACTGTTGATTGGGTTTTTTCTGCAATGAGTTGGGTGAGGGAATGAGAGTTGCTTAACCAGTCTTGCCAGACCAACGGTGCTGCATGCAGCACCGTGTGATCAAGATTCAACCAAGACTGGCGAAGCTTTTTCATTTACGCAAATGAGCGCTTTTGACCTGAAGGTTTACCACCGCCAAATTTAGGGCCTGAAGAAGGCTTGCCTGAACCTGCAAACTTAGGACCGGCTGGCTTTGCAAAATGGTTTTGCTTGAATGTCTTACCTTCGCCTTGGCCGAAATTTTGACCTTGACGATTTGAAGCATTGCTAGCACCTTTGCCACCAAAAGATCTACCTGGGCGACCAGCACCTGGACGGTGTGATGGCTTGCGTGATTTTTCTTGTGGCTCAAGTCCAGGAATCACTTCAGCTTGTAATGGCTGTTGTGTGTACTGTTCAATGGCACGGATCTTTGAACGATCGCGATGTTCAGCCAAAGTGATGGCTACACCACTGCGACCAGCACGGCCTGTACGACCGATGCGGTGAACATAATCTTCAGCTTTCATTGGCAAGCCAAAGTTGATCACGTGTGTAATAGTTGGAACGTCGATACCGCGAGCAGCCACATCAGTTGCTACCAAGATACGAGTTTGACCTTTGCGCAATGATTGCAAGCGACGGTTACGAACGGCTTGAGGCATTGCACCGTGAAGGGCAGTTGCTTCATGGCCATCAGCACGCAATGAATCAGCAATTGATTCGCTATCTACTTGAGTGCTAGCGAACACAACAGCTTGTTCCATTGTTGGATCTGATAACCAGTGGCTCAATAACTTGTGCTTGTGAGCAACGCTGTCGGCCCAATGCAATGTCTGAGAAATGTTTTCATGTTTGTCATGAGCGCTGGCCAATTCAATGCGACCAGGGTTGTTCATGAGGCTTGTGGCCAATTGCATGATGCGCGGAGCAAATGTTGCTGAGAACATCAATGTTTGACCACGGTCTGAACATAATTCATGAATGGCTTCGATGTCGTCTTGGAAGCCAAGATCCAACATACGGTCTGCTTCGTCAACAATCATGCACTTCACTTTATCCAAGCGAATCGCACGGCTGTTGCTCAAGTCCAACAAACGACCAGGTGTGGCAACCACTAAGTTGGCACCTTTGATTTGAGAAATTTGTTTACCGTAAGGCATACCACCCATGATGGTTGCAATGCGGATACCACGGGCAAACTTAACCAAGTTAATGGCATCTGCACTCACTTGCTGTGCAAGTTCACGTGTTGGGCATAAAACCAATACTTGTGGCTCAGCACGACCTGGAACAGGTTTGCCGTTTGGATTAGCCGCTAGCAATTGATTCAATAGAGGTAATAAGAAAGCAGCTGTTTTTCCGCTACCTGTTTGGCTGCTAACCATCCAGTCACCACCGATGAGGGCAGCAGGGATCACTTTTTCTTGTACAGGAGTAGCCTGTGTATAGCCAAGAGCTTCAGTTGCTTGAAGTAGGGGTTGGGCTAAGCCCAGTTCTTTAAAACTAATAGTCATAGTCACGCACATCCCTTAGGAGGGATGTCCTTTCTGTGGTTTGGTCAATTAAGGCATCGACCAACAGACAAACAAAAAGGCATGATGTTCTCTAATTCAGAACTCTGGCTGGGGGCGATGTTTCATACTACAAACGAGATTATGCCATACTTTCGCTTTTATTGCTGCACCGCATAAATGAGCCGTCAGGATTGTGATGGTTTGCTTTGCTAAGATTCGTCCCAACTAAATGTATTGCATGGAGAAAAAATGAGCTTAAACAACGTTCAACCAGGGTCTAAGATCCCAGATCAGTTCAATGTCATCATCGAAATTCCGATGAATTCAGACCCAGTGAAGTATGAAGTGGATAAAGAGTCTGGCGCGGTATTTGTGGATCGTTTCATGGGCACAGCCATGCATTACCCATGTAACTATGGCTATATTCCACAAACATTGTCAGAAGACGGAGATCCTGCCGACGTGTTGGTATTGACACCATTTCCAATTCCACCAGGCGTTGTGATCACTTGCCGTGCTTTGGGCGTCTTGCACATGGATGATGAGTCAGGTGGCGATGCCAAGTTATTGGCTGTACCAACTGAAAAAATTCTTCCAATGTATTCCGATATTCAAAAAATGGAAGATTTGAACCCATTGGTGACCCAACAGATTCAGCACTTCTTTGAGCACTACAAAGACCTTGAAAAAGGTAAGTGGGTGAAAGTGAAGGGTTGGGAAGGTATTGACGCTGCCAAGAAAGAAATCATGGACAGCGTAGAGCGTTACAACAAGACTAAATAAGCAGTCTTCTGACGCTAAACGGAGGCAATGGGATAATGTTCCTCATGCCTCCGTTTTTTATTGCCCTTTCTCAATCAAACCCCGTTCTTGGTGATTTAGCCAAGAACGCGCAGTTGATCCTTGATGCTGCAAAAAATGCTGCCGCCAAGGACGCTAAATTACTGGTAACACCCGAGTTATCTCTCACGGGTTATCCACCTGAAGATTTACTGTTAAGAGATGCTTTCATTCAAGCCGTTGATCAGCAATTGAACCAATTGGCCCAGGCATTGGCCATTTATCCAAATCTAAGGGTGTTGGTGGGGCATCCCCAAAGAACATCCGCTGGTTTGCAAAACATGGCCAGCATTTTGTTTGGCGGCAAAGTGATTGCTTCTTACGCCAAACAAAAATTACCGAATCATGAAGTCTTTGATGAGGTGAGATATTTTGAGCCAGGCAATGACGCTTGCGTGATTGATATTGATGGCGCAAAAGTAGGTATTCTCATTTGTGAAGATTCTTGGCACTCAGGTCCAGCGGCCCAAGCCAAGCATGCAGGAGCCGAGCTCTTGATCGTATCGAACGCATCGCCTTATCACCTAGAAAAACAAGAGCTTCGTCAGCAGGTGATCAAGTCGATTGTTTTAGAAACATGCTTGCCCTTGGTTTATTTGAACGCCGTTGGCGGGCAAGATGAATTGGTGTTTGATGGTGCTTCGTTTGCTTTGACTAAATCAGGTGAGGTGGCTTTGAGTCTGCCTCACTTCAAAGAGTGTTTGGCATTCATTGAATTTAATCCAGACGCTAGCATCAATGACTTGGTGCCAAACATCATCAGCCCCGCAACTTCAATCGAAGCGCAAGTCTATGACGCTTTGGTCTTGGGTGTAAAAGATTATTTAAGTAAAAACGGATTTCCGGGCGCCATCATTGGCTTGTCTGGCGGTGTTGATTCAGCTTTGGTTTTGGCGATTGCGGTTGATGCATTAGGTGCTGACAAAGTTCGCGCCGTGATGATGCCGTCCCGCTATACCGCCGACATTTCTTGGATTGATGCCAAGCAAATGGCGGATAACTTGGGTGTGCAATACGATGAAATCAATATTTCACCAATGGTGGATGCTTTTGATGATTCATTGGCTTCCGAGTTCAAAGGTTTGGCAGTAGATGCGACCGAGGAAAATATTCAAGCACGTGTGCGCGGCACCTTGCTAATGGCTTTATCCAATAAGTCGGGTCGCATTGTTTTGACTACTGGCAATAAGAGTGAAATGGCCGTGGGTTATTGCACCCTCTATGGCGATATGGCTGGTGGCTTTGCTGTTATTAAAGACGTGGCCAAGACCTTGGTTTACCGTCTGTGCCAATACCGAAATGGCATTGAAGCGGTGATTCCTGAGCGTATTTTGACCAGAGCTCCTTCAGCTGAATTAAGGCCTGATCAAAAAGACCAAGATAGCTTGCCTGAATATGAAGTCTTGGATGCCATCCTGAGTCTTTATATGGAGCAAGATGAATCGATTCAATCCATCATCGAGCGTGGCTTCAAAGCTGAAGATGTGGAGAAGGTCACGCGCTTAATCAAGGTCAATGAATACAAACGTCGCCAAGCACCGATTGGCGTGAGGATCACTCAAAGAGCTTTTGGTCGGGATTGGCGTTACCCCATCACCAATAAGTTCCGTGCTTGATATTTTGAGGTGTGGATTGAAATTTAGGTATCATCAAATTTATTAGGAGACGAATATGAAACAAGTTACAGCAATCATTAAACCGTTTAAATTGGATGAGGTCCGCGAGGGCTTGGCTGAATTAGGAGTTACAGGTTTGACTGTGACTGAAGTCAAAGGCTTTGGTCGTCAAAAAGGTCACACTGAGCTCTACCGTGGCGCTGAGTATGTGGTTGATTTTTTGCCGAAAATCAAAGTTGAAGTGGTGGTCGCTGATGATCGCGTTGAAGCTGTGATTGATTCGATTGTTAAAGCGGCTCACACCGGAAAAATTGGCGACGGCAAAATCTTCGTTTCTCCAATTGAGCAAGTGATCCGTATCCGCACAGGCGAAACCAACGAATCAGCTGTTTAAGCAAAATCTCTTAACTGAGATACCTTCTTAAAATAAATAAAGCCCAGAAAATCTGGGCTTTATTTATTGGTACGGGCCTTTTTTGGCGCAGACTTTTTGTTACTTATTATTTCTTTGTTATTTACAAAGTTTCTAAGTAACGCTGAGCATCTAATGCGGCCATACAGCCTGTTCCAGCGCTGGTAATCGCTTGGCGATAGATGTGATCTTGTACGTCGCCAGCTGCAAAGACACCCGGAATGTTGGTGGCTGTTGCATTCCCTGCCAAACCACTCTTCGTCTTTAAGTAGCCGTTTTCCATATCAAGCTGACCTACGAATAAATCAGTGTTTGGTTTATGACCAATTGCCACAAACACGCCTTTTAATGGGATCTCTTTTTTGGCGCCTTCGGCATTAGCAACGCGAACAGCTGTCACACCAGTGTTGTCACCCAATACTTCATCTAAATGACTGTTCCATTCAATGGCAACTTTACCTTCAGCCACTTTGGCCATGAGGCGGTCAATCAAAATAGGCTCAGCACGGAATTTGTCGCGACGGTGTATCACCGTCACTTTATTCGCGATGCCAGATAAATAAAGAGCTTCTTCAACGGCACTGTTACCGCCGCCAATCACGCAAACGTCTTGGTTTCTGTAGAAGAAACCGTCACAGGTTGCACAGGCAGACACGCCTTTGCCCATGAAAGCTTCTTCACTAGGCATACCCAAGTACTGGGCTGAAGCGCCTGTAGAAATAATCAAGGAGTCGCAGGTATAAGTGCCTGAGTCACCTTCTAGGCGAATCGGCTTTTCTGTCAAAGCAGCTGTGTGGATGTGGTCAAAAATGATTTCGGTCTTAAAGCGCTCAGCGTGCTCTAGAAAGCGCTGCATGAGCTCTGGACCTTGGACGCCATTAGGGTCGGCTGGCCAGTTTTCGACCTCTGTGGTGGTCATTAATTGACCGCCTTGGGCAATGCCGGTGATCAAAACAGGGTCTAGGTTGGCACGTGCCGCATAAACGGCAGCTGTGTAGCCTGCAGGGCCTGAACCTAGGATGAGTACTTTTGCGTGTTTAAGATTTTTTGTCGTCATTGCTCAATTATAAGACTTTGATTGTTTCTTGTTGATTACAATCAGGAGAACATGGCTAGAATTGCATCCTCTCAAAACCCACCCCCAATTAATAGCGGGCCTGAAACCCGTTTGACCCGCCTCATGCGTGAGGTCAAATGGATTGCCTTCATGGCCCTTACTTTGGCTTTGTTTGCGGTCTTGGCAACCTACAGTAAAAGCGACCCTGCCTGGTCGCATGCCAATCAGGTCGCCAATATTGCCAATATTGGGGGTCGTTTGGGTGCTTGGTTGGCCGATATCATGTTTTACGTCTTTGGCGCATCAGCCTACTGGTGGGTGATTTTGTTACTTAAGCGCGCCATCAGGGGTTGGCAAGAGCTAACGGCTGCCAAATTACCTGGTCAGCAATTAGAGCCAGAACCATTTTTGCCAAGATTCTTAGGTTTTGGCTTGACTCTTATTTCAAGCATGGCGCTTGAGTCGATTCGAATGCACAGCATGACCATGGATTTACCAAGACCACCTGGTGGTGTGATGGGTGAACTTTTGGGTGATCCTTTACAAATGGCCATTGGTTTTACGGGTGCCACATTGCTACTGTTGGTGATTCTTGCCATAGGCGTTTCATTGTTCTTAAGATTTTCTTGGTTGACTCTCGCCGAGCAAGTCGGCAGATTTTTAGAAGTCTCATGGATGCGTATTCGCGAGCGTCGCGAATCTGAAGAAGATCGCCGCATCGGAGAGCAAGCTGCTGAAGTTCGTGAAGAAATCGTTGAAGAAGAGCGTGTGAAGATTGAGGAACTGCCTCCTGTGCCTATTTATAGGGCGCCATTGAGTGTGGTTAAAAGTGAAAGAGTTGAGCGTGAAAAGCAACAACCTTTGTTTGCTGAAATCACTGATTCTGAATTACCACCGCTGTCATTGTTGGACCCTGTTCCACCAATTAAAGAAACTATCTCTGCAGACACTCTTGAATTCACATCACGTTTAATTGAGCGCAAGCTAAAAGAATTCAACATCGAAGTCAAAGTGATTTCTGCTCACCCAGGCCCTGTGGTCACTCGTTACGAGATCGAGCCAGCGATGGGTGTTAAGGGTAGTCAGATTGTTAATCTGCAAAAAGATTTATCGCGCGCTTTAGGTGTGTTGAGTGTTCGTGTGGTTGAAACAATTCCAGGTAAGACGTGCATGGGCTTGGAATTACCGAATCCTAATCGCCAAGCAGTGCACCTCACTGAAATTTTGAGCTCTCGCGTTTATAACGACAGCGCCTCACTATTGACCTTGTCTTTGGGTAAAGACATTGGCGGTGCTCCAGTGATTGCTGATTTGGCAAAGATGCCACATTGCTTGGTTGCTGGTACCACCGGCTCAGGTAAATCTGTGGGTATCAATTCAATGATTCTGTCTTTGCTATACAAAGCAAAAGCAGATGAAGTTCGTTTGATCATGATTGATCCAAAGATGCTTGAGATGGCAGT
>CAYYOB010000065.1:0-7159 GCA_964473225.1 uncultured Polynucleobacter sp.
AAAGTTAAAAGGTCGCTTAGGCGACCTTTTTTGTTTTTGATGTCTTTTAGTTTTGGAAGCGAGGTATTAATAGTTGACTAGGGTTAACCCCATAGACATAAATCCTTCACTGAATGAAGATACATTGGTAAATGTAAATTTTTTATTTACAAAATAATTCAGTGGAGAACAGCATGCAAAAATCTTTGCATATCAACGCAGATAAATGCACTGGGTGTTTGCAGTGCGAAATGGCCTGTAGTTTTGAGAACTACGGCATTTTTAATACGGCTCAGTCACGCATCAAGGTGTTTGATTTTCATGAGACCGGTAAAAAAGTTCCTTATACCTGTACGCAGTGTGCCGAAGCTTGGTGTTTGCAAGCTTGCCCAGTCGATGCGATTCGGGTAGATGCTGCTACCGGTGCCAAGGTTGTGAATGACGATGTGTGTGTGGGTTGCAAGGTGTGCACCATCTCTTGCCCATTTGGCACGATCAATTATGTTCAAGAAACTGGCAAAGTTCAGAAGTGTGATTTGTGCGATGGCAATCCTGCTTGCGCAGATGCATGCCCAACCGGTGCGATCACGTATGTGGATGCGAATTGGACTGGTTTAGACAAAATGCGCGAGTGGGCCGATAAAGTTGGCAATCAAGCCGGCGCGTAAAACAAACATCATTGGAGAATCATTATGTCCTGGGCTGGAAAACTATTACGCGTTAATTTAACTACCGGTGAGTGCAAGTCTGAAGCATTGAACATGACTTGGGCCAAAGATTATTTGGGCTCACGTGGCTTGGCCACGAAATACTTTACTGAGGAAGTGGATGCCAAGGTTGATCCACTGTCAGTTGATAACAAGATCATTTGGGCCACAGGTCCACTCACAGGTACCATGGCATCCACAGGTGGTCGCTACACGGTGGTGACCAAGGGCCCATTGACGGGTGCGATCGCTTGTTCAAATTCTGGTGGTTATTGGGGCGCTGAGTTGAAGTTCGCTGGTTGGGATATGGTGATTTTTGAAGGTAAGTCTCCAAAGCCTGTGTATCTAATGATCGAAAATGAGCGTGCTCAGTTATTGGATGCGTCTGATATTTGGGGTAAGACCGTGTGGGAAACAGAGCCAGCGATCAAGACCAAACATCAAGATCCATTGATACGGGTGTCATCGATTGGTCGCTCGGGTGAGAACGGTGTTTTGTATTCAGCGATTGTGAATGATTTGCACCGCGCTGCTGGTAGGTCTGGTGTGGGCGCTGTGATGGGCAGTAAGAATTTAAAAGCGATTGCTGTGCGTGGTACTCAAGGTGTGAGTACCGTGAAGAATCCAAAAGCGTTTATGGCTGCAACAAAAGAGGCCAAGAAAGTGCTTGCGGGCAATGCGGTGACCGGTCAAGGTTTGCCAACTTATGGCACTCAGGTGTTGATGAATGTGATCAATGAGGTGGGTGCATTGCCAACTCGCAATCACCGTGATGTGCAGTTTGAGGGTGCTAAGGATATTTCTGCAGAAGCCATGGCAACACCGAGGGCCACTGATGGCAAAGCGCATTTGGTGACGAACCAAGCTTGTTTTGGTTGCACGATTGCTTGTGGTCGAATTTCTAAAATTGATGAAACTCACTTTACTGTTCAAAATCGTCCGCAGTATTGGGGTGCCAATGGTGGTCTTGAGTATGAGGCTGCATGGGCGCTCGGAGCTGCCAACGGCGTGAACGATTTAGAAGCTTTGCAGTTTGCCAATTTGATTTGTAATGAGGACGGTATTGACCCTATTACATTTGGCGCCACGGTGGGTGCCGTGATGGAGTTGTATGAGATGGGTGTGTTGACCAAGGAGCAAATTGGTATTGAAGCTCCGTTTGGTTCTGCTAAGGCTTTGTGTCATTTGGCTGAGATCACTGCTCGCAGCGAAGGTTTTGGTAAAGACATGGGCTTGGGTTCTAAGCGTTTGACTGAGAAGTATGGTCATCCAGAGTTATCGATGTCTGTGAAAGGACAAGAGTTCCCTGCCTATGATGGTCGTGTGATTCAAGGCATTGGTTTGGGCTATGCCACATCCAATCGTGGCGCGTGCCATTTGCGTGGTTACACGATTGCTTCAGAAGTCTTGGGCATTCCAGTGAAGACAGAACCTACGGATACAGATGGCAAGCCAGAATTATTAAAAGCATTCCAAGATGCCACTGCTGCGTTTGATGCGGCTGGTATTTGTATTTTTACAAGTTTCGCTTGGACCTTGAACGATGTAGCACCTCAAGTGCAAGCCGCCTGTGGTGATGAGTTCACGGTGGAGAATCTAACGTTGATTGGTGAACGCATCTGGAATATGGAAAAAGATTTCAATTTGCGCGCTGGCTTTACGCGCAAGGATGATGCTTTACCAAAACGCTTGATGACTGAGGCTGCTAAAACTGGACCTGCCAAAGGTGTGGTGAGTGGTCTAGATAAGATGTTGCCGATTTACTACCAGGTGCGTGGTTGGGATGAGGAAGGTCGTATCAAGCCAGAGACACGCAAGCGTTTAGGTCTTTGAATCTTTAAAACATAGAAAGCGGCTACTGAAGTTTGAAGGTGGCCGCTTTTTAAATGGAGTTTTTGATGAAGCACGTGATTTTAGGAAATGGCCCAGCGGGTGTGATTGCGGCAGAAACCATTCGCCAACATCAACCGAACGATGAAATTATTTTGTTGGGTGCTGAACCAGAACCACCTTATTCCAGAATGGCCATCCCTTATTTGTTGGTGGGGGATATTAAAGAAGAGGGCACGTATCTCAGAAAAACCAAATCGTATTTTAAGAATTTAAATATTCAAGAAGTGCATGGCTGTGCTCAGCATGTGAACGCTGCTAAAAAAGAAGTGACTTTGGCAGACGGTAAAAAACTTAGCTTTGATCGCCTCTTGATTGCTACAGGATCTCGCCCAGTGAGGCCAGAGATTATTGGCATGGATTTGCCAGGCGTGCACTCTTGTTGGACCCTAGAGGATGCTCGGGCTATTTTGCAGTTGGCAAAACCAGGTGCCAGAGTGTTGCAAATGGGCGCTGGCTTTATCGGTTGTATCATTTTGGAAGCACTGGCTAGTCGTGGGGTGAATTTGACCGTTGTTGAAATGGGCAATCGCATGGTTCCTCGAATGATGACTGAAGGGGCGGGCGCCATGATCAAGGAGTGGGTGCAGTCCAAAGGGGTGGCTGTGCACACTGATACAAGAGTTGAAGCAATTGCATTAAGTAATGGTTCTGCTTCTTCATCAACTTCTAAGGCGTCACCATTGAAGGTCACACTTTCTAATGGAACTGTTATTGAAGTTGATTTAGTTATTTCTGCCACAGGTGTTAAACCAAACATTGAGTTCTTGAAAGATTCTGGCATTGAAATGAACAAAGGGGTCTTGGTTGATCAGCAGATGCAAACATCTGTTCCTGGTATTTATGCTGCTGGAGATGTGACAGAGAGTGTAGATTTTTCAACAGGGCAACGGATTGTGAACGCGATTCAGCCGAATGCTGCTGAGCAAGCCAAGATTGCTGGCGCAAACATGTCTGGAGCAAAAGCCGAAAGTCAGGGCGCGTTACAGATCAACGTCTTGGATACTTTGGGTTTGATTTCATCATCATTTGGTCAATGGTGGGGCATCGAAGGTCAGGATCATGTGGAGTTGAAAGATGCTAAAAACTTCAAATACATGCGCTTGGAGTTTCATGATGATGTGTTGATTGGCGCTACCAGTTGTGGTTTGACTGAACACGTGGGCGCATTGAGAGGTTTGATTCAAACACGTGCTCATTTGGGTTCTTGGAAAGAGCAGTTAATGAAAGACCCAAACAAAATCATGCAAGCCTATTTGGCGAAAGCTCAAGCAAGAGCTGAGTGGATGGGTTAAATTGTTTGAATGAAAATCACATTCAAACTTTTTGCCACCTTATCTGATTATTTGCCACCCCAGAAGCAGGGCAATATTGTTGAGTTAGATGTGCCTGAAGGTAGCACGATTGCTGATCTGGTAAAGCAATTCAATTTGCCGATGCAATTGGTTCATCTTGTGTTGGTGAATGGCAAGTACATCAAGCCAGAAGATCGCAATACCCATCTTCTCATTGAGAATGATGTGCTGGCTATTTGGCCTCCAGTGGCTGGGGGTTGATTTAATCAACGCTTGCGATGTCTGAAAATAATTCTGTCGTGATTTCTTTGATGATGGGTTGTACCAAGGATGAGTTCATTGCTTGGTTACCAGCGGCCAGTAATTTTCGAACTTTTCAAATTGATGTGAATGGAACTTCAACCATCATTCACTTTTCATCAGATGATTTTTCAATTGAGATCACACCCAAAGAAAGTCGCAAGATTGCGCTTTTAGAGATACCTGTTTTAGAGGTGGTGTTTAAGTTTGATAAAACATGGACCGCAGAGCTGATCGATCAATTCATGGCTCGTTTCAAGCAATACACTCAGCGAGGTGGTGGTTAAATTCGCTGAGAGCTGTTTTGTTGTTGGGGGCTCAATTTGATTCTTGTGAGCTGACCTTATCGTTTCTTAGGCCCCGGCCTCTTGCCTACTTGTATTTCTAGTTCTAGATTTTTACCTTTGCGATTGATCGTGGCCTTGATCTTGTCACCTGGCGGTACTTCAGATATTTGCTTGAGTAATTGAGTGATGTTGTTGACTGGTTTGTTGTTGATGGTTTTTAAAACATCGCCTGGCTGAATACCTGCTTTATCAGCTGGTCCCCCTTTGAGGGTGCCATTGATCAATACACCATCAGCACTGATCTTGAGTGTGTCTGCCATCTCTTCTGAGATGTTCATGGGTTCAACCCCAATCCAACCTCTGACAACACTACCGTTTTTGATGATGGATTCCATCACATCTCTGGCGGTGTTAACGGGAATGGCAAAACCAATACCCATTGAGCCACCACTTCTTGAGTAGATGGCTGTATTGATGCCAATCAGATGTCCTCGGGTATCGACCAAAGCACCACCTGAGTTACCTGGGTTGATGGCGGCATCCGTTTGAATAAAGTTTTCAAAGGTGTTGATGCCCAAATGATCTCTGCCCAATGCAGAAACAATTCCGGATGTGACTGTTTGACCAACACCAAACGGATTACCAATTGCAAGAACCACATCACCTACTTTGACAGATTCAATTTTTCCGAAAGTAATGGGCTTGGGTAAGTTAGGTACTTGTACTCTTAGAACAGCAAGGTCTGTGTCTGGATCACTACCAATCAAAGTCGCTGTAGTTTTTCTACCATCAGCCAAAGCAACCTCAATCACATCGGCACCTTCGATGACGTGTTCATTGGTGAGTATCAAGCCTTCTGCACTGACGATGACGCCTGAGCCTAAGTTGGGGTTGAAGTCTTCAGAATTTGGTATCTGTGGATGTTGTGGTGGCAGTGCTCTAGATTTTGACTTTTTATTAGAATTATTTTTGCTGATAAAAATATTGACCACGGCAGGGCTGGAGCTTTTGACCGCATCATGATGCGAGCCCGGGTTTGGGGTGCTTGGGTCAATGCTTGATTCTTTGAGTGTGATGGTTGAAATTGAATCACCAAAGTATTTAAAAGGACTACCATCTAACCATTGAGGTTTGAATGTGCCCAAAATAAATAGAATAGCCAATAGACCTGTGACTATTTGAGCGAAGAATAACCAAAGAGATTTCATCATGTTGTTAGGTTAATCTATTTGGATTGAAGACGAGAAAATAATTAAGAGAATTAAAAAACCATGACCAAGAAAATTCAGCCAAGCAAGAAACCTGTGAAATCCGTGAAATCTTTGAAAACTGTGAAAACTGTGAAAACTCCAAAAGCCAAACTTGCTCACTCTGTGGGTCGAGCTTCTGTTGATAGAGACGAGTTGTCTCTGTATTTGGATGATCATTTGCAGGTGGCTCGCATCAAGGATTACTGTCCCAATGGTTTGCAGGTGCAGGGTAAGCCCATCATCAAAACTTTGGTCAGCGGGGTGACGGCCAGCTTGGCGTTAATTGAAGAGGCGATTGCATTGAAGGCAGACGCCATCATGGTTCACCATGGCTGGTTTTGGAAAAACGATGATGCTCGGGTCATTGGGCAGTTACACAGGCGCTTGAAGTCGCTGATGGACCATGAGATCAATTTGTTTGCCTATCACTTGCCCTTGGATGTGCACCCTGTGTTGGGTAATAACGCCCAATTGGCCAAAGTGATGGGTTGGAAGCCTCTGATGGGCTCTAAGAGAGCTTCTTTGGGGTCTGCCTCAGTCATGGATGGTCTGATTTGGGAAGGGCATCCTGAGGCTTCTCAAAAGACCTTGGGGCAACTGGCCAGGAGTATCTCTGGTCGTTTGGGTCGTGATCCCTTAGTGATTGGCGACCTAAATAAGCCCATCAAACGCATTGCCTGGTGCACCGGGGGTGCTCAGGGCTATATCAATGAAGCTATTTCAATGAAAGTGGACGCTTACATCAGTGGTGAGGCATCTGAGCCAACCTTCCATGCGGCGCAAGAGTCAGGCGTGGCTTACATTGCTGCTGGCCATCATGCCACTGAGCGTTACGGCATTGCTGCACTGGGTGAGTTTGTGGCCCAGAAATACAAGCTCAAGCACCAGTTTGTGGATATTCCTAATCCAGTTTGAAGCGCTTAACACTTTACAACTTTGTAAGTTGATCATTTTTTGCGCTTTTTAGCTGGTTTTTGAGTTGATGGGCTTTAAATCGATATGGCGAATTAGCTATAATCTTTAATTGACGTCATCAATATGCCTTTTCTATAGGAAATTTCAGTAATGAGCGAACAAAGCATGGATAACAGCCGTCGTAAGTGGCTTATTGCAACATCAGTTGCGGGTGGAGTTGGTACGGCAGCAGTAGCGTTGCCATTGGTGAGCACATTTGCTCCCTCAGAGAAGGCCAAAGCAGCAGGCGCTCCAGTTGAAATGGATATCAGCGGTATGCAACCAGGCGAAATGCGCACAGTCGAGTGGCGCGGTAAGCCAGTATGGGTTGTGCGCCGCACACCAGAAATGTTGGCATCTTTGGCCAAACTTGAAGGCGATTTGGCTGATCCAAAGTCAGAGCGCAATCCAAAAGATTTAACACCTGAGTACGCACAAAATCAACATCGTTCGATCAAGCCAGAGTACTTGGTTGCCGTAGGTATTTGTTCACACTT
>CAYYOB010000066.1:0-7068 GCA_964473225.1 uncultured Polynucleobacter sp.
CCTACAACAGATCGTTCTGAAGGTATCAAAGATCCTGTATCGCGTTTGCAAATCGATACTTTGGATCAAAACTGCGATTCATTTGGCATCACGCAATACAAGATGCACGACAAGCGACAAGGCATCGTGCACGTGATTGGACCAGAGCAGGGAGCTACTTTGCCTGGTATGACCGTGGTTTGTGGAGATTCTCATACCAGCACGCACGGCGCTTTTGGTGCGCTAGCATTTGGTATCGGCACCTCTGAAGTGGAGCATGTCTTGGCCACACAAACTTTGCTCATGAAGAAGAGTAAAAACATGTTGGTGCGAGTCGAAGGTCAATTGCCTTTGGGTTGTTCTGCAAAAGATATCGTTTTAGCCATTATCGGCAAGATTGGTACTGCTGGCGGTACGGGTTACACCATTGAGTTTGCTGGTGAAGCAATCCGGGCTTTGTCTATGGAAGGTCGTATGACAATCTGTAACATGGCGATTGAAGCGGGTGCTCGTGCAGGTATTGTCGGTGTTGATGAAACCACCATCAATTACGTCAAAGGTCGTCCTTATGCTCCGGCAGAAGGCGAGGCCTGGCGTCAAGCATTGCAGTACTGGAGAAAGTTGCATACCGATGAAGGTGCACAATTTGACCGAGTGGTTGAATTGCGCGCAGAAGACATCAAACCTCAAGTGACTTGGGGTACTTCACCTGAAATGGTTTTATCGATTGAAGACAAAGTACCTGATCCTGATAAAGAAAAAGATCCGGTCAAGCGTGAGGCCATGGAAAGAGCGCTTAGCTACATGGCATTAACACCAAATACAGCCATTGAATCCATCATGGTTGATAAAGTATTTATCGGTTCTTGTACTAACAGTCGCATTGAAGATATCCGCGCGGCTGCAAGGGTCGTTGAGCGAATTGCCAAGAAAGTATCGCCAACTGTGAAGTTGGCCATGGTTGTTCCTGGTTCTGGTTTGGTGAAAGAGCAAGCTGAACGCGAAGGTTTGGATCGTGTGTTCAAGGCAGCTGGTTTTGAATGGCGCGAACCTGGTTGTTCAATGTGTTTGGCTATGAATGCTGATCGTCTTGAGCCAGGTGAGCGTTGTGCTTCAACATCTAACCGTAACTTTGAGGGACGTCAAGGCAATGGCGGAAGAACGCATTTGGTGAGTCCTGCCATGGCTGCAGCTGCAGCTTTAGAAGGTCACTTCGTAGATGTTCGTAAAATAGCGTAAACCCTGGAGACAATAAATATGAGAAATTTAAAATTGGTACTTGCTTGTTTGATGGCTACTTCATTGATGGCTTGCAATACGATTTCTGGTATTGGTCAAGATCTGCAGAATTTAGGAAGAGTGGTTGATAAGAACACCTCATCAAACTCTGATTCTGGCAATGAGGCTTCAAACTCTGGCGTGGTTGTTACACCGGTTAAATAATGAATAAGTTCACAGTTCACCAAGGCTTGGTTGTTCCGCTCGATCGCGAGAATGTGGATACCGACGCCATCATCCCAAAACAGTTTTTGAAATCAATCAAAAGAACTGGCTTTGGGCAAAACTTGTTTGATGAATGGCGTTACTTGGACCATGGCGAGCCTGGTCAAGATTGTTCTGATCGCCCAATCAATCCTGATTTTGTTTTGAATCAATCTCGCTACAAAGGTGGCAGTATTCTTTTGGCTCGTCAAAACTTTGGTTGCGGTAGTTCTCGTGAACACGCTCCTTGGGCTTTGGAGCAGTATGGTTTTAGAGCAGTGATTGCCCCAAGTTTTGCAGATATCTTTTTTAACAACTGTTACAAAAATGGTTTGTTACCAATTGTTCTATCTGCGCAGCAAGTGGATCATTTGTTCAATGAAACAGCAGCATTCAATGGTTACCAATTAACCATCGATCTAGAAAAGCAACAAGTGATTGCGCCAGATGGTCGCGCTTATGACTTTGATATCGCGCCATTTAGAAAATATTGCATGATCAATGGTTTAGACGATATTGGTTTGACATTGCGACACGCAGACAAAATCAAGGCCTATGAGTCTGAGAGAGTTCTGCGCATGCCTTGGTTAGCGACAAAGCTTCCTTAATTTTTTCCTGTTTAAAGGTTTGACATGAAGATTGCAGTATTGCCAGGTGATGGCATTGGTCCTGAAATCATTGCAGAAGCAGTGAAGGTCTTGAATGCCTTGGGCGAATCCTTTGAAATGGAAACTGCCCCAGTGGGCGGTGCTGGCTATGAGGCCAAAGGTCATCCATTGCCTGAAGATACTTTGAAGTTGGCCAAAGAAGCTGATGCGATTTTGTTCGGTTCAGTGGGTGATTGGAAATACGACACCTTGGCCCGTGAATTGCGTCCTGAGCAAGCCATTCTTGGTTTGCGCAAACACCTCAGTTTGTTTGCCAATTTAAGACCAGCTATTTGCTACCCAGAATTGACTGAAGCATCTAGCTTAAAACCAGAAATCATTGCTGGTTTGAATATCTTGATCGTGCGTGAGTTGAACGGTGATATTTACTTTGGCATGCCAAAGGGTATTCGTACTGCTACAGATGGTTTATTCCCTGGCACACGCGAAGGTTTTGACACCATGCGTTATTCAGAGCCTGAAGTAGAGCGCATTGCTCATGTGGCATTTCAAGCGGCACAAAAGCGTAACAAGCGCGTGTGCAGTGTTGATAAATCAAACGTGCTTGAGACTTCACAGTTGTGGAGAGAAGTCATGACGCGCATCGCTAAAGAATATCCTGAGGTTGAACTCAGTCATATGTATGTGGATAACGCTGCGATGCAATTGGTCAAAGCACCAAAAGCATTTGACGTGGTGGTCACTGGTAACTTGTTTGGCGATATCTTGTCGGATGAGGCATCCATGTTGACTGGCTCAATCGGTATGTTGCCATCTGCATCATTGGATAAAAACAACAAAGGTCTTTATGAGCCAAGTCATGGTTCAGCACCTGATATCGCGGGTAAAGGCATTGCCAATCCTTTGGCGACCATTTTGTCTGCGGCCATGATGTTGCGTTATTCATTGGGCAAGGCTGACCAAGCTGATCGCATTGAAGCTGCCGTGCAAAAAGTCTTGGCCCAGGGCTATCGAACGGGTGATATCAAGACGGCTGGCTGTCAATTGGTAGGCACGAAAGAAATGGGCGAAGCAGTTCTAAAAGCTCTGTAAGATAGATAGCCCAAGTTCATAAGCAAAATTAACAAAAACTTTTTAAAGGTGTGGTGATGGCAACTCCATTGGTTGGTTTAGTAGGTTGGCGCGGTATGGTTGGTAGTGTCTTGATGCAGCGCATGCAAGACGAAGGCGATTTCGCATTCATTGAGCCAGTCTTTTTCAGCACGAGCAACGCTGGTGGTCCTGCGCCTGCAATGGCTAAGAATGAGAAAAAACTTTACTCAGCTGATGACATCGATGCATTGAAGCGTTGCGACATCATCATCACTTGCCAAGGTGGCGATTACACCAAAGAGATTTATCCAAAGATTCGTGCCGCTGGTTGGAAAGGTCATTGGATTGATGCGGCCAGCTCATTGCGCATGGTTGATGAGTCTGTGATCATTTTGGATCCAGTGAACCGACCAGTGATTGACTCTGCCATCAGCAAAGGTGGCAACTTATGGGTGGGTGGTAACTGCACAGTGAGTTTGATGTTGATGGCAATGGGCGGTTTGTTCCGTGAAGGCGCTATTGAGTGGGTGAGTGCCATGACTTACCAAGCAGCTTCTGGCGCGGGTGCTCAGAATATGCGCGAGTTGTTGTCTCAAATGGGTGCTTTACACGATGCGGTTAAAACAGAATTGGCTGATCCTGCATCTGCTATTTTGGACATTGATCGCAAAGTTGCTGAAACCATGCGTTCAGCTGATTTCCCGAAAAAGAATTTCCGCAACACAGCCTTGGCTGGTAGCTTGATTCCATGGATTGATGTGCCGGTTGAGCATGGTCAAACCAAAGAAGAGTGGAAGGGTGGCTCTGAGTGCAACAAGATTTTAGGTAACCCACCATTCAGAACTGCTGGCAGCATTCCAATTGATGGTTTGTGTGTGCGTATTGGCGCAATGCGTTGTCACTCACAGGGCTTAACAATCAAACTCAAAAAAGACATTCCTTTGAGCGATATCGAAGGCATCTTGGCTGGCGCCAACGATTGGGTCAAAGTAGTCCCGAACGATCGCGAAACCACTGAGAGAGATTTAACTCCAGCAGCAGTGACTGGTACTTTGACGGTGCCAGTGGGACGTTTACATAAATTAGCCATGGGCCCTGATTATTTGGGCGCATTCACAGTAGGCGACCAGTTGTTATGGGGTGCTGCTGAGCCATTGCGTCGTATGTTGCGCATTTTGTTGGAGCGTTAATTTGTGATTGCGCTATTGCCACGTTTTCATCATTTAGCACTTGGGTTGATCTCAGCAATTTTTGCTGGGCAAGCTCTTGCCTTGAATTTAGGCAACTTGAGCATTCAATCAAAAGTCGGTGAACCGCTGCAAGCGCAAATCTCAATTCAAGTTGAACCTTCTGAACTTTCATCGATCAAAGATATTCAGGCCGCTTTGGCCAGCCCTGAGATGTACCAGCGATTGGGTATCACATCCTCCGCTGCCCAGGCTCAGTTAAGAGTCACGGTATTGAAGGGCTCAAAAGAAGAGCCGGTGGCAATCAAGATCACTTCAGATGAAGTATTGAAGTTAGCACCGAATGAAATATTTTTAGATGCCCTAGTGGAACTTCGTTGGTCTGCTGGTTTGGTGCGTCGTGTGTACACCTTGATGGTGGCAGATCAAGCCAGTGTTGAAGTAAAAGCTGGAGATACGCTGACCGAAATCGCCAGCAAGCTTGTGGCGAACTTTGATGAAGCTAGCTTGGATCAGGCATTAATTTCTTTGTACAGAGCAAATCCTCAAGCATTTGCTGGCGGTAGTATTCATCGCTTGATGGCAGGCGCAGAATTGAAGATGCCTAGCCAAGCCATGATCAAAAGTGTGCCTAAGCAAGAGGCCAAAGAGATTGCCCAAGCTGCAGACGCAGCTTATCGCTCAGGTAAAGGTGATCTACCATTAAATGCATTGCTAGCATCTAAGGACAAAGCACCAGTTGTTGTGGGTGACCGATTAAAGGTTGGACCTGCTGCTGGTTTAGAGGGTGAAGCCAAGCGTCGCATGGAAGAACTGCTGGTTCAAGAAAAAGCTTTATTGGAAGCCAAGCAAAGAATTGTTGAGTTAGAAAAAAATATTGCTGACCTCAAGAAGTTGATGCAAAACCAAGGATCAGGACAATCAAGTGCGGAAGTGATTGATTGGAAAAATCAAACAGGTCCTTTGGCCATTGCCATTTTTGTCATCTTGGCACTTTTAGTTTTGCTAAAGCTTTCTAAGAGTGAAGCGAAGAAGGTTGCTCAGCCTGATAGTTCTGCTGCTAAGTCAAATGTTCAGCCAAATGCAGTTCCTGAACAAGCTGCAAAATTATTCGCATCGCTTGATTTAAATCTTGGGCCTGCAGCAACTGCCGCTCAAAACTCTGGTTCTTTGCCAAGTGCTGAAAGTCTGCGTGTCAAATTGAATCTGATCAGAGCCTACATCACCATTGAAGATTTCGGTGCTGCAAGAGAAGCGATTCAGGAAGTATTGGCAGTGAGCAATCAGATTGATCCTGAGCTCACCATTCAAGCCAAGTCATTGATGGCTGAAGTCAATCAACTCTCATCCAAATAGCATGCGCATTGCCTTGGGTTTGCAGTATGACGGGTCTGCTTTCTCTGGTTGGCAAACCCAAAGTAATGGCCAAACAGTTCAAGATCACCTAGAGTTAGCCTTGAGTCGCTTCATTGGTGAAGACAATGAGCCCGTTAAAACCATCACTGCAGGTAGAACTGATACTGGCGTTCATGCTTTAGGTCAGGTGGTTCATTTTGATACTGAAGTAGTCAGGCCTGATCTTTCTTGGGTCAAAGGGGTCAATGCTTTTTTACCCCCAAGTGTCACAGTTCAGTGGGTCAAGCCAGTACCTGAACATTTTGATGCTCGCTACATGGCTTTTGAGCGAAGCTATTGCTATGCCTTATTAACCGGTCCAACACCATCACCTCTGGTGCATGGCAAAGCAGGCTTTTTAAATTTACCCAAGGGTAAGACTTTGGATGTGGCAGCTATGCATGAAGCTGCGCAAGTATTGGTGGGTGAGCATGACTTCAGCTCATTTCGTTCATCTGAATGCCAAAGTAAAACCCCGATCAAGACTTTGTATCAAGTATCCGTGATTGAAAATGGACCATGGGTTTACTTTATTTTCAGGGGCAATGCCTTCTTGCATCACATGGTTCGTAATTTGGTGGGTAGTTTGCTCTTAATTGGAACTGGAAAAGAACCGGTCACTTGGATGAGCAGTTTGCTGGCAGCAAAAAACCGACAATTGGCCGGCGCCACCTTCATGGCAGATGGGCTTTATCTAGTTAGGGTAGGATACCCAGAACAGTTCGAAATTCCTGAGCCGAATTTGGCTAATAGCTTTTTACCGATGAATCTTCTAGGACAGTTGGGTACTTGATGGGATTACTGAAGCAAACCGCTGACAAAACCAGAATCAAATTCTGTGGCTTTACTCGTTCAAGCGATGTGGACGCGGCTGTTTCTATGGGGGTGGATGCCCTGGGATTTGTCTTTTATGAGCCTAGTCCTCGGTATGTCAGCCCTGAAATGGCGGCTGCCTTGATTGCCCGTATGCCTGGCGGCATGGACGCTGTGGCGTTAGTGGTCAACCCAACAGATGAAGAGGTTTTGAGGATCCAGGAGCGTGTTCCCACGACTTTGTGGCAGTTTCATGGGGATGAGACCCCAGAGCGCTGTAAAGAGATTGCCCAGGGCATGCCATGGCTGAAAGCCGCCAGAATGAAGGCGGGCTTCAACTTATCTGAATTTTCTCTACAATACGCAGATGCAGCCGGCTTTTTACTGGATGCCTTCGTTGAGGGCTACGGTGGGGGTGGGCATGTATTTGATTGGTCATTGATACCGGACACATGGACAAAAGAAAACGCGCATCGGGTCGTTTTGAGTGGTGGATTGAACACGCACAACGT
>CAYYOB010000067.1:0-6777 GCA_964473225.1 uncultured Polynucleobacter sp.
GGTGAGGTATGGTTTTTGTTTCATGTCTCCTCCATCCCCAATCTTTTAAAGCAATAAGTCTTGTGCTGCCACAACTCCACTACCTTTTAACTTAATACCAAATGCTTTCATGCCCATTTCGCAACCACTCAATGCACCCAACAAGGCCAACTCATTACAGTCACCCAAGTGACCAACGCGGAACATCTTGCCTTTGACTTTACCAAGACCTGTGCCCAATGAAAGGTTATATCTTTCATGAATCAATTTTCTTAACTTATCAGCATCCACACCTTCAGGCGTGACCACACCAGTCAATACTGGTGAATAAACAGCTGGATCTTTACATTGAACCTCTAAGCCCCATGCTTCAACGGCTGCACGACATGCTTTGGCCAAACGCTGATGGCGGGCAAATACATTGTCTAGACCTTCAGTCAAAATCATGTCCAAGGCTTCATGCAAACCGTACAACAAATTAGTAGACGGTGTGGTTGGCCAGTAGCCAGTTTTATTGGACTCTAGAATCTCATCCCACGCCCAAAATGCTTTTGGCAATTTAGCTGTTTTGTTTGCTTCTAATGCTTTAGGTGATAAAGCATTGAAACCCAAACCTGGTGGCAACATCAAACCCTTTTGTGAACCACTCACAGTCACGTCAACACCCCACTCGTCATGACGGTAATCAGCGGACCCCAGACCTGAAATCGTATCCACCATCAACAAAGCAGGATGCTTGACTGCATCGATGGCTTTTCTGACAGCTGCAATGTTTGAAGTGACACCAGTGGATGTTTCGTTATGAACCACGCAAACGGCTTTGATTTGGTGTGAAGTATCAGCTTTCAAACGCTCTTCAATCATGGTTGCATCAACACCATAGCGCCAACCTTCTACTCCTGGCTTACCTAAAAATTCTGTTTTGATACCTAAGCGATCAGCCAGCTTTTGCCACAAAGTCGCGAATTGACCTGTTTCATACATCAACACGTGATCACCAGCGGATAAGGTATTCACCAAAGCTGCTTCCCAAGCACCTGTCCCAGATGATGGGTAAATGATCACAGGATGCTTGGTCTTGAAAATCTTTTGCATATCAGCCAATAACTTCAGACCTAACTGGCCAAACTCAGGACCGCGGTGGTCGATGGTTTGGAAACTGATCGCTCTTAGAACGCGTGCCGGCGCAGGACTTGGGCCTGGAATGTGCAAAAAGTGGCGTCCTGAAGAATGATTATCAAGTTTTAGCATGGTTGGTCTCACTCGGTTTTATTGTTAGTCGTATCCAAAGTGTAAGTCATTTTTTGAGAATTTTCATTTTTGTATGCAAAAAATATAGCCTGTGATTTTCCCTATAGTGGTAAATACTATGTAAATAATGAGTTTTTTACCCTTCTTTTTAAAATCTGCATCGGTTATAGTAAATGTGTATACAAAAATAGGCTTTCTTGATGTCATCCGTTATTCAGTTAAATTCGCAAAATTTGCACGAAACCACCTTCCAAAAACTGCGCAGCTTATTGGTTGAGGGGGCGATTGCCCCTGGCAGCAAATTGAATGAACGTGAATTGGCTGAACAACTCAACGTCTCTCGCACTCCTATCCGTGAAGCAATCAGACGCTTAGCAGCAGATGGCTTGGTTGAATTGATTGCCAACCGAGGGGCGATTGCTGTTCAATTGAGCAAAGAGGATGTGATCAATACATTTGATGTGATTGCCACCCTAGAAGGGTTCTCTGGCGAATTGGCAGCTAAAAACATCACAGATGCGACCCTGTCAGAACTTGAGGCGATGCATTATGAAATGATGGCCTCTTACGCTCGTCGTGATTTATCGAGCTACTACAAATTAAATTTAAAAATACACAGTGCTATCAACACAGCAGCGGCCAACCCGGTCTTGAGTCAATTGTTTGTTCAAGTCAATGCTCGCATTGAGGCTTTGCGCTTTCGCTCCAATCAAGACGAAGTGAAATGGGAAAAAGCTGTTGGCGAACATCAAGAAATGATTGATGCACTCAAGGCGCGAGACGGTGCGCGGATGAAGCGAGTCATGATGAATCACGTGATGAATAAACGTGATGTGGTGATTCAGTTGATGGATTCAGAAAACTTATCTCACTCAGTCAAAGCATGAGCATCAAAGCATGAACAAACCACTCGCACTCCAAGAAGTCATGATTGACACCAAGTTTCTAGCCAAGCGGCTTGAATCTGAAACATCTGGCGAGGTGATGACTGATGTGGCCAGTCGTGGGCGCTATGCCACCGATGCATCTATTTACCAAACCATGCCAGTGGCAGTCTTTGTGCCAAAAACTGCAGAAGACATTGTTGCAGCCATACAAATAGCGGCTGATCTTGGTGTACCTGTTTTGCCTCGCGGTGGCGGCACCAGTCAATGTGGTCAGACAACAGGTCCTGCATTGGTGATTGATAACACCAAATATTTCAGAAATATTTTAGATATCAATCTTGAGCAAGGATATGTGGATGTTCAGCCAGGCATTGTGCTGGACCACCTGAACGCAGCACTCAAAAAACATCAAGTTTGGTATCCGGTTGATGTCTCAACCGCTGCACAAGCAACCATTGGCGGCATGGCCGGTAACAACTCTTGCGGCAGTCGATCCATTGCCTATGGAAACATGGTTCACAACGTCTTAGGCGTTGATGCTTGGTTGGCCGATGGTCAAGAAGCTTCATTTGGCTTGATGAAAAATGCCAGTGGCAAAGCCTTAGAGCTCGGTCAATTTGTTCAATCATTGGCACACCAGCATCAAGCAGAGATTGAAGCGAAGTGGCCCAAAGTGATGCGCCGGGTCGCAGGTTATAACTTAGACATATTTAACAATCAAAGTGAGCGCCCTTACACGCAAGATGGTCAGGTGAATTTAGCTCACCTCTTGATCGGCAGCGAAGGCAGCTTGGCCTATTACAAACAATTGCGCCTTGCACTATCGCCACTACCAAAACACAAAACCTTGGGCGTGGTTAACTTCACCAGCTTCTATGAAGCGATGGATAGCGCACAGCACATTGTTAAATTAAAGCCATCCGCCGTTGAATTGGTTGATCGCACCATGATTGATTTATCACGCAGCAACCCTGCATTTAAATCAGTGATTGAAACTGCTTTGATTGATGTGGCAGGAAAAACTCCTGAAGCTATTTTATTGGTGGAGTTTTCTGGTGAAGAACTCGCTCCTCTTGAGCAAAAAGTCAAAGACTTGGTCAGCTTAATGGCTGACTTAGGCCACCCTGGTTGCGTGGTAGAAATGATTAACGCGGAGTCTCAAAAGAATTTATGGGAAGTTCGCAAAGCTGGTTTGAACATCATGATGAGCTTAAAAGGTGATGGTAAGCCAGTGAGCTTCATTGAAGACTGCGCTGTTCCTTTGGAGAGCTTGGCTGAGTACACCCAAGATCTCACCGAAGTGTTCTCAAAGTATGGCTCGCGCGGCACATGGTATGCCCATGCATCAGTAGGCACCCTCCACGTTCGTCCAATACTAGACATGCGCCGTGGCGGTGCACAAAAGATGCGCGCGATTGCTGAAGAAGCTGCAGCATTGGTGAAACGCTACAAGGGTGCATTCAGTGGCGAGCACGGCGATGGTATCTGCCGTGGTGAGTGGATCCAGTGGCAATTTGGTCCAAAGTTAACCGAAGCACTCGGCGAGATCAAACACGCCTTTGATCCAAACAATTTATTCAATCCAGGCAAGATCATCAATCCTCCAAAAATGGACGATGAATCTTTGTTCAGATTTCCTCAAACATACCGTGTGATTCCACTCAAGACCTCTTTGGATTGGTCAAGCTGGGATGTGCAAAATGATCCAGTGACTGAAAAAACAACAGCTCCTGGAACAGGCGGCGATCCTAGCGGTGGTTTTGCAAAAGCTGTTGAGATGTGTAATAACAATGGTCACTGCCGCAAGTTTGATGCTGGCACGATGTGCCCTAGCTATCGAGTGACCCGTGATGAGAAACATTTGACCAGAGGTCGCGCCAACACATTGCGTCTAGCCCTATCGAATCAATTAGGTAAAGATGCCTTCTTATCAGAAGATGTCAAAGAAGCTTTTGATTTATGCGTCAGCTGTAAAGGATGTAAGCGAGAGTGCCCTACTGGCGTTGATATGGCAAAAATGAAGATTGAGTATTTGAGCCACTACAAACAATCTCATGGCTGGACTCTCAGAGATCGCTTGATTGCTCACTTGCCACGCTACTCTCATCACATTGCAGCCATCCCTGGTTTGGCATTTATGTTGAACTTAAGGAATAAGATCCCTGGCCTGGCATTTTTAGGTGAAAAGCTCACACAGATATCAGCCAAACGCAGCTTACCCACTTGGCGCCGTGATACAGCTTGGCGCTCCATGATCGGCAGCTCCGAAGATGCTTTGTTTACAAGCGCTAAACCTGTGGTTTTGTGGGCAGATACATTCAATGGTTGCTTTGAGACAGAAAATATCAAAGCAGCTGTCAATGTGCTTGAAGCCAGTGGCTACACCGTTCATATTCCTCAGAAAAAACAAGGCCACTATTGCTGTGGCAGAACTTATTTGGCCAGCGGCATGGTGAATGAGGCTCGTGCCAGCGCACAAGAATTATTGAACGCTTTCTCCCGCTACACGGAGAAGAATATTCCAATCATTGGTTTAGAGCCTTCTTGCATTTTGACTTTGCGCGATGAGTTTTTGGTGATGGGCCTTGGTGATTCAGCCAAGACATTGGCCAAAGGCAGTCAGACCTTTGAAGAGTTTCTGGTCTCAGAGGCAAGCGCTGGTCGCTTTGCTCCAGAGCTAAGAGCTTGTGAGCAACAAATCTTGTTGCACGGTCACTGCCATCAAAAATCTTTTGACGCCGTTAAACCAATCATCACCCTACTTAAAATGATTCCGCAAGCTCAACCACAACTGATTGAGTCTTCATGCTGTGGCATGGCCGGTAGTTTTGGTTATGAAAGTGAACATCATCAAGTTTCACTACAAATGGCTGAGTTGCAACTGTTGCCAGCGATTCGACAAGCTCCTGATGCAATTATTTTGGCTGATGGCTCAAGCTGCCGTCATCAAATTAAAGATGGTGCTGATAGAGAAGCATTGCACGTGGCACGAATTTTGGAGATGCATCTAAAGTAATCATGCCCCCTGCTGGCAGAATTTCTTGAGTTTTTCTAGGTCAGGAATATTGACGTAAGATCGGGAAACATCTGTGATGAGATTTTTTTCGCTCAAACTTGCTAAAGATCGACTCACAGTTTCCAGTTTGATATCCATCATCAATCCCATGTCTTCGCGCTTGAATAATGGTGAGCGTGTTAAACCATTCTCTTC
This sequence comes from uncultured Polynucleobacter sp., assembly GCA_964473225.1. Classification (GTDB taxonomy): domain Bacteria; phylum Pseudomonadota; class Gammaproteobacteria; order Burkholderiales; family Burkholderiaceae; genus Polynucleobacter. Next base: position 5,329 of record CAYYOB010000067.1, read on the forward strand.
TTTAGCCAAAGCCAATAAAAACCGGCCAATGCGCAAATCAGCTCTCCCAGTATTAAGCTGAGAAAACCAAGTTTCTGATTGAGACAATGCCTCACCCCATTTTTTCATCATCTGACGATGCAAACGAGGAGACTCCTCACCCAAACTAAGAATCAAACTGGCAGGTAAGCGACAGAGGTGTACAGGTGTTAAGGCAATTGCAGCATTTTCATGAGGGGTCGATAACAAAGCCTCCATGCCGAATAAATCACCTTGCTTGATCAGACGGACAATTCTCTCTGTGCCATCTTCATTCAAATGCAATAATTTGATAAAGCCTTGGCGCAAGGTATAAACATGCTGACCTTGGGCAGACTGCTCGTATATTTTTGCGCCAGCTTCAAAGTGGAAGTCATCAATTGGTGCATGAATTTTTGAAAAATCATCCTCATTTAATTCAGCGAATAACACCGAACTTCGGATGGAGCAATTTTGACAATCGCTTTGACCTTGCCAAGCAACTTTGACTTCAATTTCTTTCATAACACCCTTGATTAAGCTCTGGTGATATTACACAGGAAAAGGGAAACTTGCTTACGGGTAAAAAAGAAGTACTTGGTCAAACCAATAAACTAAGAAAATCCGTTAGGCGGTTTTTTTCTTCTTTAGCAAGTAAGTGCCCCAGTTAAATACTGAGCTCACCACAGGACCTGGCTTGGCTTTCTTTTTAATAACAGGTGCTTTAGAGACTGTTTTGCTAGTTTTTTTCTTCAATGAAGTACTTGCAACAGCTTCAAACTGAGTTTTACCTGATTTCACTCCAGCTGCAATTTGTTTGGCAGTCTCAGGATCTAAAAGTGAAAAGAGTGATACTGAGTTCATGTAACCCAGCATTTCATGATGCAAGGTATCCCACAGGGCGTGGCAAGCCAATTGTTGATCTTGCTGCTCAGGCATGATGCCGTCGACAGCCAAAATGATTTGCCCTACAGAGATATCTTTGGGATTTCTTGCCAAGGTATAGCCGCCACCAGGACCCCTCATGCTATCAACCAAGCCTGCGTGACGAAGCTTGGCAAATAACTGCTCCAAATAACTCAGAGATACTTTTTGTCTTGAGCTAATCGAAGCCAAAGTTTGGCTAGGCTGATCAGATGCGAAAAAATTCGCCAGATCAACCATGGCAATAACAGCGTAACGACCTTTGGTAGCAACTCTCATGGTTCTAATCTAGCATAAATAAATAAAGTTTGTTAATTCCCACACAATTTGGGATGAATATATAGAACTCTTTAGTTAATTATTTTTTATAAGTGACTGCTGCTACGCCCAATGTAATCCAAGCAGCGATCAAGAAGAAACCGCCCACAGGAGTGATCATGCCAACTGCCCAAGAAGCCAAGGAGAGGATATAAAGACTGCCTGAAAAAAGCACAGTTCCTACAATCATCAAGATTCCGGCAATGCTTA
>CAYYOB010000068.1:0-3123 GCA_964473225.1 uncultured Polynucleobacter sp.
TGCCAAGGTTTTCAATCGTTACAGACATGCTGGTATCCCGTTTAAGCTAATAAAATTAGAGGCTTAGGAAGCAACCGCTCAAGGGTTTTTCCGCCACCACTAGTGAAACACTACAAAAGCTCACTATTCTACATGATGGGCGGACCAATAGGACGTCTTATGATTCAGTGGTTTATAGGGCTTTTAGTGCTTATCCCCATGGAGCGGATTGGCTTTCATTTCCAATCTAGCTAAACTACCGAGTTCATTGATTTAGCAGACAGAAAGAACAGCAAGATGAAGATGATTCAAGAATTCCGCGCCTTTGCGGTACGAGGCAATGTGATTGATTTGGCCGTGGGTGTGATCATTGGTGGCGCTTTTGGCAAAATCGTTGATTCCGTCGTGGGCGATGTGATCATGCCTTTGGTGTCATGGTTGATTGGTGGCAAATTAGATTTTTCTAATTTATTCATTGTTTTAGGCAAAGTTCCTGAAAATGTCCCAATGACCTTGGATGCCCTCAAAAAAGCGGGCGTACCATTATTTGCCTACGGTAACTTTTTGACGATTACCCTCAATTTCGTGATTTTGGCCTTCATTATTTTCCAAATGGTCAAAATCATTAATCGCATTAAACTTCAGGACGAAGCAGATGCACCACCACCTCCAGTACCTGAAGATATTCAGTTACTAAGAGAAATCAGAGACAGTTTGAAAAAATAAGGATAGAAGATGATCACCACTCCATCAGGTTTGCAGTATGAAGACACAGTTGTAGGGTCTGGCGCAGAAGCCACCAAAGGTCAATATGTGTCAGTTCATTACACAGGTTGGTTGTATGAGAACGGCCAAGCAGGTTCAAAGTTTGATTCAAGCAAAGATCGCAACGATCCTTTTGAGTTCCCTTTGGGCGGCGGCATGGTTATCCGTGGTTGGGATGAAGGCGTGCAAGGCATGAAAGTTGGCGGCACACGTCGCTTGGTAATTCCATCTGACTTAGGCTATGGCGCATCAGGTGCTGGTGGTGTGATTCCACCGAATGCAACTTTGCTATTTGAAGTGGAGTTGTTGGCTGTTTAAGAAATGATTTAATTTCTGATGCAGTAAAAAAGCCTCGATTCGTCGAGGCTTTTTTGTTTGATGTTTTTGTTTTTTTATTTTTGTTTATTGTTTTTCTTCTATCTTTATTTGCTTTTTATACTTTTAAGATCAAAGCAATCGCTTGCACAGCAATGCCCTCGCCCCTGCCAAGATGACCGAGCTTTTCATTTGTTTTGGCTTTGACATTGATGTGATCTGGAGTAACACCCAAATCACTTGCAATGTTCTTAACCATCTCAGGTATGTGTGGCGCCATTTTTGGTGACTGGCAAATGATGGTGGCATCCACATTGCCCACTGAATATCCTGCTGCTTGCAGTAATGACATGGTGGCACGGAGTAAGACGCGACTGTCCGCGCCTTTATAACGATCGTCTGTATCAGGAAAGTGTCTACCAATATCACCTAAGGCTGCAGCTCCTAAGAGTGCATCGGTAATGGCGTGCAGCAAAGCATCGGCGTCTGAGTGCCCCAATAGACCTTTGTCATGAGGAATCTTCACGCCACCTAAAATCAAATCACGACCAACCACCAATGCGTGAACGTCGTAACCTTGGCCGATTCGAAATGCGCTGCTTGTCATTGATTCTCTTTCTTTTGAGAGTGATGGGTCAAAATTTGATCCATCAATGCCCAGTCTTGTGGGTATGTGACTTTGATATTACGCCATTCACCTGGCACCAAGAGTGGTTCACAACCAGCGCGCTCCATGGCGCTCGCTTCATCCGTGACTTCAAACTTGTTTTTAATGGCGGCTTCTAATGCTTCAGTCAAAGCCATCAAACGGAACATTTGTGGTGTCTGAGCTAACCACAAGCCATCTCTTGGCAATGTTTTACCGATGCATTGAGGGTTTTGTGGGGAAATGAGTTTCAAAGTATCAGCCATGGGCATGGCCAAAATGCCACCACTGACATAAACGTGCTCAGTGACTGCTTGAATCAAACGTCTGGCCGCTTCGACTGTTAAACCAGGTCGGGCAGCATCATGCACCAAGATCCAGGCATCTTGATCAATGCCGGCTTTTGTCATGGCTTTCAGGGTATTAACAACCGTATCAGCTCTTGTTGCACCACCCGTTGTGCTCAGGTGAAAGCGAGAGTCCTTTGGCCAAGATGCATTGGACTGTTCTTGGGGTAATTCTTGAGTTTCTTCTGAAACGCCCACCCAAACAGACGCAATCTCAGGCATTGATAAGAAGGTATTGATGGCGTGAAGTGCCATCGGCTGACCTGCCAACAACTCAAATTGTTTGGGTTGCTTCAAACCCATGCGACTGCCAGTGCCAGCACAAGGAATCAGAACATGCAGCTTGGGCATCGAATTTGGAGGGGTTTCGGCTAAGTTCATCCCTCAATTCTATAATGTCTAGCTTATGCAGAAGTTATCGGCTGAAATATTGGCCAAATCTAGTTCGGTGACATGGTCACCCCCCCTACCCGGACCAAGGGATGGGCAGCGCTTTACCTTGAGCGGCTTGAATGGTTCTTCTGATGCTGCGGTGATTGCCCAACAGGCCTTGAATCATCGTTCAGCCTTTTCTGTGATGGTCATCATTTGTGCCAGTGCTTTAGATGCCGCTCGCTTGCATGAGGAAATCCCCGTCTTTGCACCTGAACTGACCGTCCGATTATTGCCAGATTGGGAAATCCTTCCATACGATGCTTTCTCGCCTCACCAAGATTTGGTGTCTGAGCGCTTAGCCACCCTTCATGAATTATTGATTGGTCATTGCGATATTGTTTTAATGCCCGTGACCACCGCCATACAAAAGCTCGGTCCGCCAAGTTTCTTGGCTGCTCACACCTTCTTCTTTAAGAAGGGTGATAAGTTAGACGAGATGGCCTTGCGTTTGCAGCTTCAGCAAGCAGGCTACGATCCAGTGAGTGCTGTGGTCCGCCCTGGTGAATACAGTTTGCGTGGTGGCTTGATTGATTTATTCCCAATGGGATCTGCCCTACCTTATCGCTTGGATTTATTCGGCGATGAAATTGATCAAATTCGCTCCTTCGATCCTGACACCCAACGCAGTTTGTTTCC
>CAYYOB010000068.1:3133-6769 GCA_964473225.1 uncultured Polynucleobacter sp.
GAATTCCCGATGGATGAGGAATCACGGACCGCGTTTCGTGGACGTTGGCGTGAAGTATTTGATGGTGATCCAAGTCGCTGCAGTATTTATAAAGACATGGGACTTGGCATACCTAGTGCGGGCATTGAATCTTATTTACCTCTGTTCTTTGAGAGCACCGCCACGGTGTTTGATTACTTACCACTGGCCAAAGGCCCAGTTTGGTTAGGCATTCATGGTGAACTAGAAAGCCAAATCAAAGGTTTTTGGCAAGACACGCAGCAGCGTTATAACTTTTTAAGCCACGACTCTTCAAGACCAGTTTTAGCCCCAAAGCAACTCTATCTAGAAAACGATGAATTATTTGCCTTGTTAAAGCCACACGCTCGTTTGGTTTTACAGAAAGAAAGCGCTGGTGAAAATACTGAAGTCAGCGAGCGAAGCTTTTGGACTTTGCCTGACATTGCTGTGAATCGCAAAGATGCTGATCCAATTTCCAAGCTCAAGCATTTGATCAACAATACCGAATCACGGGTTTTGATCAGTGCTGATAGTGCTGGCCGTCGCGAAACCATTCGTCAGTTATTTGAAGAAAATCAATTAAAGACTCATTCATCAGATTCTTTGGCCGAATTCATCGCCTCTGATGTGCCCTTGTCGATCACTCACAGTGCAATTCATGATGGCTTTGTGGCAAGTCATGCCAAGATCATTGTGATCACTGAATCTGAGTTATTTGCCGCAAGTGCCAGAACTAGACGCAAAGGCAAAGACAAAGAAGCCAGCAATGTTGATACCTTAGTCAAGGATTTATCTGAGCTCAAGGTCGGCGATCCAGTTGTCCATGCTGAGCATGGCATTGGTCGTTACCAAGGTTTGATTTTGTTAGATGTTGGTAATGGCGAAGAAGAGTTTTTGCATTTGCTCTATGCGCATGCTGCCACTCTATATGTTCCAGTGGCTCAGTTACAACTGATCTCTCGTTATGCAGGCTCTGATCCAGAAACAGCACCTTTGCACCAATTAGGCTCTGGTCAATGGGAACGCGCTAAGCGCAAAGCAGCTCAACAAATTAGAGACACTGCTGCTGAACTTTTGAATTTATATGCCCAACGTGCATTGCGCAAAGGTCACGCCTTTGAATTTTCTGCTCATGACTATGAAGCCTTTGCAGAGAGTTTTGGCTTTGAAGAAACGGCTGACCAAGCAGCGGCCATTGCTGCTGTGATCCAAGACATGACCAGCGGCAAACCAATGGATCGTTTGGTTTGTGGTGATGTGGGCTTTGGTAAAACTGAAGTAGCTTTGCGCGCCAGCTTCTTAGCGGTGATGGGTGGCAAGCAAGTAGCGATCATGGCACCAACCACTCTCTTGGCCGAGCAACACGCTGAGACCTGGAAGGATCGCTTTGCTGATTGGCCCGTGAAGATTGTGGAACTGTCTCGCTTTAAAACCACCAAAGAGATCAATGCTGCTTTGGAGGCAATGGCCAAAGGTGAAGCAGACATTGTGATCATCGATGAAGAACATCGTTTTGGTGTGCGCCAAAAAGAAGCCCTTAAATCTTTGCGAGCTGAAGTGGATGTCTTAACTTTGACTGCCACCCCCATTCCAAGAACCTTGGGTATGGCCTTGGAAGGCCTGAGAGATTTTTCCGTCATTGCCACAGCACCGCAAAAGCGTTTAGCGATCAAAACTTTTGTGCGCAGAGAAAGCGATGGAGTTATTCGTGAAGCTGTGCTTCGAGAAATCAAACGTGGTGGTCAGGTGTATTTCCTCCACAATGAAGTCGATACCATTGAGAACCGCAAGCAGTCTTTAGAAAAACTGTTGCCTGAAGCTCGCATCGTGGTGGCTCATGGACAGATGCATGAACGCGATCTAGAGCGTGTGATGCGAGACTTCGTCACACAACGCGCCAATATTTTGTTGTGCACCACCATTATTGAAACTGGTATTGACGTGCCAACCGCTAACACCATCATCATGCACCGTGCCGATAAGTTTGGCTTGGCTCAGTTGCACCAATTGCGTGGTCGCGTTGGACGCTCTCACCATCAAGCCTATGCTTATTTAACAGTGCCTGATCCAGAGGCCTTGACCAAGCAAGCGAAGCTGCGCTTGGATGCAATTCAGGCAATGGAAGAATTGGGTTCTGGCTTCTATTTGGCGATGCACGATTTAGAAATCCGTGGCGCAGGCGAAGTATTGGGAGACAAGCAATCAGGTGATATTTCTGAAATTGGCTTCCAGCTTTATACAGAGATGCTCAATAAAGCCGTCAATTCTCTAAAGAATGGCAAAGAGCCTGATTTGATGGCGCCTATGGAAGTGATCACAGATATCACTTTGGGGGTTCCTGCTCTTTTAACGAATGATTACTGCCCAGATGTTCATGAACGCCTCTCACTCTATAAGCGCTTAGCCACCGTGAGCTCTTTTGAAAAGCTCATGGATATCAAAGAAGAATTGGTGGACCGCTTTGGTGATTTACCAGAACAAGCCCAATCATTATTTGAGACCCATCGTTTACGCTTAAATATGGCTGTCTTGGGTATCAAGAAAATTGATGCTAATCCAGCTCAGATCACGATTCAGTTCATCCCCAACCCACCGATTGATCCGATCAAGATCATTCAGTTGGTGCAAACCAATAAACGAATCCAGCTCAATGGCCAAGATAAGTTAAAGATTCTGCCAGCCGATAAAGAAGCATTCATCACCTTGGCTCAACGACTCGAGGCGATCCGACAGTTACTCAAGCATTTGAGCGATACTGCTATAAAACCTGAACCACTAAAAACATCATGATGCACATTGCCCTATTCCATCAAGACGCCATTGACGATCAACTCATCCGCGAGATTGAAAAATCTCACACAATCGTTTCTGTTGAAAAAAAGACCCCAAGAACTGCAGTGCTTGAATTAAAAGAAGCATTGAATGTTGAGCATCGCGCCCAACTTCGCAATTTAGGTGTTTTGCATCAGACTGATGTTGGTTTTTTACCAAAGCATTTCAAAGGCTCAGATATCAAAGTCTTGGCCATGGACATGGATTCAACATTGATCAATATCGAGTGCATCGATGAGATTGCAGATGCCGTAGGTAAAAAGAAAGAAGTGTCAGAAATCACAGAAGCTGCGATGCGCGGTGAAATCAAAGATTTCAGCGAGAGCTTGCGCAGGCGTGTGGCCTTATTAAAAGGTGTTCCTGCTTCTGCTTTGGACGAAGTCTTCTCTCAACGTTTACGACTCAATCCAGGCGCCAAAGAATTGATAGCTGGTGCACATGCCAAAGGCATCCACACCCTTTTGGTTTCTGGTGGATTTACTTTCTTCACGCACAAGCTTCAAGCTCAGTTGAATTTATCTGAAACTCATGCCAATCAATTAGAGATCATTGATGGCTTCTTAACTGGTCAAGTATTAGGCAATATCGTTGATGGTGCAGCCAAAGCAGCCTATGTTGAAGCGCGCTGCTTAGCACTGGGTGCTAATAAACATGCTGCCATCACCATGGGCGATGGCTCGAACGATTTGCCGATGATGCATGGCGCTGGTTTATCCATTGCCTACCGTGCAAAACCAATTGTGAAAGAAAAAGCTGATTTGGCTTTTGATCATGTGGGCTTGGATGCCTGTTTAGATCTTCTTT
>CAYYOB010000069.1:0-6686 GCA_964473225.1 uncultured Polynucleobacter sp.
GTCAAGCAGCGATCCAAATGTTCTCTGGTTTTTTCAGTGGCTTCTTTGCCCTCAGCCATTTGTTTGATCAAATAAATGCGTCCACGTGGGCCATCTAATTCATCACCCAGTAGCTGATAGGTCGGGCAAGTTGCTGTACAAAAACCGCAATGCACACATTTGCTCAAAATACTTTGAGCCATCGTGCCATCAGGAGTGCCTATAAATTGAGGAGCTAATTCTGTTTGCATATTAGGCCAATCTTCCAGTTGCAAAAACGCCATGTGGATCGAATGCTTTGACTAGTCGATCTTGAACGATTGCCAAGGGGCTTGTTAAAGGGTTGTCTTTTAGTGAGCTGAGCATCGCTTGGTTTTTATTACTCGCTCTAAAAATACTTGCATGGCCATTGGCTTTGAAAGCAATCTTCTTCGCACTTTCTGCATCGAGCTGACCTTTCCACCAGCGCTGTCCACCATGCCACTCAATCAAGCTTGTGCCTGGTAAATCTAATGGCTCTGATGTTGGTGCAACTGCGAAGCGCCACAGCGGTGAATCGCTTGCTTCGTTGAACCAAGTATTTTTTTGCTCTTTTAAATCATTCCAAAAAATAGCGGCTTGCTCATCATCAATGACCTTCATGCCGTATTTTTGACCAAACGTTTGGATAGCTGATTGAACCGCTGCTTTGGCGCCACTCAATCGAAGGTGAAGCGTGCCTGAGCCATCGCCTTGCCAGCATGAAGCACTTAACGGCCATGGTTGGCTGGCCAGCAGGTTCATTAACTGAATAGCTTCAGCTTGATTTATGTGCGTTGCAACCGTGGCACTCGCTGCTGGCTTTGGTAAAACTTTGATAGATACATCAAGTAGCAACCCCAAAGTACCGAATGAACCTGGCATTAATCTTGAGACATCATAACCAGCCACGTTTTTCATGACGGTGCCGCCGAAGTTCATGATTTGAGCTTGTCCATCCATGATTTTTACGCCCAAAACAAAATCTCTGAGGTTGCCAGCGCTCACGCGACCAGGACCAGCTAAGCCCGCACAAACCATGCCACCAATAGTCGCATTAGCACCAAAGTGTGGGGATTCAAATGAGAACTGTTGATTCTTTTCTGCAAGGATTGATTCAACTTCTTTGATGGGGGTGCCAGCTTTGACTGTGATCACCAGCTCATCAGGCTGATAGCTGACCACGCCTTGATAGTCTTTGGTTGATAGAGGTGTGCCTTTGAGATCGCCGCCTAACCAATCCTTGGAGCCAGAGCCTGTGATGCGCAACAATTGTTTAGCTTGTACTGCGCCTTGGATTTGCTCTGCAAATCCTTTTAATAACTGATCACTCATTTAGAAGCGCTCCAATTCTGGGTGAGGTAAAACGCCACCAGTGACGCGCATACGACCATATTCAGCGCAACGATTAAGTGTTGGGATTGCTTTATCAGGGTTCAATAATTTATCTGGGTCAAACGCTGCTTTTACTTTCCAGAAAAGTTCGCGTTCTGAATCACTGAACTGAACACACATTTCGTTGATCTTCTCTATGCCTACGCCGTGTTCACCAGTGATAGTGCCACCAAGTTCGACGCAAGTTCTTAAAATATCACTACCAAATGCTTCGGCGCGGTGCCATTCAGCTTCATCCGCTCCATTGAACATGATGAGTGGATGCATGTTGCCATCGCCTGCGTGAAACACGTTCATGCAGCCCAGTTGATATTTCTTTTCCATTTCTTGAATGCGTTTTAGCAATGTCGCAATGTGTTGACGTGGAATGGTTCCATCCATGCAGTAGTAATCAGCAGAAATTCTGCCGGCCGCTGGGAAAGCATTTTTTCTGCCGCTCCAAAACTTCAGACGCTCAGCTTCATTTTGTGAAACTTGAATGCGAATAGCGCCACTGTTTTTTAGAACAGCTGTCATGCGTTCAATTTCTTCAGCAACTTCTTCAGGTGTGCCATCAGATTCGCACAACAAAATCGCCGCTGCATTCACATCGTAACCAGCATGAACAAACTCTTCCACAGCTCGCGTAGCAGCTTGGTCCATCATTTCTAGACCTGCGGGAATGATGCCTGCTGCAACAATCGCTGCAACGGCATTGCCACCTTTTTCTACGTCGTCAAAGCTGGCCATGATGACTTGTGCCAACTGAGGTTTAGGTACTAATTTCACGGTCACTTCTGTGATCACAGCTAGCATGCCTTCACTGCCTACCAAGATTGAGATCAAATCTAATCCCGGTGCATCTGGTGCTAGGCTGCCGAACTCAACCACTTCGCCGCTCATCAAAATGCCGCGCACCTTCAGAATGTTGTGAAGGGTTAGACCGTACTTCAAGCAATGCACACCACCTGAATTTTCACTGACATTGCCGCCAATCGAACAGGCAATTTGAGAAGATGGATCAGGTGCGTAATACAAACCGTGTTTTGCCACTGCTTCAGAAATCGCTAAATTTCTAACGCCAGGTTGAACCACAGCGGTTCTAGCAATAGGATCAACATGAATGATTTTCTTGAGTTTTGCCAGTGATAACACCAAACCTTGAGAAATCGGCATGGCACCACCTGAAAGACCTGTTCCTGCGCCTCTTGGGACGATTGGTACCTGCAATTCTTTGCAAACCTTGATGACTTCAACGGCTTGGGCCTCGGTTTCTGGGAGGGCAACTGCCAAAGGCATTTGGCGGTACGCCGCCAAACCATCGCATTCATAAGGGATTGTGTCCTCGGGCTCCCAAAGTAGGGCGTGCTCGGGCAAATGAGGCTTTAAAGCCTTAACCAGATGGGCTTGGCGGGCTTTAATGAAAGCCTCAGAGTTCTCGTTAACAGTGTTCATATGTCTCAATTTTTGATGGTTTAGCTCTATTCTAGCCATTTCCCTATAATCAGTCATATGGGTAAAAGATTGACACAAATTGCAACACGCACAGGCGATGCTGGCACCACCGGTTTAGGTGATGGTCAACGCGTTGATAAAGACCATCTCAGAATCTGCGCCATGGGCGACGTTGATGAGCTAAATTCAGAAATTGGGGTCTTGATCACTGAAGATATTCCCTCGTCAATTGCCTCTGAATTAAAAGAATTGTTTTCTACCGTCCAACACGATTTATTCGATTTGGGTGGAGAGTTATGCATTCCTAACTACACCTTGCTCAAAGAAGAGCAGGTTGCTCAGCTAGATGTTTGGCTTGAAAAATACAATGCCAGCTTGCCTCGCTTAGAAGAATTCATTCTTCCTGGTGGCACGCGAGCAGCAGCCCAAGCTCATGTGTGTAGAACTGTTTGTAGAAGGGCTGAGCGTTCAATCGTGAAATTGGGCCGTCATGAACCAATTCATGATTCGCCACGTCAATACGTCAACAGACTTTCAGATTTATTGTTTGTGTTGGCTCGCGTGCTCAATCGCGCTGCAGGTGGCACTGATGTTTTGTGGAACCACAAAAAAGACCCCGAAGGGTCTTGATTGCTTAGTTAGTTGCTGACTGAGTTGAATGCTCAGTTAGTAGACTGCCAGATCACTTCTTGCGGCGCTTTTTAACGCCTTCCGCAAGGATCTCTAGTACATCCAAAGAATCATCCCAACCAATACAAGCATCAGTGATGCTGGTGGCGTATTTGAGTTCTTGAGGATTGTCTTTTCCTGGAGTGAATTTTTGTGCTCCAGCAAATAAATGACTTTCCACCATCACACCAAACACTTGTTTTGAGCCCTTGGCCAATTGACCGGCAATATCCTTCGCCACTTCAATCTGACGCTCGTGCTGCTTGCTTGAGTTGGCATGAGAGCAGTCGACCATCAATGAAGCTGGTAACTTCGCCACTTCAAGTTCGCTACAAGCTTTGGCAACACTTGCTTCATCGTAGTTCGTGGTTTTACCGCCACGAAGAATGACGTGACAATCGCCATTGCCTTTTGTTTCAACAATCGCCACTTGACCATTTTTATGAACTGATAAGAAATGGTGTGGACGACTAGCTGATTGAATAGCATCTGTTGCAATTTTGATATTGCCATCAGTACCGTTTTTAAAGCCAATCGGTGCTGAGATGCCAGAAGCAAGTTCACGGTGAATTTGGCTTTCTGTGGTTCTCGCTCCAATCGCGCCCCAAGAAATAAGGTCACCGATGTATTGCGGAGAGATCACGTCCAAGAATTCGCTACCGGCAGGCATGCCCATGCGGTTGATTTCAATCAAAAGGTGTCGAGCAATCCTCAAGCCTTCATCAATGCGATAGCTTTCATCTAGGTATGGGTCGTTGATCAGACCTTTCCAACCCACCGTTGTGCGAGGCTTTTCAAAATAAACGCGCATCACGATTTCTAATTCGCCTTCGTATTTTTTACGCTGCTCTAATAATTTATGAGCATAAGCAATTGCTGCGCTTGGATCATGGATGGAGCATGGGCCAATGATTACTAAAAGACGATCATCTTTGCCATGCATGATCTCGCGAATCTTCTTTCTGGTTTTGCTGATCAACTTCTCAACAGATGTTCCTTGAATAGGAAAGAAGCGAATGAGATGCTCTGGCGGTGGTAGCACCGTGATATTTTGAATGCGGGCGTCATCAGTCTCTGATGTTTTATCAATACTGGCATACCAGCTGTCTCTTGTGCTGAGAGATTTATCAACCATTTCATTAACTCCTTTTTCTATTACCGTCATTCTTAAATCTGTAAAAAAAAACCGCCGTTAGTGTCGGCGGTTATTTTGAGTGCTGGAAATTTATGCTTGAATTTCTGCCTCTCGACCGCCGTGGGCTGAGAACCAAAAGTAAAAGAAATAAAATTTATTTGCAGACATGGGGTTAATGTAGCACAGTTTTATTTACTTTAGTGGTTAAGCGGTTCCGCCAACTGTCATATTGTCGATCCTCAGGGTTGGCTGGCCAACGCCCACTGGCACGCTTTGGCCTTCTTTGCCGCAAACACCGATGCCACTATCCAAGTCCATGTCATTGCCAATCATGCTGATGTCTTTCAAGGACTCAGGGCCGTTACCAATGATGGTGGCACCTTTGACGGGGTACAAAATTTTGCCGTTTTCAACCCAGTAGGCTTCAGACGCTGAAAACACAAATTTGCCACTGGTGATGTCTACTTGTCCGCCGCCAAAATTCGCGGCATACAGACCTTTTTTGATGCTGGCGATGATTTCTTGTGGATCTTCTTTGCCACCCAGCATATAAGTGTTCGTCATGCGAGGCATTGGCAGTGAGGCATAGCTTTCACGTCTGGCATTGCCGGTCGTTGGCATTTTCATCAGACGCGCATTAAGACTGTCTTGGATATAACCTTTTAGAACACCGTCTTCAATCAAGGTCGTGCATTGTGTGGGTGTGCCTTCATCATCAACAGACAAAGAGCCCCGTCGACCTGGAATAGTCCCATCATCGACGACTGTGACGCCCTTGGCAGCAACTCGTTGACCTATCTTGCCTGAGAATGCTGAAGATCCTTTGCGATTGAAGTCACCTTCAAGGCCGTGGCCAATTGCTTCGTGCAGTAATACGCCTGGCCAGCCTGGGCCTAAAACAACCGTCATAGGTCCTGCAGGGGCAGGTCGAGATTCAAGATTGACCAAAGCTGAACGAACCGCTTCATCGATCCAATGATCAATCTTATCTTTGACAAAGAAGTGATAGTCAAATCGTCCGCCGCCACCAGATGAGCCCACTTCGCGACGACCATTTTGTTCTGCAATCACTGTGATTGAAATCCGTACCAGCGGGCGTATATCGGCTGCTAGAACACCGTTTGCACGCGCCACCAACACCACATCAAATTCACCAGCGAGACCTGCCATCACTTGCACAATGCGAGGATCTTTGGCTTTGGCTTTGCGTTCAATATCTTCAAGAATGGCAATTTTTGCTTTTGCATCAAGACTGTCCAATGGATTGAATGACTGATACAAAGCATGGGTGGCTGGTGTGTTCCATTTGGGACTGATATAGGTGCTCTTTTGTTGAGCCCCGATCACGCGCGTTGCTTCAGCAGCATTTTTTAAGGCTAAAGCACTGATCTCATCAGAGTAAGCGAATGCTGTTTTGTCGTGGCTGACTGCCCGAACGCCAACGCCTTGATCAATGCTAAAACTACCTGATTTCACAATGCCCTCTTCAAGACTCCAAGATTCATTGTGGGTCCTTTGAAAATACAAATCCGCATCATCTAATTGATGTGTGTGCATGTGCGCAAGGGTCTTCTGAAGATCTTGTTCAGAAATACCTGCAGGCGCCAGAAGAATTTCTTTTGCAATATTTAAAGCATCAGCTCGACTGAGATGAAGAGGGTTTTCTAGTGCAAGAGTTGAATTCATTATTTTCTTTAGATGGTGCGATGTTGTAGTGAGGGTAATTTTGCTCGAATTTCATTAATCCTGCTCTTATCCAAAATGCCCAGAGTGAACCCTTCACCTTCTTTAAGTTCTGATTGAATCTCACCCCAAGGATCGATCAACATGCTTTGACCCCAAGTTTTTCGACCATTGGTGTGCTGACCGCTTTGAGCGCTGGCCAATAAATAGGATTGGTTTTCAATCGCCCTTGCTCTAAGGAGGATCTCCCAATGAGCTTTGCCAGTGGTGTGAGTAAAGGCGGCCGAAACAATATGGCAATCAACGGGGCCAATTTGTCTGTACAACTCAGGAAAGCGAATGTCGTAACAAATAGTCACGCCGAACTTCCAAT
>CAYYOB010000070.1:0-6620 GCA_964473225.1 uncultured Polynucleobacter sp.
CCAAGACATTGCTAACTTCTTCGCCTAGGCGAGCAAAGTCCGCAGACAGAATAGAGGGGGCAATCAGGTATGAATTTGGGGTATTTAAATTAGCCATAGTGTGATTCTATCGTGGACTGGCTTGCAGTAGCGTGTTCTATAGCGGAGAATCATGAATATGGATCAACATCAATTCAGCGTTCAGGTCAAAGTGACCTACTTGCCAGACGAATCAGATGCCGAAAATCGGCAATTTGCTTTCGCCTACACCATCACCATCAAAAACACGGGGCAGGTTCCGGCGCAATTGATTGCTAGGCATTGGATCATCACTGATGGCGATGAAGAGGTCGAAGAGGTTAAGGGTCTGGGGGTAGTGGGTCAGCAGCCATTGTTGCGACCAGGGGAGCAATTTGAATACACCAGCTGGGCGACCCTACCAACCCCTATGGGCACCATGAGAGGGGATTTTTTCTGTGTCAGCGAAGATGCACAGTTTTTCCAAACCCCGATCCCAGAATTTGCTTTGGTGATGCCCCGCACGCTCCACTAATTAAATAATGATTGTTTTAAGAATTATTGGTGGATTTGCCACTTTCTTAAATGATTCTTTGGAGCGTTATTATTTGTCTTTACGCCCCATCATGGTCCAAACCACAATGATCACAAACAACACAAGCGCAGCACCTGCTTCAATCATGAATAACAACATGGGATATTTATCAAATAAATCGCTCAATGGACAGCTCCTTTTGCTTGAGCCTGGTGTTCATCACTCAGGTATTGGTATGAAGAGGTTTTTATCATACGGACTTTTGCTTGCTTTTGCATTGGCATTGATTTCTTGTGCCAGCGTACCTGAGTACAAGCCAAAATCAACTGTTAAAGGTGGCTCAGTCAGTTCAAGCCAATACTCATCCTCTGTGGCCACATTCATCAATGCCTCTTGGAATGATTTGCCTGGTTGGTATGACGATGATTTGACGACTGCATGGCCAGCTTGGAAAAGAAGTTGTCAAGGTTTGGCAAGGCGCAATCCGAGTGGTCTAGATTGGAAGTCGGTGTGTTCAATGGCTAATCGTGTGAATTCATCGAGCAATGATTCCATCCGTGATTTTTTTGAAACTCATATGAAGGTGATGGAGATCAGGCATCAGAGCGGAGCCAAGGCTGGCAGCTCACAAGGTTTGGTGACTGGCTATTACGAGCCGTATTTGAATGGCTCTCGTCAAAGAGGTGGTGTTTATCAAACGCCGCTTCATCGTTATCCAGATGCTTGGAAAAAACGTAAACCAGCAAACTTACCGAGTCGTGCTGAATTACTCTCGAGTGGTCAATTGAAAGGTCAGGAGATTCTTTGGGTGGATGATCCTGTGGCTGCAGCATTCATGCAAGTTCAAGGATCCGGTCGCGTGAGAATGGCTGATGGTCAGGTGATTCGTTTGGGTTTTGCTGGTACCAACGATCATAAGTTCAAGTCTTTTGCCCAATGGTTATTAGATCGGAAAGAAATTACTCGTTCAACCGCTACCATGCAAGGCATCCAAGCTTGGTCAAAGAAAAATTCTCCAGAACGAGTGCAAGAAATGTTGAACGCCAATCCGCGTTATATTTTCTTTAGAGAGATGCCAGCAGTGGCTGATATTAATGTCGGTCCTATTGGTGCCTTGGGTGTGCCATTGACAGCACAGCGCAGCATTGCAGTTGATCCTAGAGCACTTCCATTGGGTGCGCCTGTTTATTTGGCGACCACATACCCTTTGAGTAAAAAGCCTCTCCATCGTTTGATGATGGCTCAGGATACGGGTAGTGCGATTGTTGGTGCCGTGCGCGCAGACTTTTATTGGGGCACAGGAGACCAGGCTGGCGAATTTGCTGGCAGAATGAAGCAGCAGGGGCGCATGTGGGTATTTTTACCGCGCTAAAGTATTACTTTTCGATACCGCTATTAGGGTGTCAAGCTAATTAGAGCGTTAATCTTAGAAGAGGTTGTTATGAGTGATGAAATGATTATTACGTCGGTAACCGATCGAGTGGCCTTGATCACTCTTAATCGACCTAAAGCGTTGAATGCTTTGAATGATCAATTGATGAACGAATTGGGCGCCGCTCTTTTAAAGTTTGACGCCGATGATCAAATTTCTTGCATGGTCATCACTGGCAGTGAAAAAGCTTTTGCTGCGGGAGCAGATATTGGCGGCATGGCCAACTTTAGTTTCAATGATGTTTATCAAGGCGATTACATCACCAAGAATTGGGAAACCATTCGTCGCATTCGTAAGCCTGTGATTGCTGCTGTGTCTGGATTTGCTTTGGGCGGTGGCTGTGAGTTAGCGATGATGTGTGATTTCATCATTGCTGCAGATAACGCTAAGTTTGGTCAGCCTGAAATCAAATTAGGCATCTTGCCAGGAGCCGGTGGCACTCAGCGTTTGCCAAAAGCAGTATCTAAATCAAAAGCGATGGACATGTGTTTGACCGCCCGCATGATGGATGCTCAAGAAGCTGAAAGAGCTGGCTTGGTATCTAGAGTTGTGCCAGCGGAGCGCCTGATGGAAGAAGCCATGGGTGCAGCAAAAACAATTTCAGAGATGTCTTTACCGATTGTGATGATGGTTAAAGAAAGCATCAACGCATCTTATGAATCCTCCTTGAGTGAGGGTATTCGTTTTGAGCGTCGTTTATTCCACTCAGCATTTGCCACGGAAGATCAAAAAGAAGGCATGAAGGCTTTTTTAGAAAAGCGACCGGCGAAATTCAAGCATCAGTAATTCGGCAAAATTTAATTCTTCCTTAAAAAGACTTTCTTTGAAATCATTCAAGCAACTTGGATTTATTTTCTTGGGAGTCTTTTTTTTGAGCTCCTGCGCAACAGTTGACGTTGCTGAAAAGAATGTGCCGCCACCTGAGAACGTTGAAAAGTTTTCAATCCTCAATGAGGGTGGGAAGTTGCCTAAAGCATGGCAAATTTGGCGAGTCACACCACAGAAAAATAAAACCCAATACACCTTGAAGAATTATCAAGGCCGCACGGTTCTGCATGCGAGTGCAGATGTGGCTGCCTCTGGTTTGGTTTTGCCACTCAAGCCTCGTCCTGCCGCTCAACAAGTGTTGTCTTGGGAGTGGAAGGCCATGAACGTGATTGCTGAGGCAGACAATCAAGAGTCCAGTAAGGATGATGCACCTTTGAGAATCGTCGTGGCATTTGATGGCGATAAAACAAAATTACCACTCAAAGATCAGATGGTTTTTGAAATGGCAAAAATCATCAGTGGTCACGACATGCCCTATGCCAGCCTGATGTATGTATGGTCATCTAAGAGTCCACTTGAGTCGATCATTCCAAGCCCTAGAACATCCAGAATCAAGATGATTGTTGTGAACAGTGGCAGCGATCGCTTGGGTCAGTGGCAGAAGCATCAACGAGACTTATCAAAAGACTATCAGGCGGCCTTCAATGAGTTGCCCGGCAAAGTCATTGGTTTGGGTTTGTTGACTGATTCAGATAACACCAAGACCAAAGTCAATGCGATTTATGGTGATATTGAATTAAAGAAAGTATCCGTAAAAAAATAAAGACCCAAGCTTGTGAGGCCTTGAGTCTTTAAATGGTTTCTTGGAAGCTCTTCGGTTTGATTATTTAGTCGACTCTAAGTATCGCTCTACCAAACGAACCCAATAAGTGCTGCCTAGTGGCAATAATTGATCATTGAAGTCATAGCAAGGGTTGTGCAGTTGGCAAGGGCCAAGGCCATGACCTTGTGAGCGATGATCACCATCACCATTGCCGATGAACACGTAGCAACCAGGTTTTTCTTGAAGCATGAAGGCGAAGTCTTCTGCGCCCATGGTTGGGTCAATTCTTGAGTTCACGTGATCTTCACCAACCAATTCTTTCATGACATCAACTGCAAAAGCGGTTTCTTTTTCATGATTGATTGTTGGCGGGTAATTTCTAGAGAAGCTCACCTCTGCTGTGCAGTCAAATGCTTGCGCAGTAGCGCTGGCAATTTGGCGCAACCTTGATTCAATCAAATCTAGCACTTCAATTGTGAATGTTCTGACCGTGCCACCAATCCAAGCGCTGTCAGGAATGATGTTGCTCGCATCTCCAGCATGAAATTGAGTGATCGATAGAACAGCTGCATCAACTGGGCGTTTGTTGCGCGTGATGATGGCTTGTAGTGAGCCAATGATTTGACTGGCGGCAAACACTGGGTCAGCACTGTTGTGCGGTAATGCAGCGTGACCGCCTTTACCTTTAACAGTGATCTGGAATTCATTGCTGGATGCCATCATTGGTCCTGGGGTCACTCCAAAGTCACCGACTGGGATGCCAGGCCAATTGTGCATGCCAAACACCGCATCACAAGGGAATAAATCAAATAAGCCATCACGAATCATTTCTCTGGCACCACCACCGCCTTCTTCAGCCGGTTGGAAAATCAAATGAACCGTGCCTTTGAACTCGCGATGTTGCGCAAGATATTGTGCAGCCCCTAATAACATCGCCACATGACCATCATGACCGCAAGCGTGCATTTTTCCAGGGTGCTGGGAAGCGTGTTCAAAATGATTGTGTTCTTGGAGTGGCAGTGCATCCATGTCTGCACGCAAACCAATGCTGCGACCTTTACCTAAAGATCCTTCGATGATTCCGACAACACCAGTTTTGCCTAAGCCACGATGAATCTTGATGCCCCAAGATTCTAATTTTTGAGCCACCACATCAGATGTGCGTTTTTCTTCAAAGCACAACTCTGGGTGTGCATGAATATCTCGGCGAATCGCTTGAATGACTTCGGCAGACTCTAAGATTTCTGGTAATAATTTCATAATCTTGATTGATGAGTGACTTAACCCTAATCATAGCTCTTATATAGCAGTCATGCTAAATACTTCAGAATTACCCAAGTTTGGTACAGTGTTTCTGAAGCAGTCAATCAGATGTGATTTTTTAAAGGAAATGCCTTGAATCAAGACAAGCCTTGGTTGAACAGTTATCCCGATGGGGTGCCGCATCAAGTGGATGGGACCCAATTTGAGTCATTGAATGATTTATTTGCCCAATCATTCACTCAATATGAATCAAGACTTGCCTTTGATTGCATGGGCAAAAAAATCACTTATAAAGAATTAGATGAATTGTCTTGGCAGTTTGCTGCTTATTTACAGTCGCAAGGCTTGAGTAAAGGCGATCGCATTGCTTTGATGATGCCCAATCTTTTACAGTATCCCATTGCCTTATTGGGGTCTTTGAGAGCGGGTTGTGTGGTCGTGAACGTTAATCCAATGTACACCGCTCGCGAATTGGCCTATCAATTGAATGATTCTGGTGCAGATGCTTTGGTGATTTTGGAAAACTTTGCACATGTTTTTCAAAGTATTCAGGATCAAGTGACAGTTAAACATGTGCTGGTCACCAATGTTGGTGAGCTCATGGGACTCAAGGGACATTTGATCAACTGGATCATCAGGCATGTGAAAAAAGCGGTGCCAAGCTGGTCATTGAATGGCGTGAGCAGTTTTCAGGAGGCTTTGCAAAAAGGAAAAAATGCCAGGGCTTCTTTTATGCCTGTGTCCATGAAGGGTGACGACATCGCTTTCTTGCAATACACCGGTGGCACAACGGGTGTGGCCAAAGGAGCGGTTCTATTGCACCGAAATATTTTGGCCAATATTGCGCAAATCGATGCTTGGCTTGAGCCAGGCATCAGAGGTTTGCGTATTGAGCAATTGGTATTTGTTTGTGCTTTGCCGATGTATCACATCTTTGCTTTGACCGCGTGTTGCTTATTTGGTCTTAAGGCGGGCGGCATGAATATTTTGGTGACTAATCCAAGAGATATTCCAGGCTTTGTGAAGTTGCTAAAGGGCTTGAAAGAATTCCACGTATTTCCTGCAGTGAACACCTTGTTCAATGCTTTGATGAATCATCCAAAATTTTCAAGCATTGATTTTTCATCATTGTTGGTGAGCATTGGTGGTGGCATGGCCGTGCAAAAGTCTGTGGCAGATCGTTGGCAAAAGTTAACGGGCAAACCAATCGCTGAAGGTTATGGACTTTCTGAGACTTCACCAGTGGTTTGTTGCAATACGCCATTGATCGATGGTTTTACAGGAACAATTGGTTTACCTTTGCCTGGAACCGACATTTTGATTTTGGATAATGAGGAGCGCTCGGTCGCCATTGGTGAGCCGGGAGAGATTTGTATCAAAGGCCCTCAGTTGATGGCTTCTTACTGGAAGCGTGATACTGAAACAAAGCAATCAATGACGACCCAGGGGTTTTTCAAGACGGGTGATATCGGCTATATCACCGCCGATGGTTACGTCAAAATCATTGACCGTAAAAAAGACACCATTGTGGTGTCAGGGTTCAATGTTTACCCCAATGAAGTTGAAGAAGTCTTGATGATGATGCCCGAAGTTTTGGAGTGCGCAGCGGTCGGCGTGAAAGATGGTGCTGCTGGAGAGGCTGTGAAAGTCTTCATCGTCAAAAAAGATCTTGGCTTGACTGAAAGTCAGGTGCTTGAGTATTGCAAAACACAATTAACCAATTACAAGCGACCAAAGTTCATTGAGTTCAGAACTGAATTACCAAAATCAACCGTTGGCAAGATTTTGCGCCGAGAGCTCAG
>CAYYOB010000071.1:0-6413 GCA_964473225.1 uncultured Polynucleobacter sp.
ACCTGGGTGAAATCCGTTGGCTTGAAGGGCATTTCAATATCAAACTCTGGAAGTCGATAACAAAGATGGCTCTCTGCAGGATGCAGTGGATAGGCACTGTCGAGACCGGCAGGTTGCAGCCACATATCAATGTTTTGGATTTGCGCAAAATTAATCAGCTTTTGCTGATCATCAGAACTCAATGGTTCTAAATGTCTTAAAACAAAAGCTGTGGTCAAAGAACCTGGCGTTTTACCTTCGCCAATCGCAAACTCTAATTGAGCAAGCTCACCAGGAATCGATAGCTGAGAAATCAACTCTCTCCAACGAGGCAATAAATCAGAAACATGAGCCGGCAAAATATCGCAAGACAACATGTCAGTGATGCGACTGCCTTTTTTCTGATGAAACCCAACCAGCACGCGACCTTTAGGAATCTTGAAGATGGATAAGCGGCCACGATAGCGATATTCCCAAGTGGGTCCTGATATGGGACGCAACATGACCTCTGGACGGACGCGACCCAAGTACTTCAGGTTATCTTCCAACACTCTTTGCTTCATCGCTAATTGGGCTCTAGCGTCCAAATGTTGCATAGAGCAACCGCCACATTCATTGAAAGAAGGACATTTTGGGGTGACGCGACTCGATGATGTTTTGTAAATATGGGTGAGCTTGGCTAACTCGAATTTACTTTTGACTTTATAAGATTGAAATTCAACATCTTCCCTAGGCAAAGCCCCGTCAATGAATACGACTTTTCCAGGCTTACCATTTTCATCCAATGGTCTAGCAACACCTTGTGCTTCAAGGTTCAGGGATTCAACAATGACTCTGGTCACAGGCTATCTTTTGAATCTGTAGAAAAGTTATTCAAGTACTCTTGCCAAAAAGCGCCATTGGGAGTTTTAGACTCTTTGAGTAATTCATTTTTAACAAACTGAATCTCTTCTTCATACTCCTCAGGAGAAACTCCACCACGCATTCTTTGAAAACGACAATAGACCAGATAAGTGTTCACAACATCAGTTTCACAATAATCGCGAATTTCTTTGATCTTGCCATCTAAAAATCCCTGCCAGACCTGGCCACCATCCATCCCCATCTTTCCAGGGAAACCACAGAGCTTCGCCAAAGCGTCTAAAGGTGCGTTGGCACGACCAGAAAACTTTGCTAGCAAATCCATCAAATCAATGTGGCGCATGTGATAGCGACTGATGTAGTTGTTCCACTTGAAGTCTCTGCTATCACTATCACCGCTCTCACCCATCTCCCAATACCTAGAAGAAACAACTCCGTTCAATAAGGCGCGGTAATGCAATACAGGCAAATCAAAGCCACTGCCATTCCAAGAAACTAACTGAGGCGTGTATTTTTCAATCAAATCAAAGAATGCTTGAATGATTTCTTTTTCAGAACTTCCTGCATCACCAAGACTGCCGACCTTGAATTGAGGAGAACCATCTTTGGTGGTTCGCCGAATGACGCATGAAATTGCTACCACCTTATGCAAATGCAAGGGCATGAATTCACTGCCAGTCTTTTCTTTGCGAAGAGCTAGCGCCTGATTAACCACCTCTTCATCTGATACTGAATCAGGTATGTTTTCTAAGCGCCTGATACCTGCCGCATCAGGAATGGTTTCAATGTCAAAAACTAATACGCCGGCCATGAAAAAAATCTTTCTCTTTATTAATTAGATTCGTTTGTTAGAGTCACCATCAAGAGACAAGGATCAATCATCAAGAACTGAACCTTTATCCAAGCCATGACTCGATAAATGTTTCTTTAGTTTAATCAAAGACTCTTGCTGAATTTGACGAACACGCTCTTTGGATAAACCCAATTCTTTCGCAAGCCCTTCCAAAGTCGCCGGCTCTTGATTATCAAGACCATAACGTCTGATGATCACCATACGTTGGTCTTCTTTTAAATTCTTGAGCCAGTTCCTCAACATCTCTTCAAGTTGAGACTTTTCAACTTCTTGATCAGGAGAAGCGCTGCGGTCATCGGAAATAAAATCCAGTAGGCTTGAGCCAGGATCTAAGTCTCGCGGCGCATCTAGCGATGTGGTGTGCTCAGCCAATGCCAGAGCATCAGCAACATCTTCTACGGATTTACCCGTCAAACTGGCAATATCTTCAAGGTCCGGGGATCTGCCTTCAGCACCCAAAGCTTGCTCTAAAAAACGTCTGGCCCTTAGTACCTGGTTAATCTCTCTGATGACATGAACAGGCAAACGAACAGTCCTAACTTGGTTCATCAAGGCCTTCTCGACACTTTGCCTGATCCACCAAGTGGCATAGGTTGAAAATCTAAAACCACGCTGAGGCTCAAACTTCTCCAGAGCATGCATTAGGCCCAAATTACCTTCCTCAATGAGGTCTGGTAAAGGTAAACCACGATGCATATAGGTTTTGGCAATGCTCACCACCAAACGCAAGTTATGCTCAATCATGGCCTGTCTTGCTGAAAAATCACCAGCCTGAGCTTGAGTGGCCACCTTGAGTTCTTCTTCTGGGGTAAATAAAGGTTTACTAGAGATTTGCTGCAAATAGCGCTGCACGAGGTCCGCAGACAATTCGGCGGCCAAAATTTCTTTTAATTCGTCCGCATCCAGCTCTTCACCGTTTAAATCAGTTAGCTCAGAAAAGTCATTGAATGAGCTGTTATCTGAGTCTAATGATTTGCTCATACTCAAGGAAGATAGGACATTGGATCAACAGGTTTACCGTGCTTACGAACTTCAAAATGTAATTTCACCTGATCAGCATCAGTGTTACCCATCTCAGCAATTTTTTGAGCTTTTTTAACACTGTCTCCCTCTTTCACAAGAAGGGTTTTATTGTGAGCGTAGGCAGTTAAATAAGTGTTGTCATGCTTCACAATCACCAAATTACCATAACCTCTCAAACTATTACCGGCATAAACCACCTTGCCATCTGCAGCAGCCTGGATTGGATCACCAGGCTTGCCGGAAATATCAATACCTTTATTTTTTCCTTCAGAAAAACGATCGATCACATTACCCTTTGAAGGCCAAGAAAGCTTGATGCCAGGATCAGCACTGACTCCATTAGACTTTTCAGCCGCAGCTTCATTCTTGGCAAGCTTCTCTTCTTTCATTCTGTCTGATGAGTTGGCAACAGCTTTGTTTGCGCCAGGCTTTTCTTGTTTCACCTCAGCTTTGGAAGTGATTGACCTGCTTGATCTTGGAGGTACAACTCGGATTACTTGATCAACCTCAATTTGATTCATGTCAGCAATGTTGTTCCACTCTGCAATATCTCGATGAGATTGGCCATGATCCAAGGCAATTCTTAATAAAGTATCACCGGGCTTAATACGATAAAAACCTGCTTGCACTGGCTCAAAACTTGAGCCTCTACCACCCGAACGATCAACCACTGGCGCAGGACCGGAACGCGTTCCACAACCTGACTGAATCACAACAGTCGATATAGCCAAAGTAACAATCAATAAACGAGGGAAATTCATAAGCTCACAGCAGTCAAAAACAATTAAACAGCGATTAAATTACACAATACCTGATTGTAAAGGCACAAAAAATACTTCTTCAAGAACAGTTCTTTGATAACGCTGTGAACTGACCCGCTCGACCACAACCAATTGCTGCTCTTCTTCATTTTTAGCGACCGGAGCCACCAAGCGACCACCAATGGCTAATTGATCTAACAGTGGGTCTGGAATACCCAAACCAGCAGCTGCAAGAATGATCCCATCAAACGGAGCGGCCTGTGGCAAGCCTCGGATGCCATCTCCATAAACCAAGCGTAAATTAGGGATTCTGAAAGGTCTTAACTTTGCCCTGGCTTGCTCATGTAAAGGCTTGATTCGCTCTATTGAATAAACCTCTTGGGCAAGCAAACTCAAAATAGCCGCCTGGTAGCCACAGCCAGTGCCAATTTCCAGGACCTTACCAAGGTCTTTTTTAGGACGCATCAAGAGCTCAATCATGCGAGCCACCACCGATGGCTTAGAGATCGTTTGCTGATGTCCAATAGGTAAAGCTGAGTCTTCATAGGCTCTTGCATCAAGAGCATGATCAATGAATGCATGACGTGGCACAGTCGCAATTGCTTCTAATACCTGACGATTACGCACACCACTAGCAGCAACTTTTTCTGCTAATTGAAGACGTGCCTTATCGAACATGGGATCTTTTTTAACCACAAGCAACCTATTAAATTAATTTTTTTGCCACTGAGACTGGATCATTTTTTCACGTGTTTGCAAATGGGATAAATCCAATTGCAAAGGAGTGATAGACACCTGTCCTTGATTGATTGCATGAAAATCCGTTCCTTCGGTTGCATCTCGTGCATCACCAGGAGGTCCGATCCAATAAATAGGCTCACCACGCGGATTGTTTTGCATGATGACATTTTGTGAATGATGTCTGTTGCCCAATCTCGTTACTCTCCATGACTTGAGAGCTTCATAAGGAAGATTTGGGATATTCACATTCAGCAACGAAGGCTTTTGACCTGCAGCTAAATTGCCATCCACGGGAGAGCTGATTTGTTGCATCACGATGTCTCTGGCAATCTGAGCAGCATCATCAAGCCTAGCCCAACCTTTAGCTACTTGAGAAAAAGCTATCGCTGGAATACCAAACATCACTCCTTCAATGGCAGCAGCCACCGTACCTGAATAAAGAACATCTTCACCCATGTTTTCACCTTGATTGATGCCAGAAACCACCAAATCAGGTTTTGAATCTAACAAACCAGTCAAAGCGATGTGCACGCAATCAGTTGGAGTGCCGTTCACATATAAAAAATTATCTCTGTCACCACCAGCCATGCGATTGACCGTCAATGGTCGAGACAAAGTCAGCGAGTTAGATGCCCCACTGTGATTTTGCTCAGGAGCAATCACGGTGATCTTGCCTAACGGTCGAAGAACATTCACCAAAGCCAATAAACCTGGGGCCAGATAACCATCATCGTTTGCAATCAGAATGTGCATGTAATCCTAAAAAGTTAACTGACTGAGCGACGATCCATCATCGCTCTTGCTAAGGTGCTGGCATCAACATATTCGAGCTCACCACCAACGGGAACACCTCTGGCAATTCTTGATACTTTGATGTTGCGCACCTTCATGATTTCACCGATGTAGTGGGCAGTGGCCTCACCTTCACTGGTGAAGTTGGTTGCCAACACCACCTCTTTAACTGGCACAGGACTTTTCTCAACGCGCTCAATCAATCGATCCAAATGAATTTCATTCGGACCCAAACCGTCTAATGGAGAAAGTCTGCCCATCAAAACAAAATACAGACCTTTGTAAGTCAAGGTTTGCTCAACCATCAATTGATCCGCGGGAGTTTCAACCACGCACAAAATACTTGGGTCACGTCGCTCATCAGAGCAAGTGCCACAAATATTTAATTCTGAAAAAGTATTGCACGATGAACAATGCTGAATATGGTTGACCGCATCCAGCAAACTTTGACCCAATACCGCAGCACCATTGCGATCATGCTGCAGAAGATGAAAAGCCATTCGCTGCGCAGACTTCGGCCCAACACCTGGCAATGCTCTCAAAGCTTGCACCATTCGCTGCAAAGCATCTTGAGCTTGATCAGGTGATCTATTTTCTGACATTGTGACTATTCGCTAACAATCTCAAAACGGCAACTTAAAGCCTGGCGGCATTGGCATACCAGCTGTTGCACCAGACATCTTTTGACTCGATATCTGCTCAATTTGACGATAAGCATCGGCATAAGCAGTCACCAATAAGTCTTCAAGCATTTCTTTGTCATCCATGGCACTGTCAGCAATCTCAACGCGCTTCAATGCATGCTTACCTGTCATCGTTACTTTGACAGAGCCACCCGCGGCCTGACCAATCACTTCTAGAGCCTCAAGCTCTGCTTGAGCGCGCTTCATGTTTTCTTGCATCTGCTGAGCTTGCTTCATCAAGCCAGCGATATTACCTTTCATCATGCTTTATTTCTCCGAATGAATATTTGGTTTTATAAGTAATTATTGAATGGGGCGAATACTGCCAGGAACAACTGTGGCACCGAATTCAGCCTGAATCGTTTTGACAAAATCATCGTTGGCAATCGACTCTTCAGCACCCTCTTGTTTTTCTTGCTTGATCTTTGCCTCCACCGCTGCAATGGAATGATTTGCTTTGCCTGTTTCAATCAAAATCGTGACAGATTTACCAAGGTGGTTAGATAAAGCTTCTTGCAAGCGCGAGACGTTCTCTTTACTCGCAAGCTGAGGCATGCCTACGATCACAGTTGCTTTGACTGTATCGCCCTGCTCATTCCAGCTTTGCAGTTCGGTTTGAAATGCCAACTGTTGCAACAAACCTCTCACCGGTAAAGCTTTCATCCATGATTGCCAATCTGGATCTTCTGAGTTGTAACTCACAGGAGATGATTTTGGAGC
>CAYYOB010000072.1:0-6408 GCA_964473225.1 uncultured Polynucleobacter sp.
CCTATTATTTTGATGGCCTTATTGGTTTACACAATCAAGCAGCCGTCCATGGGTATGGCTCACGCCCCCGTTGTAGATGGAAGAAAGAAAATATTTCATGCCATCCTTCTTGGGGGAACCATTGGTTTTTACGATGGATTCTTTGGGCCTGGTACCGGCAGTTTTTTGTTGATTGGCTTTATTCGAATTTTTGGCTTTGACTTTTTACATGCCTCAGCTGCAACCAAGTTGGTCAATGTAACAACTAATTTTGCTGCCATTCTCTTATTTGCTTCATTCGGCCATATTGCTTGGCAAATTGGTTTTGCCATGATGGCAATGAATATTGCGGGCAGCATCTTTGGATCACATTACGCTTTGCGCCATGGGAACACATTTATTAGAAAGGTGTTTGTTGGGGTTGTGGCGGCGTTGATTCTAAAGACAGTATTTGATGCTTTGCGTTATTTCGAGGTAATCGCTTAGGCGCTTGTTATGTGCTCAAAAAGTTTCACGTGAAACACTCATAATTAGCCTAAAACAATTGAGTCAAAATCGCGGGGGTGATATCATCGCCGCCCTAAGCAAGGTTTTCTATGGACTTTTCAATTAAATATGATGTGATAGTGATTGGCGGGGGGCATGCTGGCTCAGAAGCTGCTTTAGCTTCAGCCAGAATGGGTTGCCGCACTCTTCTTTTGACTCATAGCATAGAAACCTTGGGGGCGATGAGCTGTAATCCCTCCATTGGCGGTATTGGTAAGGGCCACCTGGTTAAAGAAATCGATGCTCTTGGTGGAGCAATGGCCGAAGTCACTGATTTGGCTGGAATTCAGTTCAGGATATTAAATTCTAGTAAGGGCCCGGCCGTTCGAGCAACAAGAGCACAGGCAGACCGCGCTCTTTATAAGACTGCCATGCGCAGTAAATTAGAAAACCAAGAAAACCTCACTATTTTCCAGGCGGCGGTTGATGACCTGATCGTTCGTGATGATCAAGTTTGTGGCGCAACCACACAATTGGGCTTGAGCTTTTATGCTTCCCAGGTGGTTTTAACTGCTGGAACCTTTCTGGATGGAAAAATACACGTTGGTCTAGATAACCACTCCGGTGGTCGCGCTGGAGATCCGGCCGCGATAAGACTGTCCAGCAGATTAAAAGAATTGAAGCTTCCGCAGGGGCGTTTAAAAACAGGTACACCCCCAAGAATTGATGGGCGCACCATTAACTTCTCCGTGATGCAAGAGCAGCCCGGCGACTTAGATCCTTTGCCAGTCTTTTCTTATTTGGGGCGACCAGAGTTCCACCCTAAGCAGCTTCCCTGCTGGATCAGCCATACCAATGAGAAAACCCACGAGATTATTCGTGGTGGACTTGATCGTTCACCAATGTATACGGGTGTCATTGAGGGCGTTGGCCCAAGGTACTGCCCTTCGATAGAGGATAAGATCCATCGCTTTGCTAGCAAGGATAGCCACCAAATATTTTTGGAGCCCGAGGGCCTAACAACCCATGAGTTCTATCCAAACGGCATTTCAACCAGCCTTCCCTTCGATGTTCAGTGGAATTTAGTCAGAAGTATTCGTGGTCTTGAGAATGCCATGATTGTGCGCCCAGGCTATTCCATTGAATATGACTACTATGACCCAAGAGGCTTAAAGCCAAGCTTGGAAACCAAAGCAATCAAAGGCTTGTTCTTTGCGGGTCAAATCAATGGCACAACTGGTTATGAAGAGGCTGCCGCACAGGGACTATTGGCCGGCATCAATGCTGGATTGAGCGCCAAAGGCAAGGATGCCTGGTATCCAAAGCGTGATCAGGCCTATTTGGGCGTGTTGGTGGACGATTTGATTACCAAGGGCGTTCAAGAGCCCTATCGGATGTTCACAAGTCGCGCCGAGTATCGTTTAAGCCTAAGAGAAGACAATGCTGATGTCAGATTGACAGAGCAAGGCCGTGAACTTGGGCTGGTGGATGATCGCCGCTGGGAGTTCTTCTGTAAAAAGCAGGAGGCTGTTTCACGTGAAACACAGCGACTTAAGTCAACCTGGGTGAGCCCGAAGCTGATCAATGCAGCAGAGTCAGAGTTTTTACTTGGCCAGGTGATTGCCCATGAATACAGTTTGGCTGAATTATTAAAGCGCCCAGGGATCACTTATGAAAACCTAACAACCTCATTTGATGGTCGCTGGTCGGCTGAACCTCTTGATCAAGACGTTGTTTTAAGAGATCAAATTGCCGAGCAGGTTGAGATTGCGATTAAATATCAAGGTTATATCGATAGACAGGCGGCAGAAATTGCTCGCCATGCCTATCATGAAGACATGACCCTGCCCCCAGACATCAACTATTCAAAGGTTTTGGGCTTATCAATGGAGGTCCAGCAGAAGCTCAGCCTTCATAAGCCAAGCACTTTGGGTCAGGCCTCAAGAGTTTCTGGTGTGACGCCGGCAGCCATTTCTTTATTGTTGATCCACTTAAAAAAGGGTTTGGGTCGACGCCCCAGTGCTGATTGATGGAAAAAGACTCCCAACAAGCACTGCTTGCTCAATTAAGTGATGGTGTGAGAGGTCTTAATTTAGACCTTTCTGTAGAGACTATTCAGTGCTTATTGGACTATTTAATTGAGTTTCAGCGTTGGAATAAAACTCATAATTTGTCATCAATTCATGATTTAAATCAGTCGGTTACCTTGCATCTGCTTGATTCCTTAGCGGTTCTTCCCTACTTGGATAGTTACGTTGAGAAGTTATCAAAAGCCGATGGCACTTTTACTCTGGCAGATCTTGGGTCTGGTGGTGGTCTTCCTGGCATTCCTCTGGCAATTTGTCGTCCTGCATGGAAACTTCATTTGATGGAGGCTGTGCAGAAAAAAGCGGTCTTTTTACAGCACATCGTGACCAAGTTACATTTAGATAACGTCAAGGTTCACGGCGCAAGAATTGAAGACGCTGCACCAGGCCTCGCTGATTCTGTAAGTTGTTGTATTTCAAGGGCTTTTTCTGATTTTGGCAAATTTATAACGCTATCCGAGCCCATGCTTAAGGCCGACGGCTTATTGTGGGCCATGAAAGCTCGTGCCTTAGAAGAAGATCTAAAAACCATTCCAAATACGTGGAAGATTGAAAAGGATTATTTGTTCAGCGTTCCTGGGCTTGATGCTGAAAGACGGCTCTACGAGTTGGCTCGCGTGAGAGAATTCAAGGCTTAATTAAAAGAAGACATATATGGCAAAAATATTTTGCGTGGCAAACCAAAAAGGTGGCGTTGGCAAAACCACCACCACGGTCAATTTAGCAGCAAGCTTGGCAGCACAAAAACAACGAGTGTTGGTTGTTGACCTTGACCCACAAGGCAATGCCAGCATGGGCTCTGGCATCGATAAGATGGGCTTGCAGCACAGTGTTTATCACGTCTTAATTGGCATGTCTGATGTTTTAACTGCAAGGGTTAAATCAGAAACTGGTGGATATGATGTTCTTCCAGCAAACCGAGAGCTTGCTGGTGCTGAAGTTGAGTTGGTTGAGTTCGATCAGCGTGAAGAAAGACTTAAAAACGCCTTGGCACCGGTACTCAATGAATATGACTTTATCTTGATCGACTGCCCTCCTGCGCTGTCACTATTAACCTTGAACGGTTTGTGTGCCGCTAATGGTGTGATTGTGCCGATGCAATGTGAATATTTCGCCCTGGAAGGCTTGTCAGATTTAGTTAACACCATCAAACAAGTGCATGCCAATCTCAATCCAAATTTAACCATCATTGGTTTGTTGCGCGTTATGTTTGACCCAAGGACAACCTTGCAGCAACAGGTTTCAGATCAATTAATGGCGCACTTTGGAGATAAGGTTTTCAACACCATCATTCCAAGGAATGTTCGCTTGGCTGAAGCCCCGTCGTATGGCATGCCAGGAGTAACTTTTGATAAAAGCTCGCGTGGTGCCCAAGCCTATATGCAATTCGGCGCAGAGATGATTCAGCGCATAAAAACAATGTAATGGATAAGAAAAGAATATGACAACAATCAAGAAAAAAGGTTTGGGCCGTGGCCTAGAAGCGCTTTTGGGCGCCAACGATAAAAGCGCAGCGACTGCTGGTGGCGTTGCAATGCTTCAGATCAGCCAATTACAAGCTGGCAAATATCAGCCACGTAAAAATATGGTGGATGCATCATTGCAGGAATTGTCTGAAAGCATTAAAGAGCAAGGCATCATGCAGCCTTTGCTAGTAAGAAGCGTTGCTTCAGGTAAGTATGAAATCATTGCCGGTGAGCGCCGCTTTCGTGCAGCCACCATGGCTGGCCTTAAAGAGGTTCCGGTTTTAATCAAGCAAGCAGACGATCAAGCCACTGCTGCCATGGCTTTGATTGAAAACATGCAGCGTGAAGATTTGAATGCCTTGGAAGAGGCCAACGGCCTTGCGAGATTAATCGAAGAGTTTGGATACACGCACGACAAGGCGGCTCAAGCCGTTGGAAAGTCACGCAGCGCGGTCTCAAACCTATTGAGATTGATCCAGTTGGCAAAGCCTGTGCAGCTGATGCTTGCTAAAGGCGACATTGACATGGGCCACGCTCGTGCCCTTTTGCCCCTTGAGGCGGCCGCCCAGGTAAGCCTTGCTCAAAAAATAATGATTCAAAAGCTCTCTGTGCGTGAAGCGGAGCAAATGGCAACCAAATTGGTTTTGAATAAAACCCAGGTGGGCGGCACTAAAAAAGCCAAAATCAAGGATGACCCAGATCTAAGGCAGCTTCAAGAGAAGTTATCAGATCAGCTAAATCTAGCGGTTGAGATCAAGCAAAAAAGACGTGGTGGTGAAATCAGCATTAAATTCAGCCAATTTGATGAATTAGACGGGTTTTTAAAGCGTCTTGGCATTGATTAAAGTAAGTGTGAATTTTTTATGAATTGCATTGACCCGAAGCCCACAGATTCTGTAAAATCTCGTGGCTTTGTACCTGGAGTTGTGCAAAAAGCTGAAATTGACAAAAATGCTAATTGGGACAATGAGTTAGGTGATTCTGAAGAATTATCCAAACCATTATCAAGGGCTGAACTAGAGGTAATTTTAGGTTCAGAGGCCCTTAAGCCAAGCAAAGTTTCAATTAAGAGGTTATTTGTACTTCAGGCGCTGGTAACGATGCTCTCCTGCTTTGCTTGGGCTTGGTCAGTAAAGGGTAAGCCGTTTGGCTTAGACTCTTCCGCCATATCCTCACTGCTTGGTGGTCTTATAGCAATCATCCCCGCGGGGTTGTTCGCAATGAGAGCAAAGCTACTAGCTACAAAAGCGGTTGGATTGAATGTTGCGAGATCTACAGTAGTTGGTCTTGTAACGGGGGAATTAATAAAAATCATTGCAACTGTTGCAATGTTTATTTTGGTAATAGTTTTTTATCCAGAATTGGATTGGTTACCGTTGTTGTTGACTTATGTATTAGCGCTGAAGTGTTATCTCTTAGCGTGGTTCTTTAAGTGAACAAGCGGTTTAACAAGAACAGAGGAAAGTAACGATGGCAACTGAAGCAACCGGCAAGGCTTTAACACCTACCGAATACATTGCAGAGCATTTGCAAAATTTAAATACTTTGCATGCCAAGCAAGAGGCTATTGTTGATTTTTCAGTGGTTAACTTAGACACAGTTTTTTGGTCTTTGATGATGGGTTTGATTGTTGTGGGCTTTTTGCTCGTGGCAGCTCGTCGCGCAACGGCTGGTGTTCCAGGTCGCTTTCAGGCATTGGTTGAGTTGCTGGTAGAAATGGCCGAAAGTCAATCAAAGAGCATTGTTCATGGCGACCGTTCTTTTATTGCTCCTTTGGCAATGTTTGTTTTCTGTTGGATTATTTTGCTAAATGCACTTGATTTGGTTCCAGTGGATTGGGTTCATGGCGTTAATGGTTTCTTGGGAATTTTTGGAAGCGTTCACGTTCCACATCACAAGCTTGTTCCAACAACTGATTTGAACGGCACGCTTGGTTTGTCAATGTCAGTTTTAGTTTTGATGATTTTCTATAGCTTCAAAGCAAAAGGTGCGGGCGGTTTTTTACACGAACTACTTTCAGCACCGTTTGGCGCAAAGTGGTACTTGGCGCCATTTAACTTGGTTTTGAACATCATTGAATTTATTGCCAAAGCAGTTTCATTGGGTATGCGATTATTTGGCAACATGTATGCAGGCGAATTGGTCTTTTTACTGATCGCTCTGTTAGGCGGCATCTGGCACTTTGATGTCGACTTATCGTTCCTAGGTTTTGTGGGCCATGTGATTGCAGGTTCCGCTTGGGCGATTTTCCATATTTTGGTGATTTTGTTGCAGGCCTTCATTTTCATGATGTTGACCTTGGTCTACATCGGGCAAGCACATAGCCACCACTAATTTTTTTTACTAACTGTTTTTTTATTTAGGAGTCAACATGCAAGAATTTCTAGCTC
>CAYYOB010000073.1:0-6388 GCA_964473225.1 uncultured Polynucleobacter sp.
TGATCACAAACAGGTAAGGCCCTCGGAAGGGCCTCACCTTGGAACAACACTTGACTGGGTTGCATGACTTGAGCGTTTGCTTAGAGCAAATGCTTCACGCCTTCTTGCTCTTCAGTCAATTCATTCAATGTGAAATTCATGCGCTCACGTGAGAATGCATCCACTTCTAAACCTTGAACAATTTTGTACTCGCCGTTTTCACAAGTCACTGGGAAGCCATACATCACATCCTTAGGAATGTCGTATGAACCATCTGATGGAATACCCATTGTGACCCACTTGCCGTTTGTGCCGCAGTGCCAATCATGGATGTGATCGATGGCAGCATTCGCAGCAGAAGCTGCTGAAGACAAACCGCGTGCATCGATGATCGCTGCGCCACGCTTACCAACTGTTGGCAAGAATGTGTTTTTGTTCCATTCTTCGTCATTGATCATTTGTTTCACTGATTGACCGCCAATCGTTGCAAAACGATAGTCAGGGTACATTGTTGGGCTGTGGTTGCCCCAGACAATCAAGTTCTCAATGTCAGCCACGGCTTTGCCAGTCTTAGCTGCTAATTGTGACAAAGCGCGGTTGTGGTCCAAACGTAACATGGCTGTGAAATTTTTAGCTGGTAGATCTGGTGCTGATTTCATGGCGATATAAGCATTGGTGTTTGCTGGGTTACCAACAACCAATGTCTTAACTGTGCGCTTAGCAACTGCGTTCAAGGCTTTACCTTGAGCTGTGAAAATTTGTGCATTTGCTGACAAAAGATCTTTACGCTCCATGCCAGGTCCACGTGGACGAGCACCTACTAGAACTGCGTAGTCAATATCTTTGAATGCTGTCATTGGATCGCTGTGAGCTGTCATGCCTGCTAGCAATGGGAATGCGCAGTCATCGATCTCCATCATCACGCCTGAAAGGGCTTTTTGAGCTTTTTCATCAGGGATTTCTAGCAACTGCAAAATCACCGGTTGGTCTTTACCCAACATGTCGCCATTAGCGATGCGGAATAGTAATGAATAGCCAATTTGGCCGGCTGCGCCAGTAACTGCGACGCGCAATGGTGCTTTTGCCATGAGTTTGCTCCAAGCTTAATTAAAAAAAGTGATATTGCGCCTTGGTTCTGACGCTAAACCTACAAAGTTTAGGACTTTATGACTATTTCTGTCAAATAGTCTTATATAAGACATAAGTCTATAGACTAAAACCCCTTGGTTGTGATGAAATAACGGTCATGACTGAAACAATTGCAACTTTTAGCCCGCTTTATCAGCAAATCAAGGCGCTAATACTAGGAAGCTTGCAGGCTGGGGAGTGGAAGCCTGGCGAAGCCATCCCCAGTGAAAACGACCTAGCCACCAGGTTCAAGGTCAGCCAGGGCACTGTTCGCAAGGCCATTGACGAGTTAGCCAGTGAAAATCTGTTGGTCAGAAGGCAAGGCAAGGGCACTTTTGTTGCTACCCACCATGAAGACCGGGTTCATTTCCGATTTTTAAGACTGGTTCCCGATGATGGTGAGCCACATTACCCAAAAAGTACCATTTTGGACTGCAAACGCCTAAGGGCTCCCGCTGAGATTGCGCGTTTATTGGATCTTAAGTCAGGTGATGCGGTCGTTCAGATTGAGCGTATTCTGTACTTCTCCGAGGAGGCAACGGTTTATGAGGAGATTTGGCTCCCAGGAACCACTTTCAAAGGTTTGAGCGTCGAACGCTTGGTAGATTGGCGTGGACCGATGTATGCCTTGTTTGAAACTGAATTTGGCACTCATATGGTGCGTGCGACAGAGCGCTTGAGAGCCGTTGGTGCCGATGAGTTATCAGCGAAGCACTTAGGAGTTGAGCAAAATACTCCACTATTAGCCGTGGAGCGTGTGTCTTACACCTACGGAGAACGCCCAGTCGAGGTTCGCAAGGCAGTTTATTTGACGGCAAGCCATCATTATTTAAATGAATTAAATTAACGGTGTAGCCAATTTTTAATATTTTTTGGATTTAGCAGCAGTTTTTTTTGAAAAGTCAGACTTAAGAAAGTTAATTAAGCGATAAAATCATTTGTTTTGCAGCACAGCAAAAAATAAACAGGGGTTTGAGATGCCAGAATTTAGAAATATTCATGTTTTTGACTTGATGAAATATCGCCTGCCATGGGCTGGCAAAGTGTCAATTTTGCATCGCGTGAGCGGCTTATTGATGTTTATTTTGATTCCGTTCGTGCTTTATCTCTTAGATAAAAGCATCACTTCAGAAATCAGTTTTGAAACTTTTAAATCAGTGATGGCTCATCCGATCATCAAATTGATCGTTTTGGCTTTGATTTGGTCATACCTTCATCATTTCTGTGCTGGTATTCGTTTCTTGATGCTAGATCTTCACAAAGGTATTGATAAGTACTCAGCTGCTAAATCAGCTGTGGGTGTTCTAGTGGTTAGTTTGAGTTTGACAGCAGTGTGTGCTGCCAAGCTATTTGGTTTGTTTTAAGGAATCCACATGGCTAATAACAATATCGGACCAAAGCGCATCGTTGTTGGTGCCCATTACGGCCTTAAAGACTGGTTGTTGCAACGTGTGACAGCGGTTATTTTGATTGTCTTTACATTAATTTTATTGGTGTCATTTTTGCTAGGTGATGCAACGTATGAAGCTTGGTCTGGCTTGTTCGCCAACCAGATCATGAAGTTGATCACATTGCTGGCCATCATGAGTTTGTTGTATCACGCATGGATTGGTGTTCGCGACATTTGGATGGATTACATCAAGCCAGTGAGCATTCGTTTGACACTGCACGTATTAACCGCGTTATGGCTAATTGGTTGTTTAGGCTATACCGCTCAAATCCTTTGGAGGGTGTAACGCATGGCTGCCATCAAGACAGCATTACCTACGCGTCGCTTTGACGTTGTTATCGTTGGTGCCGGCGGTGCCGGTATGCGAGCTTCATTGCAATTGGCTGAAGCTGGCCTCAATGTTGCAGTTCTCTCAAAAGTTTTCCCAACACGTTCACACACAGTGGCAGCGCAGGGCGGTATCGGCGCTTCATTGGGCAACATGAGTGATGACAATTGGCACTACCACTTCTTTGACACAGTCAAAGGTTCTGACTGGTTGGGTGACCAAGACGCGATCGAGTTCATGTGTCGTGAAGCTCCAAAAGTTGTTTATGAGTTAGAGCATTACGGTATGCCTTTTGACCGTAATCCAGATGGCACTATTTATCAGCGTCCATTCGGTGGTCACACTGCGAACTACGGTGAAAAAGCTGTGCAGCGCGCTTGTGCTGCCGCTGACCGTACAGGCCATGCTTTATTGCACACACTTTATCAACGCAACGTGCGCGCCAAGACACACTTCTTCGTTGAGTGGATGGCGCTAGACATCATTCGTGATTCTGAAGGTGATGTGGTTGGTGTGACTGCTTTAGAAATGGAAACTGGAGAAGTTCATATTCTTCAGGCCAAGTGCGTGATGTTTGCAACGGGTGGTGCTGGCCGTATTTGGCAAGCTTCAACCAACGCTTTCATCAACACAGGTGATGGTATGGGTATGGCAGCTCGCGCTGGTGTACCACTAGAAGACATGGAATTCTGGCAATTCCACCCAACCGGCGTTGCTGGTGCGGGTGTGTTGTTGACTGAAGGTTGTCGTGGTGAAGGTGCGATTCTTTTGAACAGCTCTGGTGAGCGATTCATGGAGCGTTATGCGCCAACTCTTAAAGACTTAGCACCAAGAGACTTTATCTCTCGTTGTATGGATCAAGAGATCAAAGAAGGTCGTGGTTGTGGTCCAAACAAAGACTACATCGAGCTTGATTTGACTCACTTGGGCGCCGACACGATTCACAAGCGTTTGCCATCTGTTTATGAGATTGGTATCAACTTCGCTAACGTGGACGTGACGAAGAATCCAATTCCAGTTGTGCCAACAATTCACTATCAGATGGGTGGTATTCCAACTAACATTCATGGCCAAGTAGTGGCGCCTAAGAATGGCAATCCAAACGAAGTGATCAATGGTTTCTACGCGATGGGCGAGTGCTCTTGCGTATCAGTGCACGGCGCTAACCGTTTAGGCACTAACTCATTGTTAGACTTGTTGGTGTTTGGTCGCGCTGCTGGTAATCACGTGGTTGAAACAGCATTGAAGCAAAAAGAGTTCAAGCCACTTCCAGCGGATGCTGCTGATAGTTCATTGTCACGTTTGGCAAAATTGGACAACTCAACATCTGGTGAGTACACACAAGATGTGGCCAATGACATTCGTAGCACGATGCAAAAACATTGTGGCGTATTCCGTACTCAAGAACTCATGGATGGCGGCGTTGCAAAGATGGCAACCATCACTGAGCGCGCGAAGAGCATTCACTTGAAAGACAAGTCAAAAGTATTCAACACTGCTCGTATCGAAGCTCTTGAATTAGAGAATTTGGTTGAAGCTGCAAATGCCACAATGATTTCAGCTGCTGCTCGTAAAGAAAGTCGTGGTGCACATGCGCACGATGATCACCCTGAGCGTAATGACCAGCAATGGATGAAACACACACTTTGGTACAGCGAAGGTAACAAGCTTGATTACAAGCCTGTGAAGTTAACTCCGCTAACCGTTGAATCTATTCCACCAAAAGTTCGTACTTTCTAAAAGTATTAAGGAAGAAACATGAGCGATACACGTATATTTGAAGTCTACCGTTACGATCCAGAAGTTGATGCAGCGCCACGCATGCAAAGCTATGAAGTGGAGTTGGATGGTTCTGAGCGCATGTTGTTAGATGCGTTGATGAAGCTAAAGAAGATGGATGAGACTTTGTCTTTCCGACGCTCTTGCCGTGAAGGTGTTTGTGGTTCTGATGCCATGAACATCAACGGTAAGAATGGCTTGGCTTGCTTGACCAATATGTTGACTTTGCCAAAGAAGATTTCTTTGCGCCCACTACCTGGCTTGCCAGTGGTTCGTGACTTGATCGTTGACATGACTCAGTTCTTCAAGCAATACCACTCGATTCGTCCTTATTTGGTGAACGATATTCCGCCGCCAGAGAAAGAACGTTTGCAAAGCCCAGAAGAGCGTGAAGAGTTGGATGGTTTGTATGAGTGCATCTTGTGCGCCTCATGCTCAACATCTTGCCCATCATTCTGGTGGAACCCAGATAAGTTTGTGGGCCCAGCTGGTTTGTTGCAAGCATATCGTTTCATCGCTGACAGCCGTGATCAGGTGACATCTGAGCGTTTGGATAACTTGGAAGATCCATACCGTTTGTTCCGTTGCCACACGATCATGAACTGTGTGGACGTTTGTCCTAAAGGATTGAACCCAACAAAAGCGATTGGTAAGATCAAAGAGTTAATGGTTCGACGAGCTGTTTAATGCCGATACCATCTGAAACCTTGTCGCTCTTGCGTTGGCGTGCGCGACGAGGTTTGCTAGAAAATGATTTGATGATGGAGCGTTTTTTTGAGCGCTTTCATGATCAGATTGAAGAGAGTGACTTAGAGCCTCTCAATACTTTGTTGGATCTTAGTGACAATGACTTGATGGATTTGTTGCTGCGTCGCAAGGAACCGGAGGGGGAACTTGCGAATGAAGGTGTGCATCGTGTTCTAGCCATGTTGCGCCCAGTTAGAAATTAATCATTTCTACAAGAAGTTGCTGGGAATAAAACTTGCCAGTTTGCTAAAAACAAAAACGCGTATAAGGGATTGAAAAATGAACGCAACAAATGAAAAAGCCACGTTATCGTTCTCAGACGGCACACCAGCCATTGAGTTGCCAATCTACAAGGGAGTTGTTGGTCCTGACGTGATTGATATTCGCAAACTGTATGGTCAAACGGGTAAGTTCACTTATGACCCAGGTTTTATGTCTACAGCTTCATGTAACTCAAAGATCACTTATATCGATGGTGACAAAGGTGAGTTGCTTTACCGCGGTTACCAGATTCAAGATTTGGCCACGAACTGTGATTTCTTGGAATCTTGCTTCTTGTTGTTAAAAGGCGAGTTGCCAAATGCTAAGCAAAAGAAAGAGTTTGATGACTTGGTGATGCATCACACGATGGTTCACGAGCAATTGCAATTCTTCTTGCGCGGTTTCCGTCGCGACGCTCACCCAATGGCTGTGTTAACAGGTTTGGTTGGCGCGATGGCTGCTTTCTATCATGATGGTTTGGACATCAATGATGCTCACCAACGTGAAGTGTCACAAATTCGTTTGATCGCAAAAATGCCAACATTGGTTGCGATGGCTTACAAGTATTCAGTTGGCCAGCCAATGATTTACCCAAAGAATAATCTTTCATACACAGCCAACTTCATGCAAATGATGTTTGCTACTCCTTGTGAAGAGTACAAAGTAAATGATGTGTTGGTAAGAGCTTTGGATCGCATCTTCATTTTGCATGCTGA
>CAYYOB010000074.1:0-4578 GCA_964473225.1 uncultured Polynucleobacter sp.
CTTGGTATCCAATCTAGCAAAGCAATCCAAACTTCTGCGCAATAAAGACACGGCCATCTGACCAGACAAACGAATTTCAGCAGTGTTGATGCCGTGTGAAGCGCTGTCTTCCAAAATATGCTTGGTACGTCTAGCAATACGATCGGCTTCGTCACCGGCGCGCTCTAGGTTTGTAATGGCTTTAGAAACTGCCATCACCAAGCGAAGATCTCTCGCTGTTGGTTGACGACGTGCGATCAACTCAGTACAAGCTTGATCAATGGTAATTTCAAAATCATTCACTTCGGCTTCACGAACCATCACTTGGTCAGCCAAGTCTCCATCTAATTGAGCAAACGCTCTCATCGCCATGGATACCTGTGACTCTACCAAGCCGCCCATTTCAAGCAAGCTGCCACAAAGGGCATTGAGGTCGTTATCAAATTGTGAGGATAAATGTTTATCGGGCATATCAGTCTCCTAAATTCTTGTATTAACCAAAGCGGCCAGTGATGTAATCTTCAGTTTCTTTGCGTTTTGGCTTGAGGAAGATCTCATCGGTCTTGCCAAACTCCATCATTTCGCCCAAATACATATAAGCTGTGAAGTCAGAAACGCGGGCCGCTTGTTGCATGTTATGCGTCACAATCGCAATCGTATAGTCTTTTTTCAGTTCATGAACCAATTCCTCTACTTTTGCAGTAGAAATTGGATCCAAAGCTGACGTAGGCTCATCCAATAAAAGGATAGAAGGCTTAACAGCCACACCGCGAGCAATACACAAACGCTGCTGCTGACCACCAGACAAAGACAAACCACTTTGGTTCAACTTATCCTTAACTTCGCCCCAAAGTGCAGCCTTGGTCAACGACCACTCAACACGCTCATCCATTTCAGCGCGTGACAAAGATTCATATAACTTCACGCCAAAGGCAATGTTGTCATAAATGGACATTGGAAACGGTGTTGGCTTTTGGAAAATCATACCAATGCGTGAACGCAATAAGTTCAAGTCTTGCTTAGGATCCAAAATATTATTGCCATAGAAATTAATCTCACCCTCAGCACGCTGACCAGGATATAAGTCATACATGCGGTTCAAGGTTCTAAGCAAAGTAGACTTGCCGCAACCTGATGGTCCGATAAAGGCTGTGACATGCTTTTCAGCAATGTTCAAATTAATATTCTTAAGACCCTGGAATGAACCGTAAAAGAAATTAAGGTTCTTAATCTCTAAGGCATTCTTTAATGCAGAATCTTGGCTTAAATTTGTCTCACTCATAACATTTCCTTGAATTTGGTCAACATCAAATAAATTTCTCATGCGATTTAGCTTTGCACTTTTTCTCTAAACACTACTCGAGTCAAAATATTGAGACCGAGAACAACCAATGTGATTAATAAAGCACCGCCCCACGCCAAATCAACCCAGTTGTCATAAGGACTCATGGCGAATTGGAAAATCACCACAGGCAAGTTCGCCATTGGTGCATTCATATTGGTGGAGAAGAACTGATTATTCAATGCTGTGAAGAGCAATGGAGCTGTTTCACCGCTGACGCGAGCCAAGGCTAGTAAAACACCTGTGATGACACCTGCTTTTGCTGCAGTCAAAGTCACTGAAAAAGCGACCTTCCACCTTGGAGCACCCAATGCATAAGCTGCTTCACGCAATGAAATAGGCACCAATTGCAACATGTTCTCAGTGGTTCTCACAACCACTGGAATAGCAATCAATGACAATGCAATTGTTCCTGCCCAGCCTGAGAAATGTTTCACTTGCGCAACTAACACAGCGTAAATAAACAAACCAATCACAATCGATGGTGCTGACAACATGATGTCATTAACAAATCTGGTAATAGCAGCCACTTTGCTACCAGCGCCGTATTCAGATAAATAAATACCTGCCATCACACCGATGGGCGTACTGATCAAAGTGCATGAAGCCACAATCAATAAACTACCGACAATCGCATTGGC
This sequence comes from uncultured Polynucleobacter sp., assembly GCA_964473225.1. Taxonomy (GTDB): domain Bacteria; phylum Pseudomonadota; class Gammaproteobacteria; order Burkholderiales; family Burkholderiaceae; genus Polynucleobacter. Next base: position 1,963 of record CAYYOB010000074.1, read on the forward strand.
TAGGCCACCACCATCAGAACCAGGAGCAGGAGTGCTCTGAGTGAACATGTTCAAGTCAATGGCCGAGAATCCTTTATAGAAGAGAATACTCAAAATCCAAAGCAAGAACACCATACCCAATACCATTGAAAGCATTGAAAGGGTCAAACCGATCCAGTTTGAACGTTTACGCTTTCCGTAAATTGCTTGATTAACATTATTCATCATGTCTTTTTCCCTTGCCCTGCTTCCATACGTGCCAACATGATCTTAGCAATTGCTAACACGACAAACGTGATCGCAAACAAAGCAAGACCTAAGGCAAATAAAGATGCGTAATGTAAACCTGGTTCAGCTTCACCAAACTCATTGGCCAAAGTTGAAGCAATCGAATTACCTGGAGAAAATAATGAAGCGCTGAGCTTGTGAGCGTTACCAATCACGAATGTCACCGCCATGGTCTCACCCAAGGCTCGACCAAGACCCAGCATGATGCCACCAATCACACCCGTCTTGGTGTAAGGCAATACGATCTTGTTCACAACTTCCCAAGTGGTACAACCAATACCATAAGCAGATTCTTTTAATACTGGAGGCACGATTTCAAATACATCGCGCATCACTGATGCAATAAATGGCAAAACCATCATAGCCAAAATCAAACCAGCGCATAGAACACCAATACCGTTGAATGCTCCTGCAAACAAATATTCAATGATAGGAATTTGACCTAAAGAGCCAGCCAAAGCAGGCTGAACATACTCTGCAAATAGCGGTGCAAAAATAAATAAGCCAAACATGCCATAAATAATCGACGGAACTGCCGCCAACAACTCCACTGCCGTTCCCAAAGGACGTCGCAAAGGAACTGGGCAAGTTTCAGTCAAGAACACAGCAATACCGAAACTTAAAGGTACTGCGATTAATAATGCGATCAAAGCAGTAACGACCGTGCCAAATACTGCAATCAAACCACCAAACTGACCGTTGATGATGTCCCATTCGATTGTGAAGAAAAATCCAATGCCAAATTCACTGAGAGCTGGCCAGGCATTCACAAATAAAGAAATGATGATGCCAATCAATGCAACTAGCACTGATAGCGCAAAAAATAGTGTTGATTTGTGGAAGAAGAAATCCTGAATTTTTTGAATTTTCAGAACTTTCTCTGCCTGCGGTGTCAACATATCAGAAGACCGACTGGTGTTCATATGATTCCTAAATTAACAGTTAAAGCCCGACATCGGGCTTTAACTTTTCTACAAAACTACCTAATTAATCTCAAGTAAATTTAAAACATTTTACTTGGTGTTAATTTGCGTCCAAACACTCTTACGAATGAAGTCTGTTGTAGCGTCAGGCATTGGAACGTAGTCCAAGTCAGCAGCCATCTTCTTACCTTCTTTGAAAGCAAAGTCAAAGAACTTCAAAACTTCAGCAGAGCTAGCTTTGTTTGTTGGCTGTTTGTACATCAAGATGAATGATGCACCAGTGATTGGCCATGACTTAGCACCAGGAGCATTAGTAATGAATGTACCCATACCTGGAATCTTTGACCAATCTGTACCAGCCGCTGCTGCTGCGAATGACTCATCTTCAGGCTTTACAGTCTGACCAGCTTGGTTGATCAAGTTGATATAAGGTGTGCCCTTTTTCTTTGTGTATGCATACTCAACATAACCGATTGAGTTCTTCACACGGCTTACGTTAGCAGCAACACCTTCGTTACCCTTACCACCGATTGAAGAAGCTGCTGGCCACTTAACTGCAGCACCTGCACCAACGTTCTTTTTCCAGTCAGCATTTACTTTTGACAAGTAGTCAGTGAAGATCGCTGTTGTACCAGAACCGTCTGCACGGTGAACAACAGTGATAGTTGCATCTGGCAACTTAACGCCTGGATTCAAAGCAGCGATTTGCTTGTCATTCCAGTTAACGATGTAACCCATGAACATTTGAGCCAATACGTCACCAGTTACTTTTAACTGGCCAGCCTTAATGCCTTCAACGTTCAAAATAGGCACCACACCACCGATGATGGCTGGGAACTGAACTAAACCTTCTTTTTCTAGATCTGCAAACTTAACTGGAGCATCTGAAGCACCGAAGTCAACAGTTTTAGCTTTGATCTGCTTGATACCACCTGATGAACCAATCGACTGATAGTTCATACCAACTTTTGTCTTAGCTTTATAAGCCTCAGCCCATTTTGCATAAATTGGGTAAGGGAAAGTAGCGCCAGCACCTGTGATGTCGGCTGCTAGAGCTGTAGTTACAGTTGAAAGTGCAATCGCACCAGCAACCAAAGATTTTGTAAATAATGATTTCATATTCGTTTCCTCATTCAATGACGCACATCGCGACAAAGAGGACTTTACCTAGTCTATATGAAAGTTTTGTGACATTGGCAAATAGACACTCAGATTTCATTAAATATTTTAAATATTCAATAAAATCAATTGGTTAAAAATAAAACGCCCTTTAAAAAAGGGCGTTTTATGCACAACAATTATGACAACTCTTAGTTTTATGCGGCTTTTTTGCCCCAATGATTGACCAAGGCAACCAAGCTCAACATGACCGGCACTTCAACCAAAACTCCCACCACGGTGGCTAAAGCTGCCCCTGAGTTCAGAC
>CAYYOB010000074.1:4678-6332 GCA_964473225.1 uncultured Polynucleobacter sp.
GGCACTTCAACCAAAACTCCCACCACGGTGGCTAAAGCTGCCCCTGAGTTCAGACCAAATAGAGAGATGGCAACAGCCACGGCCAATTCAAAGAAATTAGAGGTACCAATCAAACAAGCAGGGCCCGCCACTTGATGGGGTAACTTTAGTAATTTGGCACCCCAATAGGTCACAAAAAAGATACCGTAGGTTTGAATGATCAAAGGAATCGCAATCAAAATGATCACTGTGGGTTGATCAATGATGGTTTGCGCTTGGAAAGCAAATAACAGAACCACTGTTGAAATCAAACCAATGATGGATACAGGCTTGATACCAGCCACAAATGATGTAATTGCATCAGATGATTTCTTTTGCAAAATACTGCGTGTGATCATGCCAGCGATCAAAGGTAAGACCACATATAAAACTGTAGATAAAACCAAAGTTTTCCAAGGTACCGTGACATTGGTCACGCCCAATAAGAATGCAGCAATCGGTGCAAAAGCCACGACCATGATCAAGTCATTGACTGACACTTGTACCAAGGTGTAATTAGGGTCCCCTTTGACCAACTGGCTCCACACAAACACCATGGCTGTACAAGGGGCTACGCCCAATAGAATCATGCCAGCAATGTATTCAGAAGCATCTTGCGGACTGACCCAGCCAGCAAAAATATATTCAAAGAAAAGAACGCCGAGAGCAGCCATCGTGAATGGCTTGATCAACCAGTTCACAGTAATTGTCAACATCAAGCCTGCTGGTTTTTTGCCCACATCCTTCACGGCGGACCAATCAATCTGCACCATCATTGGATAAATCATGACCCAGATTAATACAGCGACTACTAAATTAACGCTGGCAAACTCAATGGCGGCAATGGTTTGAAATACGCTTGGCATTACCACGCCAAGAATTACTCCCAAGACAATCGCCAAGGCCACCCAAATACTCAAATAACGCTCAAATAAACCCATGGTGTTTCTTTCTTAGATAATTTTTTTATTACTTTATTAACTATTTTTTTGTATTTTTTATTTGTTTTTTATTGCTTACTTAACTTCAGCAATTTTTTTGAGTTCTGACTGAATGGTCATTGCGTCTAGTTTTTCTAGAGGCATTGCCGCCAAAATATCCATGCGCTTTCTTAGACCAACCATGACTTCTTTAAACGCGCGTCTCTTGTCATCATCCGTGCCCTGAACTTGTGATGGGTCTGGATAACCCCAGTGAGCCGTGGCTGGCTTACCTGGCCAGAATGGGCAAACTTCACCAGCTGCGTTATCGCACACTGTGATGATGAAATCCATTTGAGGGGCATCTTCTTTGCCATAAACATCCCAACTCTTTGAAGATAGCTTTTCTTCTGGGTAACCCATTTCTTTCGCTAGCTCAGCTGCAAAAGGATTGACCTTGGTGCCAGGTGTTGAGCCTGCTGAGTAGCCAACAAAACGACCACTGGCATGAGTAGAAGCAATCGCCTCACCCAAAACTGAACGAGCTGAATTGTGCGTGCACAAAAAAAGGATGTTGTATTTTTTCATGATGTTTTGAGTCATTGAAGAATGCAGTTGTATTAATTGATACTTTTATCTTTTTTAGTGGGCGCGCAAACTTTTCCACCGCAGCAGTTGAATAAAAGGAAATCCATGAGACTGGTCACCTGCTCTGC
>CAYYOB010000075.1:0-6310 GCA_964473225.1 uncultured Polynucleobacter sp.
AGGCGGGCATTCGATCCAAGCGATGACATGGTGGGGAACACCGTGGTGTTAGCCACCAGCAACCCTTTTTTAACCGCCTCTTGTTCAAAAAGAATCGGCAAAGGTTGATCGCTTTGAATCAGAGCATCTGATGCAATTAATTGTTTGGCATCTCTCTCAAATGCTCTTTGCATGCGATCAGCTAAATAAGCGACACTGCTCAACGACGCCACTGAAACCACCAAGGCAGCCAAAAGCCATGCAAATTCAATAGATCTAAAAGAACGGGGGAGATTCATTGCAACTCAGTATTAGTCAGTTAGTGATTTAAGCACTAGGATAGTGGTAGTTCACTAAAAGTGTGCAAGCTTGCATTACCCCAAATTGATCAAGGTCATCTAATGAGCGGTAAACCTCAATACTGGTGCTTGCTAGTGCTTAATTTAATGTGAGCCCTTGCTTGGCCACAACATCTCGGTAGATGTTGTATTCAGCTTTGATTTCTGCAGCAAACTGCTCTGGACTGTTGGCAACAATGATAGACCCAGTGCCTTCAATGCGCTTTCTCACTAAAGGATCTTGTAAAACTTTTAACACTCCTGCGTGGATTTTTTCCACAGCTTCTTTCGACATCTCAGCAGGTCCAATGAGACCGTAATAAGCCATGCGATTGACCGGAACCAAACCCAACTCTGCAAACGTTGGCACATGAGGCAAGCTGCTCAAACGTTTTGGGGCAGCAACAACCAATGGCACCAGACGACCATCTTTGATAAATGGATAAGCCGATGGCAAGTTGTCAAAAATGATGGGCACTTTTCCTGATACCGTATCAACCAAAGCAGGTCCAGCCCCACGATAGGGGACATGGTTTATTTGAGCACCAGTCAAACTTTTAAATAGCTCCGTCTGTAAATGCCCAATGCCGCCCGAACCAGATGTTGAATAACTGTATTTACCGGGATTCTTTTTAATCAACTCTAAAAATGATTTGTAATCTTTGGCAGGAAATTTTGGATAAACAGCAATCACATTGGGTGTGGCTGCTATGTTAGTGATTGCCTGAAAATCTTTGATCGGATCGTAACCAATTTTTTTATTGATGGCTGGATTTGAAGCAGTGGTTGAAACTGTTGCCATACCAATCACATGACCATCTTTAGAGCCTCTCATGATATCCAATGCACCGATGGATCCACCAGCACCAGCTTTGTTTTCAACAATGACGGATTGCCCAAGAACTTTACTCAAAGGATCTGCGATAGCGCGCGCGATGATATCTGTACTGCCACCTGGAGCAAAAGGCACAATCAAACGAATCTGTTTTTGCGGGAATGACTGAGCTTCAGCCATCTTTGGCATCAAGACACCAAACAGCGCAATAGCTAAAACAAAACGCAGCAACCCACTCTCCCTTGAAACACACCCAATCATTAACATCTGCAAACCTGGGGTGGCGCTTGTTAACAACTGGTGCAATAGATACTTACTTCAATACGTTTAAACACTTAAATCATTTTTAATACTTCATATTTGGGAGGTATTTAAACACAGTTATGAGCTCATTAAAAGTCAAATCAAGGTCACAGCCAAGAATCCCTATCAATGATGAAAATTATGTTTTTTTAAGTATTTTGTAGGTGTTTTGTAAGTATTTTTTAAGTGTCGTGTTTTTAGCCCGACTTGGGCTCTGATTTAAAGAAAATAGAGCGGCTTGAATGAAAAAGGGCCTAGCTTTACACTAGGCCCTTCTGTTTTGGTGCGGCTGGCAGGAATTGAACCCACGACCCCTTGGTTCGTAGCCAAGTACTCTATCCAACTGAGCTACAGCCGCATTAAGACCGACATTATGCCATGGAAATCAAAAACTACATAACTCCTGCTGGTCACCAGCGCATGAAAGATGAACTTTTGCATCTTCTGGATGAAGAACGCCCTGAAATTGTCAAAATCGTTTCATGGGCAGCATCCAATGGCGATCGATCTGAAAACGGCGATTATCAGTACGGTAAAAAGCGTTTACGTGAAATCGATCGACGCATTTACTTCCTCACCAAGCGCTTAGAAGATGTCTTGGTGGTCGACCCTGAAGCCAGAGAGAAAACCGATCAGATTTTTTTTGGGGCAACCGTCTGTTATGCAGATGAAACCGGTCAAGAGACCACCATTGCGATCGTGGGCGTTGATGAGGTAGACATGGAGAAAAATCATGTCAGTTGGATTTCACCGATTGCCAAAGCTTTTATCAAAGCAAGGGAAGGCGACACAGTCAATTTACAAACCCCTGAAGGTTTGAAAGAACTTGATATCTTAAAAGTTACTTACCAAAAACTCGGGTGATTTTTAGAACGTCTTGATTCTGTCTTAAGCGACGCATGACCTTGGCCAAGTGATAACGGCTTTCTACCTGAATCACAAAGCGAATACCCACAGCAGATTCACTGAATCGATCATCCATTGCCACGTGAGCAATATTGGCATCCGCAGACGTCAATGTTCCGGCAATGCGTGCCAAGACACCTTTGGCATTTTTGACATCCACACGAATGGCCACATCAAAACTTCTTTGGATGTCTTCCGCCCAAATAACATCAACCCAATGATCTGGATCGCGGTGATGCAATCTTTGGGCTTGGCGACATTCATGCGTGTGAATCTGTAGACCTTCGCCCTTGCCAAGATAGCCAAGGATATTGTCGCCCGGGATCGCGTGACAGCATGCTGGAAAAGATACTGACTCACCGCCGTTACCATCAATCATGATGGCTTGCTTGTGTTCAGGCACATCATCAGATGAAGTCTCCCACTCAGCGGTGTCCAAACGCATTTGTTCAGAGTTACCTTTGCTCTCTCGAATAATGAAATCAATTCTCTTTGCCATGACTGCAGGAACACGATGGCCCATGGCAATATCAGCACACAATTCTTCGCGACCCTTGCTACCAGTCCAATGCAATAACTTTTCCCAAATGTCATCTGTGACCAAAGCAGCATCACTGCCTTGCTGACGCAGCGCCTGAGACAACAAGCGCTCACCCAACTGAATCGCCTCTGAGTAACGTCTGGTTTTAAGGTAATGACGAATGGCTGCACGCGCTTTGCCAGTTTTAACAAATGTGAGCCACACAGGATTGGGTTGTGAATTTGGTGTAGAGCTGATTTCGATGATGTCGCCGTTCTTCAACTCAGTTCTTAATGGCAACTGAACGCCGTTCACTTTGGCGCCCACACACTGATTACCTAAGTCGCTGTGCACAGCATAGGCAAAATCCAATGCCGTGGCACCCCTTGGCAAGGCTCTGATTTGGCCTTTGGGAGTGAATACGTAAACCGCGTCTGGAAATAAATCGATTTTGACGTGCTCAAGAAATTCTTGAGAGTCGCCACTGTTATCTTGAATATCCACCAATGATTGCAGCCATTGATGAGCTCTGGTTTGCATCTCAGTGAGATGATCGTCACCATCTTTGTATGCCCAATGCGCAGCAACGCCCTCTTCCGCTACGCGGTGCATATCCTGCGTACGAATCTGAAACTCAACAGGCATGCCAAAAGGACCCACCAAGGTGGTGTGCAGTGATTGATAGCCATTGAGTTTAGGAATGGCAATGTAATCCTTGAATTTGCCCGGCATCGGTTTATACAAAGCGTGTAATACGCCCAGCGCTCTGTAACACTCATCAATCGATTTGACAGTTACACGGAAGGCATAAACATCCAATACTTGAGAAAAACTCAAATGCTTTTGACGCATCTTCATATAGATGCTGTACAAAGTTTTTTCTCTGCCACGCAAATCAGCTTCGAGATCTGACTTGCTCAAAGTCATGCGGGCAGCATCCAAAATTTTGACCACCATTTCTTTGCGATTGCCTCGGGCTTTTTTGATCGCTTTATCTAAAGTGGCATATCTGAATGGTGATGAATGTCTAAAGCTTAAATCTTGCAACTCTCTGTATACCAAATTCAAACCGAGGCGATGCGCAATCGGTGAATAAATTTCTGCGGTTTCAAGAGCGACTCTTTTGCGCTTGGCCAAAGTGGTTGCATCTAAGGTGCGCATATTGTGCAATCGATCTGCCAACTTCACCAAAATTACTCGAACATCTCTGGCCATCGCCATGAACATTTTTCTAAAACTCTCAGCCTGAGCCTCTGCCTGACTTTGAAACTCAAGCTTGTCTAGTTTGGTTAAACCTTCTACCAATTCAGCTACTTTGTTACCAAAGATCTCTACCAATTCTTGGCGGGTACTGCCCGTATCTTCAATCACATCATGCAATAAGGCAGCCATGATTGATGCGGCGTCCAATCGCCAACTGGCACATAGCTCAGCAACAGCCAAAGGGTGAGTGATGTAAGGCTCACCGCTTTGGCGATATTGACCTAGATGAGCAGAGTCTGCATATTGAAATGCTTTTTTGACCAAAGCAATTTCATCAGGTTTTAAATGAGAGATTTTTTCGATTAAGCCAGCAAGAGAAACAACTTGTGGCTTTGGGGGATTAGCCGGCTGGGACGTGGGTCCGAATAAATGCCGGCTTGACTGCTCCAGGATGGCGGCTAGGATGCCTTGGGCATCTGGGTTTGGCGCCACCGTGTCACCTCTTATAGAGGTACTTTAACCAACATGTCTCGATCTGTAACGCCAGCAGCCACTTCACGCAAAGCAATCACGGTTGGCTTGTCCTTAGCGTTCACTCTAGGAGCATGACCTTGCGCTAATTGACGAGCGCGATAGGTAGCAGCTAGAACCAATTCAAATCGATTTGGGATGGTTTTCAAACAATCTTCTACAGTGATACGGGCCATGTGTTTTACTCAAAAAGTGCTAGGAATACCTAAAGGATAACTCACTTGGGCAAAAGTGGTGGAAAGTTCACTTTTGATTGTTTGAGGCGCCAAGCTCTTGGGCCAATTTTTGATGTCTGACCAACTGAGAATTCTTGCGCAAACGACTGGCTAAAACCACATGGTTTAACTCAGCCAATGCTGTTTCAAAATCATCATTGATCACCAGGTAATTGGCTTCAGCCACATGGCTTAACTCTTCCTTGGCAGCAGCCACCCGTTTTTGAATCGTCTCATCATCATCTTGAGCGCGGTGTTTCAAACGATCTTCTAAAGCCTGAATTGATGGTGGCAAAATAAAAATCCAAATCGCTTCAGGAATGATGGCTTGAACTTGGCGAGCTCCTTGCCAATCAATTTCTAAAATGACATCTCTGCCATTTTTCATTTGAGACTCAATCCAAGACTTGGATGTACCGTAGTAGTTGCCGTGAACTTTGGCCCACTCTAAAAAATCACCCGCTGCTTTGCGCTCTAAAAACTCGGCTTCGCTGAGGAAGTTGTATTCACGACCATTCACTTCACCGGGTCTTGGTGCACGCGTAGTAAAAGATACTGATAGACCAATATCTTTATCTTGCTTAAGTAAAGCATTGACCAAAGAGGATTTGCCTGCACCAGAAGGAGCAACCACCATCAACATGCTACCGGTATAAGTCATGAAAGATCCTCTGAACCATTACTAAAAATTACTCAAGATTCTGCACCTGCTCACGCATTTGCTCAATCAATAACTTAACTTCAATCGATGCATTGCTGCTCTCTTGAGACACTGACTTGGATCCCAGTGTATTGGCTTCACGATTTAATTCTTGCATCAAGAAGTCCAAACGCTTGCCCACGGGCCCACCCTTCTTGAGAGCTGATTCAACAGCGTCCAAATGTGTTTTGAGACGCTCAAGCTCTTCGGCCACATCAATACGAACGCCATACAAGATAACTTCTTGCTTGATGCGCTCTGATACATCGTTTTTTGCCACAGCCTGACCTTGCGCATCAATGCCTGTGAGTATTTCAGTCAAGCGCTCCGTGAGCTTGGCTTGATGAGCTGCGATGATTTGCGGAATCAAGGGCTTTAATTGCTCAACAATCGCACGAATGCCATTCACGCGCTCCATCAAGATCTCAAGCAAAGCCTTACCCTCGCCCTGACGACTGGTCTTCAGAGCCATCAAAGCCTCTGTGGCAGCTTCCAGGGTCAGCTTGCGCCAGAGTTCATCATCCACATTTTTTTCGTTGATCACACCTGGCCAGCGCAAGATCTCACCCATGCGCATATTTCCCGCATTCGGCATTTCTTTCAAAACAGCCGCTTCTAGCGCTTTGAGACTTTTCAGACTGTCTGAATTTAATAAATCTGTGGATTGAGTGGAGGCTTCTGTTTCACGGTGGACATTGATGCGGAACTCCACCTTGCCACGACCCAACTGTTTGGTGACCAATTCGCGCAAAGACATTTCCGCAGAACGGCACTCTTCAG
>CAYYOB010000076.1:0-1580 GCA_964473225.1 uncultured Polynucleobacter sp.
AGCTTGGAGTTTTTGTTTCTCGTACTCAGCCTTATCCTGAGTTCTTAAAAGTTCTTTTTTATCGAACTTATATGTGGGCATGTCTTGACCCAACAAAGAATTAGGTCCTAACTCTTGGGATAATCTTTGCCATATTGTCAAGTTTTTTTGGTCCATATTAAAAATCTAAATTATATTCTATTTTTATCAACGCTTCATTCCGCCGAATAACCATAAATACTGTTGATAATCTTTTTGTGATGGTTGATTTCGATATGCTGGATTATCTTTGAAAGACGTATTTGGCATTGATGGGTTGAAATATTGGTCTTTTGGTGGTTCATGTGATTGAACTGTCCATGACTCCAACATTGTTTTGGCTTGTTGTGTTACCTTTGTAAGTTGTGAGAATGATGAATCAGAAACATACACAGCCATTGCCAAAGACATGATTAAATCATCATGTTGACCTTTCATGTGGTCTGGTCGTCCATTGACATATACAAACGTATTCATTTCATTTAATAAACGAGACGAATGTATTTTTAACCCATGTCTTAAACCTTCTTCAAATGCCGCAATAATTTGTACCCTTTTAGAGTTGAAATTTATACCAGGGATTTTATCCGCCGCTTTAGGGTCAAATTTCCATTTGTTACCAAAATCTACACCATCAACATATAAATCTTTATAACCAAGTTCTTGTAGTTTTCTTGCTGTTGCAACACCCATACCACCCGTGATATCAATTACAATAAAGCAGTTGTACATGTTACCCCATTTGTAGGCAATCTCCGCCAATACATCAGGTGGAAGTTTTCCAACATATTCGGCGACTTGTTCCTTTTCATCAAAATCATAAATTTGGAATGTTGAATAATCCTCAGAGTCACCACGAGATACGTCCACACCCATAATATATCTGTGACCCATTTCAGGTTCTTTCCATATCCAAAGTCCACCACCCATCATTTTATTGATAGGTTCCTTAATCATGTTATCTGTGATGTTTTTAATTAAGTTAGAATCAAATACGTTATCACCCGAACCCAAGAAATTACACTCCAATTCCTGAGAAACTTTACGTTTGTCGTACTTAAGTTTTTTAACCATCGCCTCAAACCAAGACGAACATGGTTTGTAACCCAATTCAAAATATGCTTTTAACTCATCGTAGTTTCTTTCATACGGGTCACGTCCTGAAAAATCAATAATTCTGTCGGCAGTATATTCCTCACGGTTTAACAAATAATGAATAATCTCATCCGTTTTAACCAAATACAAATCTTTTGTATAACGTGGGTCACGATACCAAAACATTTCAGTAATTTTGAAATCGTTCATTCCACGATTGGCTTGTTCGTAGATTTCATAATAAATTGGGTCGTATCCGTTTGGTGTAGATACAACAACAACTTTACCACCCGTAGACAACGAAGCCATACAAGCCGCCCAGAAATCACCGTCAGCCTCAATATACGCAGCTTCGTCAAATATCAACATAGTGGGGGTATAACCACGAAGTGCATCCTTTGATGTTGCAACCGCTTTAACTTCACATCCATTTGACAGTTTGAAATGTCTTGCAGCGTTTTTATCAG
>CAYYOB010000076.1:1645-6272 GCA_964473225.1 uncultured Polynucleobacter sp.
CATTTCCACAGCGGTATCTAATTTGTTAGCAATAATCAAAACCTTTTCAGGTCTGTTTTTAGATGCAAACACAAGTCTTTTACTTGCCCAAGCAGCAGTTACCGTAGACACACCTGCCTGACGATATTTTAACGCAATGTTTTCGTTGTAATTTTCATAATCCTCAACCAAATTAACTTGGTCAGGAAATAACTCTAATGGGACGTATCTTGACTGAGTGTTATCATAAGTCTGAAGATACGTCTTTAGAGCGTATGGTGTGTTTTTAATACACCTTGTGTATTCTAATAATAATTGTTCTTTGGTGAAACCCATATAAAAGGTTAGTGTTAGGACCTGTCGATACCTAAACTACCTAAGAAATCATCTAAATCACTTAAATCATCTGGTTCGATATCGTCATCTTCATCACCATAATCTGATGAATCCTCATCGTCATCATCGTGAACTTCATTAAGATGATTAACAATTTCAGTAACCATTCTGTCTAAGATAGATGTTGCTTTTGCATCACCTCTTAAAATCATTTTTGCTAATTTGAAAAACTCGTCAGCAGACAACGCTGAAAATCTTGCAAATAGGTAGCTTTGTATGAATTTTTTATCTTCTTCAAATAAACGTTCAGGATATGCTGTTAAGAATTTTTCCCACAATACAGGCCCAAGTCTTAAATCCCAAACTTCATTTGCTAAAGTATCTGTTGAACCCATAATCATTTCAGCTTGCTTTGGGTCATCAGGAAGTCCTTGAGTACCTAATACTTCCATAGTACCTTTGATTAACTCATGAACCAAAATAGGGAAAAACAAACCACGAGCTTTAACTGTCGGTGGGTCAGTTTCAATATCAACTTCTTCTTTACCACCAACACCAGATTGACTCATCATCATATCCATCATTTGGTCAGGTAATACCCAATACATCAAATCATTAACAGACATAACAATACCGTATAGATTCAATAATCTTGGGTCAATTCTATCAAGTTCATCTCTAACTAATTCAAACATGTAATGTCCTTTTTTAGATGAACCTTGAATTAATGCATTGATAAATCTTCTTTTAGCCTTTTCGATATCAAATCTTTCAAACGCAGTAATAAAGTCTTCAATGTCTTCTTCTTGTTGTTGGAAGTTCTGTTCGATTTCTTCTTCTTCAGGTTCTTCACCTTCTTTTGAAAATCCTTCCATATCAATTTCACCCATACCAACAAGTTTGGCATCGTATTGTAATTGGTCGGGTCTTACACCCATTTCTTTTCTAACTAAATCAACCGCCAAATTTTCCAAATATTCTTTATGATTCGCCTGAATTCTAAATAAATCTTGAACTCCTCTCATCATAGCCATTTGTAACTGCATTAAAGCATTTTGACCTGAAATGTTTTCTTGACCAGTATATCTTTTTACTTTATCAACAACATCTTTGAATCTTTTAGACGCAATTAATTGTTCAAATGTTTGAGGTACTTGACCACCTTGAATATCAGGAAACGCAGGATTTTTAGATAAAGGTGTTTCACCCCTATTTATTTTACCCTCAACATCTGGTGACATTCTTTCAGGTCTATCTCCATAATCAATTGGAGCTTCATGTATTCTATTTTTCTTTGCCATTATTGGTCTTTGAAATTAATTTTTAATTGGTCAAACGTTAAATAATCAGGAATCTCGACTGTACCCATTTTCTTCGCTGGTTTGTCCAACGCTTTTGGTTTTGGTTGGTGTTTTGGATTTTTGAATGGGTCTGAAGTACCAGGTTTTTCTTTAGTACCAGGTTTAATTCTTGTAGGTGCAGGTGCTGTTTTAGTGGCCTGTTCCTCGATATCTTTTTTTGCCTTTGGTTTTGGTTGATGTTTTGGATTCTTAAATGGGTCCATTTTTCCTGGCTTTTCTTTTTCTTTAGTACCAGGTTTTACTCTTGTTGGGGCCTCTTTTGTTTGTTGTTCCATAGTATCTTTTTTAGAAGTATACATTTTTCCAACCGGTTTGTCCATTTTTTTATCATTAAAACCAAGAACCATATTAGTCATTGGTCTACGTATAATACCTTGTTCAGATAAAGTGTTAACTAAATCTTTTTTAGTCATTCTTGGAGATATGTGTTTTTCAACCATTTTCTCTAAAGCCAACGATTACTTGATGTGGATTTTTACCTTCTCTAATATTCTTCTTAACATCCATCACACATTTTTCATATTTCTTTTTATCTTCTCTACCAACTGATGAAGTACAAATAGCCCAAGGATTGTATTTTGATTTCTTTTTCTTACCTTCACCAATTTCAGTTTCAAACATACCCATACCATCGGCAGTTGCGTCAGGGTCTTTAACAACATCTAAAGTATCATCTTCACCCAACTCAGATTCCATTGGTGTTGCAGTAATAGTATTGTCTTGATTCTTTTTAATGGCGTAACCTTTTTCCGACTTAGGTAATGCACCACCTTCAGGTCCTACCTTGTATGATGGTTTTGGTGGTAACGGAGTTACCTGTTCAGAAATCATTCTGTCATGTAATTGATTAATCTGTCCTTCAGACAAATTCTTTAATAATTCTTTGGATAATCCAACTCTAATTAATTGTTGTATTTTATTTTTCATAAACGATTTCTTTGTCAAAATCTAAGATGAGGTCTCTTTCGTACAGTTTATCTTTAACTTTTTCTATGGAGTCTCCGAAACGGAAAACAAGACGAGTCTCATTTTCACAACTTTCATCTTTCTCCCAGGCTAACGCGATGATATCTTCCATCGCGTCTGTTACTCCCATAAAATCGGAGTTTTGTATAAGTTCTAATTGGATTGTTGTTTTTCTCAACGTACCAACCGTTTTTATATATTTTAGTTCAGGTGGTTGTGGGTAACCATGTGCTGGTCTTGCATCCCATTCATCTCCCCAAACATCAAGTTCATCACTAAAGATAAATTCATACATGTTATCTCCTCTATAATTTGGACCAAGTCCGTTAATATAGATTAAATGACTCATAGAACTTCACCTTTTGGAGTTACTCTGATTTGTTCTCCGTTGTGTTCAAACACCAAGTTACTCTTATTTGTTTTACCAACGAGTTTATAGTTTGAATTTTCTCTTACGATAAATTCAGCAGCTAATTCTTGTTCGATAGTTTCAGACATTCTTTTGATTGAACTAACAGCAACTTTCTTAGATTCATTTAATTTTTGTTTCTGTACTTTCTTTTCAGACTCAGTTACTTGGAAATAAGAAGTCAAAACTTTGTCAACTTTAGATTCACTAAAAATTTCATCCATCATTGATGTTACTTTTGAATGAACAACATCTTCTTCAGACATTTCATTTTCCATATCATCACCTTCATACATTTCACTTTCAATAGGTTCTTCCATGTCCATGTCCATATCTACGTCCATATCTTCTTCATCATCCATAGAACCCATATCCATATCTGAATCGTATTCTGATTCTACATCTTCTTCAAATTTTGCCATGATATCTTCTTGGTCTTCTTCATCAAGTTTGCTTAAATCCAATGCCGACAATAATGAATTTATAACATACTTAACATCTTCAGAAGTCATTCCAACTGAATCATTCATCATTCTGATTTTCTGACCCAACTTACCTGTAAGTTTTTGAATTGTTTTGAAAGTAATTTCTTCTTCCTCACCACCCATTGGTTCCTCTTCAGCACTCATATCAACATCCATATCACCTTCAGGTGTATCAAGGTCCATATCCATATCCATTTCTTCACCACCATCAAGAGATGCGTCATCTAATGGAGCATCCATTGAACCTGCCTCAGGTGCTGCTGGAGGTGTTGGAATTTCAGGTGCCGCTTCAGGTGATGGAGCAGGCATTGCTGGTTTAGGTGTTTTTAATGTGAATTTTTTTTGTTCGCCTAAATTGAACATAGAAATTTCTTCTTCACTTTCAGTTAGTCTGTTTACCTCACCGGCAATCAAATTCAATCTCTTAAGAGCGGCACCATATGAACCATAGAATTTTCTATTTTTCATTGGTTCGATGTACTCTAAAGATTCATTGACATTTTTCTTTATTACGTAACCAGATTTTTCTTTTACAATTTCGTACTGATTTCCATCAGCCAATACTTTTTCAAACTCAACCCTTGAAGTTTCATTCAAGCTTGATGGTGTGTTTTCTTTGTATCTTGCGATTTCAAGAATTCTGTTTATCTTTTCTTGTCCTTGAAGTTTTTCACTTCCTATTGGTTTTAAGTCAGCCATTTTTATATTATTTTTGTGTTGTTATGAGTTTAGTCCATTAAATCCACCTAAAGCTACTGAGTTTTCTTGTATAACCGCCCTACCTTGAGCGTTTGAGTAGACAGCGTGTGGTACTGATTGTAATGTTGGCGTTTCACCTGGACACCACTTACATTCAAAATACTCGGTACCTGCAGACAATGCGTACATACTTGGTGTAGGTGTTGGTGTCTGTGTAGGTGTTGAAGTGATAGTTGATGTGACACTTGGTGTTGGCGTTGATGTAACACTTGGTGTTCCTGTATTTGTTGGTGTTTGTGTTGGTGTTACACCCGGTGTTGCGGTAACACTTGGTGTAGGTGTTTGAGTAAAGGTTGGTGTAGGTGTAGGTGTTGGATTAGCAGTTAAACAAT
>CAYYOB010000077.1:0-6259 GCA_964473225.1 uncultured Polynucleobacter sp.
TTGCGCTTTTGATACTGTGAGCAAGAAGTTCATCAAGCTATCTAAAGAGCAATGTGATTTTTCATATAGAAACAGTGTTTTTAAAAAGCAGCCGGGACGTTACGTAGTTGTTTCAGTTTGTTTTGCACTTTCCAAAGAGTGGAAAGCCAATCTTTCTTATGCAGAGTTGAATAAGGCTTTTCAAGATCAAGCAAAGGTTTGCGCTAAAGATATCTTTGAGAAAGTTTGTTGGATTCGTCAAGCGAAGTTGCCAGATCCTCAAGTGATTGGTAACGCAGGCAGTTTTTTCCATAACCCTGTTGTGGGTTATCAGCAGCATCTTGAATTAAAGAAACAATTCCCATTGATGGTGAGCTACCCAACTGATGCAAGTCATCTTGAAGGCGATTGGAAATTAGCTGCGGGCTGGTTGATTGATCAGTGCGGCTTCAAGGGTCAGCGTCAGGGCCAAGTGGGTGTGTATGAAAAGCAGGCTTTGGTCTTGGTCAATCATGGTGCTGGCACGGGACTTGAATTACTTGGCTTGGCTGATGCGATCAAACAAAAAGTTAAAGAAACATTTGGTGTTTCTTTAACGATCGAGCCGATCATTTATCAATGATCTAAGATCTAAGTGCTAGATTAAAAAATCTGTTGATCATAAAAATCTATTGATCAGAAAAATCTTTTGATAATTAAAGCAGCAGTAGCCACAGCGGTAGTGTGACTGCAGCAGCAATCGTCATGATTGAAATGCACACTGCTACCAAAGCTCCATCACCACCCATGCGATTGGCTAAAACATAAGCTGTTGTGGCAGTTGGCATCGCGGCAAATAGCACCACACTGTTCAGTTGCGCTTGAGACAAGCCCATGTAGCGACCTAGAATGAGTGCCACAGCTGGCATGGCTAATAATTTAACTGCACTCCAGTAGGCAATCAGAGCGCCATCTTTTTTGCTCTGGATCCACATCAAGCCAGATCCAACAGTAAGAAGTCCTAGGCCAATCGATGCTGCTCCTAAGCGTGACATGCTAAGAGCGATGGGTTCTGGCAGTTTTAAGCCTAGAACATTGCTGATCAATCCCAAAGTGGTTGCGATGATCAAAGGGTTCTTTAAGAGCTCTTTGAAAATATGAGATTCAGAATTTTTCGCCAAGGCCCAAACCGCAAACCCATTGGCTACTGGAACAAAGCATCCAGTCGTGATCGCCATCAATGCCACACCTTCTTCACCAGCTAAGCGGCCAGCCGCAGCGAAGGCAATGTAAGAGTTAAAACGAAACGCTGTTTGAAAACCTGATGACCAACTCATGGAGGATGGTTTGAAAATCCATTTAGCTGCAAAGCTAAGACCCATGGCGCTGAAGAATGCCACTCCAGCGACTAACAACATATTGCTGGTGCCACCCCAATCAAAATAGGTTTGATTGATGGAGTGGAATAAAAGGGCAGGGAAAAGCACGTAATAAACCAGCTTTTCAACACTCTCCCAGACTGTTTTGTCTAAAACTGTGTAGCGCACCAGCAAGAAACCCAGCAAAATGAGCAGGAAGTCTGGAAGCAGTAAAAATGCAGGATTCACAAGGTCTCTTTTAGAATAAAAGCTCAATGGTAGTCAAAAAAACAACTTCTGGCAGAAAAACTGATATTGGAGAGCAATTTCAGGACGATGCTCCTATGAGTAAAGTCTTGATCAGGAGCATGGAAGCTGTTGATATCTTCTGTGATGCTTGTTGGCTTGAAGATGGCTTATCTAAAAACACATTGAGTGCTTACCGACAAGACTTGAATATTTTTTCTAAATGGTTGGATGCTGATCGCCAAAAGTTTATTTACGATGCCAACGCAGCAGATGTGATGGCCTACATTGCTCATAGACGATCAGACAAAGCAACCACGGCTAATCGCCGTTTGACTGTCTTAAGACGTTTTTATCGTCTGGGTATTCGTAAGAATTTAATCAATGCGGACCCCTGTCTTAATTTAAGAGCAGCAAAACAAGCGCCACGTTTTCCGAAAACACTCAGTGAGTCGCAGGTCGAATCTTTATTGGCTGCACCTGATTTAAATACAGCCTTGGGGGTTCGCGACAGAACCATGCTCGAGTTGATGTATGCCAGTGGCTTGCGTGTCTCAGAAATAGTTTCTTTGAAAACCATTGAAGTTGGTTTGAATGAGGGTGTTGTGCGCGTGGTTAGCGGCAAAGGCGGTAAAGAGAGATTGGTGCCTTTTGGCATGGAAGCTGCCACATGGTTAAAGAGGTATCTTGATGAATCAAGGCCACAGCTTCTCAGCGCATCCAAACAAAACTCTTCAAGTCAGTATTTGTTTCTAGCTCGTCATACAGGTGATGGCATGACTCGCCAAGCTTTTTGGCACATCATCAAGCGCTATGCCACGATTGCTAATGTCAATGTGCCTTTGTCACCTCATACGCTGCGTCATGCCTTTGCCACTCATTTATTGAACCATGGTGCTGATTTAAGGGTGGTGCAATTATTATTAGGTCATGCAGATATTTCTACGACTCAGATTTACACTCACGTGGCACGTGAACGTTTAAAAAGTATTCATCAACAGCATCATCCAAGGGCAAGCATATGAACCAATTCATGTTCAGCGGTTTAGTGGTTTTAATGGCGTATTTGATCGGTTCTATTTCTTTTGCGGTGGTCGTTAGCAAGCTCATGGGCTTGCCTGATCCGCACAGCTATGGCTCTGGTAATCCAGGGGCCACCAATGTATTGAGAACAGGTAGCAAGGCTGCAGCTGTGCTAACTCTTTTAGGTGATGCTGCCAAAGGATATGTTGCCGTGGTTCTTGCTAGAGTTTTGGTGGGTGTGGATATTGATTCTTGGGTGTTGCCAGCAGTGGCTGTGGCAGCCTTTATAGGTCATCTATTCCCAGTGTTTCATGGTTTCAAAGGTGGCAAGGGTGTTGCGACAGCCTTGGGTATTCTTCTAGCCATTAATTGGGTGCTGGGACTGACAACCCTATCAACATGGTTGATCGTGGCAGTTTTCTTAAGATACTCATCTTTGGCAGCTTTGATCTCTGCTTTGTTTGCTCCAGTTTATTTTGTGTTTTTATTTGGCATTCAGCCAATGGCCATGGCTATTTTGTTGATGAGTGCTTTATTAATTTGGCGTCATCGCTCAAACATTAAAAATTTACTGAATGGCACTGAGGGTCGTTTGGGCAAGAAGAAGTAACAAAGAAGCAATAAAAAATAAATAATAATTAACAAAGAATGAGCAATGCATTAAAAAAGCCACTTAGGTTGACTAAGTGGCTTTTTGTTAACTAGCTTTAGCTCAGCTGTTTTGATTCAATTTATTTAATGATCAAAACTGGTTGCTTGGATTGAGCCAATACTTGTGATGTCACAGAACCCATGATGAGGCTCATTAAAGAGCTGCGACCATGAGAACCCATCACAATCATTTCCGCTTTACCTGTTTTAGCTTCAGCGAGGATGGTGTCAGCAACGTGACCAATTTTCTGAATTAGTTTGTAAGGCACTTTTGCCTTGTCTAATTTCGCTGTTGCTGCTTTGATAGCAGCTTTGCTCTGATCGGCGTACCAATCAGCGATATTTTTTTTGGAAATATACTGTGTCACTTCAGGAGGGATGACGTTTGGTTCAACATGCAAAACGATCAGACCAGATCCTTTGCCCTCAAACATAGAAGCATTTTTAATCAAATAATCAATTGCTTTGATGCTGTGCTTTGAGCCGTCAATCGATACAAGAACTTTCATTGAATCTCCTTAAGTTACTTTTAACATTTTTACTATTCCATATTAAGCCATATTTGTTGAATCTAATCAAAAATTTCACTTTTAGGAATAACTGCATCGTGACAAGTGTTTTTTAAAAATCTTGTGTGATCTTTTGTCATCGTCTTTAATAACGCTGTGTAAAAAACTAACAAGGACAATATTGCATGAGCAATAAACAAAGAAACTCAGCTTTTCTTAATTTCTTTTCAACTGAATCATCAGGTGGAATTGTTTTGGCAATCGCTGCGGTACTTGCTTTGATCATCAGTAATTCTATGTTTGGCGACTGGTATCAGAGTTTTTTAGCAATTTCTGGGCAAGTCATCATCGGTGGTGATCAAGGTTTAGTTTTATCGAAGCCCTTGATTGTTTGGGTGAATGATCTTTGGATGGCCGCATTCTTTTTCTTGGTCGGTCTTGAAATCAAGCGAGAATTTCTTTCAGGTGAACTATCTGGTCCTGGTCAAGTCACTTTGCCAGCTCTATCGGCTATAGGCGGTATGGCGGTTCCTGCTCTCATTTATGTTTTTTTCAATCAAGGTGATGCCTTGGCTCTGAAGGGTTGGGCAATCCCTGCAGCGACTGATATTGCTTTTGCATTGGGCATTGTGGTTTTGCTTGGTAGCAAAGTGCCACTTTCATTAAAAGTATTTTTAACGGCTGTTGCAATCATTGATGATCTTTTAGCCATCATCATCATTGCCCTGTTTTATACCTCCTCACTTTCTCCGACAATGCTGATCGGAGCTGCTGGTGCGGGCGCAGTCTTGTTGATTTTGAATCGTTTAAAAATCACTCGTGTCGACGTTTATATTTTGGTGGGTGTCGTGATGTGGTTGTTTGTGTTGAAGTCAGGGGTGCATGCCACACTTGCGGGTGTGATAACGGCTTTAGCAATTCCGATGAAGGATGCTCAGGGAGACTCTCCGCTTAAAAAATTGGAGCATGGTTTACATCCATGGGTGGCGTTCTTGATCTTGCCAGTATTTGCTTTTTCTAATGCGGGCGTGGTGTTGTCTGGTGTGACATGGGATGTTCTTTTTGGACCAATCCCATTGGGCATCATGCTGGGCCTTTTTTTAGGTAAGGCAGTTGGTGTCTTTGGCGTGAGCAGCTTGCTGATCAAGATGGGATGGGCGAAAGCCCCTGCTGGAGCTAATCAGATGCAGCTTTTGGGTGTCAGCATCTTGTGCGGTATCGGTTTTACGATGAGCTTATTTGTGGGTGGTTTGGCGTTTGTTGGATTAGATCCTACTTATGTCTTGCAGCTAAAGTTAGGTGTTCTGGGTGGCTCGATCTTATCCGGCATCGTCGGAACCATTATTTTGATTGCGGCAGCTAAGAAAGCAAAATAATGTGCCGAAGTGATGCGCTTGATTTATTGGAAATTTAATTAAATCAGCGCATCTTTCGCTGCATATTGCTTTAGAGTTTCAAGGTCAACGTATTCAAGGGCATTGATGTGTGTGCTCTCTAGTTGTATCAGAGGCGCGCAATTGGCTTCAAGCGCTTCTCTCCAGCGATTCAAGCACAGACACCATTGATCACCAGCTACAAGGCCAGGAAATGCCCATTCTGGTCGAGGCGTGATCAAATCGTTGCCTCTTTGAAGGCTGAATTGCAAAAACTCATCGGTAACAACTGCGCATACCAAATGACTGCCTTTGTCTTGAGCATCAGTTTTGCAGCAACCATCTCTAAAAAATCCTGTGAGTGGATCAAATGAGCAGGGAACGATGGGTTCGCCAAACACATTAAGGGTGACCTCTTGAGATGCGTGATTATGAGCTTGCTTCAGTGTCATGAAATTCAATCAATGTAATAAGAATGATATGAGTTTATTGGTTTTATTTTATTTGTGTGATTGGCTCACCAAATTCACTGAAAGCCCCTAAAAGCGCAGGCACTTAATAAAGATTACACTGATTTGCATGAGCTCATCATCCCACTCGTCTGCCAACGCACCTATTAATTCACTGAAGCCGTTCACGCTTTTTTATGATGGTGCTTGCCCTTTATGTTTGGCAGAAATCACTTTTCTAAAGTCACGCAACGAAGCTGGTTTATTGAGTTTTGTGGATATTAATTCTGCGAACTATGATCCCCAAGCGGTGGGTGTGTCTTGTAAAGAAGCTTTGGCCAAGATGTATGGCCAAGTAGAAGGAGAGGCGCCGATCAATGGCGTGGCTGTTTTTGGTGAGGCTTATCGCAGGGCTGATTTGAAAACATTGGCTTGGATTTTTACGAGACCTTGGATGATGCCCATCCTAAAACCCAGTTATTGGTTCTTTGCTAAGTATCGGCATGGCATTTCATCCTTGTTAGGCCCATGCCTTTTAAGATTCGTTAAGAAACGCTATCCAACTGTCTAGCATCAATAATAAAAAAGCCCCATCAAAGTGATGAGGCTTTTTGTATTCTGGTGGGTCGGGCGAGATTCGAACTCGCGACCAACGGATTAAAAGTCCGCTGCTCTACCGACTGAGCTACCGA
>CAYYOB010000078.1:0-6247 GCA_964473225.1 uncultured Polynucleobacter sp.
TTGTATGGTTTAGAGGCGGATGGGCGTTTGCCTTTGGCTTCTGGTTTGTTTGGCAAAGCCAGTCAGCTGAACATGGATTGGAAGGCGGACTATGTGCGCGGTGAAAATCGTTCAACAGGTGGTGCGCTGCCTCGCATTTCACCATTACGTTTGAGCTCTGCCTTGGTTTATTCGGAAGGTAAGTATTCAAGTCAAGTGGATGTGCAGTATGCGGCTCGTCAGAATCGTTATGCTGATGATTTGGGTGCTACGCCAAGTTACACGATGTTTGGTTTGGGGGCCTCTTACAAAACAGCTATTTCTGGTATGAAGTCTGCATATCTTTTCATGAGAGTGGACAACCTTACCGATGTAGAAGCTCGCAATGCCTCATCTGTTTTGCGTGATATGGCTCCTGCAGGCGCTCGCGCTATCAAGGTGGGTTTAAAAGGTAACTTCTAAGCAATCTTGATGGTAGTCTAGGAAAGCTTCATGAAAGTTTTCCTTATAAAAGGCGGCTTTAGGCCGCCTTTTTGCATAATTGAATAAAAATTCTAGCCAAGCATGCCAACTAATCTTACAATCCGCGCATGAGCACACCACTAGCTGAACTTAAAGACGTTTCCCCTGCAATTAAGGCCGAGGTTTTGGCGCAGGCTTTGCCGTACATTAAGAAGTATCACGGTAAAACAATTGTCATCAAATACGGCGGAAACGCCATGACTGAAGATCGCCTAAAAGAAGGTTTTGCGCGTGACGTGATTTTGTTGAAATTGGTGGGCATGAATCCTGTGGTGGTGCACGGTGGTGGCCCGCAAATTGATGATGCTTTGAAAAAGGTTGGTAAGGCCGGCACTTTTATTCAGGGTATGCGCGTGACCGATGAAGAAACCATGGAAGTTGTGGAGTGGGTTCTTGGTGGTGAGGTGCAACAAGACATCGTGATGTTGATCAATCATTTTGGTGGTCAGGCAGTTGGCTTGACGGGTAAAGACGGCGGCTTGATTCATGCGCGCAAAATGATGATCCCAAATAAAGAAAAAGCAGGTGAGATGCTAGACATCGGCTTTGTTGGTGAAATTGATTCGATCAACCCTGCCGTTGTCAAAGCCTTGCAAGACGATGCTTTCATTCCAGTGATCTCACCGATTGGTTTCGGTGAAGATGGCCAGGCGTACAACATCAATGCTGACTTGGTCGCGGGTAAGATGGCTGAGATTCTGAAAGCCGAGAAATTGGTCATGATGACCAACATTCCTGGTGTGATGGATAAGAGCGGCAATCTGTTGACTGATTTAACTGCCAGAGAAATCGATGGCTTGTTTGCAGACGGCACAATTTCTGGCGGCATGTTGCCAAAGATCTCTTCTGATTTAGACGCTGCTAAGAGTGGTGTTAATTCAGTTCACATCATTGATGGTCGAATCGAACATTCCTTGCTTTTGGAAATTCTGACCGAGCAAGCTTTTGGTACGATGATCCGATCTCATTGAGCTAATTGAGATTGGCATGCGCCAACCTTTATGGTTATTTGATTTAGATAACACCTTGCACGATGCATCAAGTGCAATTTTTCCTTCTATCAATCATGCAATGACGAGCTATGTGGCTCGTCATTTAAATTTAGATACCCAAGCTGCCAGTCAATTAAGAGACCATTACTGGCGCATGTATGGCGCAACATTGTTGGGCTTGGTCAAACATCATGCGGTTGATCCACACCATTTTTTGCATGAAACCCACCTCTTTAACGAAGTCAGCGGCAAGCATTTGCAAGATCTGGCAAGCATGGTTCGTGGTGAAAAAGGGCTTCGGCAGATATTGAATCGCTTGCCTGGTGAAAAAATCATACTCACCAATGCCCCAAAAGCCTATGCATTGAAGGTTTTGAAGGAGCTGGGCCTTATGGGTTGCTTTAAAGCGATAGAGGCCGTCGAAGATATGGAGCTTCATCAACAATGGCGACCCAAACCCGATCACTTGATGCTCAAAAGACTCTTGAATAAGTACCGATGCGCTCCTCAAAGAGCGATTTTGGTGGATGACACATTGGGTCATTTGCTAGAGTATTCAAAATTGGGCATAAAGACCGTATGGTTTAAAAGACATGTTAGGGCTTACACTCAAAACCGAGGAAGTGTGTCTCTGGAAGTACAATCAATGCATCACTTATTTAAAAGTTGGCAAAAACTCAAATGAACTCACCATTTAATCAAATGCCCATCTCTGACGAAGCCGAGAGCACCGCATCGGCACCAGTTCGTAAACGTCCTCGTCCGGGCGAGCGAAGAATACAAATTTTGCAAGTATTGGCAGAAATGTTAGAAAGCCCAAAGGGTGATCGCGTGACCACTGCTGCCTTGGCTGCAAAGCTAGAGGTTTCTGAAGCAGCTTTGTACCGACATTTTGCTAGCAAGGCACAGATGTTTGAGGGGCTGATTGCCTTTATTGAACAAACTATTTTTGGCTTGATCAATCAAATCACAGAGCGTGAAGAGGCGGGTGATCGCCAAGCTCAAGAAATTTTGATGTTGTTATTGGGTTTTGGAGAAAAGAACCCAGGAATGATTCGGGTTTTATTGGGTGATGCTTTATGGCTTGAAGATGAGCGTTTGCAAGAAAGAATTTTGCAGATTTTTGAACGCATTGAATCTTCATTGAAACAATCTTTGCGCATTGCGCAAACTCAGGGTCGCTTGACGCAGTCTTCAGACGGTCAAGAAGTGAGCGCTAGAGCAGCCATGATGATGAGCTATGTGGTGGGTCGCTGGCATCGTTATGCAAGAAGTGGCTTTAAGAAGTCGCCAACTGAATTTAACGAGTTACCAATGAGAGTTTTATTCTCAGCATGAGTCTAGGGCTTGTAACGCCTCAAGTACTTAACTTTGCAACACCATTGAAGTTGCAAAGCGGGGCAAGTCTTGCTGATTACAACTTGGTGGTTGAAACCTACGGGCAGTTAAATGCTCAAAAAAGTAATGCCATTCTGATTTGCCATGCGCTTAATGCTTCTCACCATGTGGCGGGTGTGAGTGCGAGCAATCCAAATGATGTGGGTTGGTGGGACAACATGGTGGGTCCTGGTAAGCCTGTTGATACAAATCGTTTTTTTGTGATTGGTGTCAATAATCTGGGCTCATGTTTTGGTTCTACGGGGCCCATGAGTGTGAATCCAGAAACGGGCAAGCCTTATGGTGCCTCGTTTCCAGTTGTGACGGTTGAAGATTGGGTGAATGCTCAAGCACGCGTGGCCGATCATTTTCAAATTGATAAATTTGCTGCAGTCATGGGCGGCAGCCTTGGCGGCATGCAGGCCATGGCTTGGAGCATGATGTATCCAAAGCGCATTGGGCACTGTATTGTGATTGCATCAACGCCTAAGCTATCGGCACAAAATATTGCTTTCAATGAAGTGGCTCGCAGTGCGATTTTGAGCGACCCAGATTTTCATGGGGGCGATTACTACGCTCATGATGTCAAGCCGCGCCGCGGTTTGAGAGTGGCGCGCATGATTGGTCACATCACTTATTTGTCAGACGATGACATGGCTGAAAAATTTGGCCGTGAATTAAGACGAGCCGATGGTGCTTCTGATGAATACAACTTCAATTTTGATGTTGAGTTTGAAGTTGAAAGTTATTTGAGATATCAAGGTGAGAAGTTTGCAGATTATTTTGATGCAAATACTTATCTGTTGATTACTCGTGCCTTAGATTACTTTGATCCTGCAAAATCATTTGCCAATAATCTCAGTGCAGCCATGAAAAATATTGCTGCCAAGTTTTTGGTGGTGAGTTTCACAACCGATTGGCGCTTTGCGCCAGAGCGCAGTCGTGAAATTGTTAAAGCATTGCTAGACAACAAGTTGGATGTCACTTATGGCGAGATTGATGCGCCCCATGGTCACGATGCCTTCTTATTAGAAGACCCTCGATATCACAACTTGGTCAGAGCCTACTTTGAGCAAATTGCCCAGGAGCTTCAATCATGATGCGTTCAGATTTTGCCGCGATTGCCAAGTGGGTGGAGCCCGGCTCTCAGGTGTTGGACGTTGGCTGTGGTGATGGCAGTTTATTGCACCACTTAAAAGAAGCCAAGCAAGCCCACGTGTATGGCGTTGAGTTGGCTGATGACAAAGTGTTGGCTTGTGCGCAAAAAGGTTTGAATGTTTTGCAGCAAGACCTTGAAGGTGGTTTGGCTTTGTTTGAAGATCAAAGTTTTGACAAAGTGATCCTCTCGCAAACATTGCAAACGATTCATCAAACAGCCAGGATCTTGAGTGAAATCGCCAGGGTCGGAAAAGAATGCGTGGTCTCATTCCCTAACTTTGGCCATTGGTCGCATCGCTCAGCCGTTTTATTGGGCAGAATGCCAGTTTCTAAGTCACTGCCATACCAATGGTACGACACGCCCAACGTCAGGGTTTTAACGATTGCTGATTTTGAAGCTTTAGCACCAGCGGTTGGTCTTGAATTACTTGATCGCGTGGTTTTCCATGACGGACAGTCTGTGGAATTTTTGCCTAACCTGAGGGGAAGTCTTGCAGTCTATCGCGCACGTCGGGCCAAGTAGAACCAAAGCATTACTTGTTTGTATTTTTCTAGGTTTTTCTAGTGGACTGCCTTTGTTCATTCTTTATAACTTGCTTTCAGCATGGTTAAAAAGTGAAGGCGTTGATTTAAAAGCGATTGGTTTGTTTGCCTTGGTCGGCATGCCCTACACATGGAAGTTCTTATGGGCTCCAGCGATGGATCGATTCAAGCTGCCATTTTTGGGACGTCGCCGTGGCTGGATGATCGTGACCCAAATTGCCGTGATGTTGGCTGTGATCTTGATGGGTCAATTCAATCCAAGCACTGAAATTTGGATCGTGGTTTTCTTGGCCTCTATCGTGGCCTTCTTTTCAGCAAGCCAAGACGTTGTGGTCGATGCTCATCGTCGCGAGTGGTTGACCGAAGGTCAAATGGGTTCTGGCACAGCACTTTTTGTGAATGCCTATAAGTTGTCAACGCTGGTGCCTGGATCACTTTCATTGATTTTGTCAGACATCATTACTTGGGACTGGGTATTTTTTATCACCGGCTTATTCATGCTCCCAGGTATTTTGACAACGCTATTGGTGTCAGAGCCAAGAGAGTACGGGCCTCCGCCACTGACCATGAAAGAGGCAGTGATTGAGCCTTTTAAAGAGTTCATTCATCGCTCTGGTTGGAAGCACGCCGCTTTAATTTTGTTGTTCATATTCCTTTATAAGCTGGGGGACTCCATGGCGAGTGCTTTGGCCACACCTTTTTATATTGAACTTGGTTTTACTCGAACCGAGATTGGAGTCGTTGCCAAAAATGCAGGTCTTTGGGCCAGCATCCTAGGAGGAATCCTTGGCGCTTATTGGATGTTAAAAACGGGCGTGAATAAAGGCTTGTGGATTTTTGGTGTGTTGCAGGCGGTGGCCACTTTTGGTTTTGTGGTGCTTGCTCAATCAGGCCCTGATTTGTGGGTCTTGTCATGGGTGATTGGTTTTGAGGCAATCACCGCAGGTCTTGGAACCGCGGCATTCACAGCGTATCTTGCTTTAGAGACCAATCCGCGCTTCACGGCCACTCAGTTTGCTTTGTTCACCAGCTTATCAGCTGTGCCGCGAACTTTTATCAATGCATTGACTGGTTACATTGTTGAATTTACTGGATGGACCAATTTCTTTATCATTTGTGTTGTCTTGGCATTGCCTGGTTTGATGTTGTTGCCTAAGATTGCGCCATGGCGTGAAGAGAAAAAATCCCCATTTGAAAAAACTGCGTGATCTGATGACTATGTCGACTTCTTCTAACTTCAAAAAATATGTTTTATTTTCTTTGATAGCTTTGTTGGGAGCTTGCAGTAGTTCATCAAGACAGGGGCCAACGGATGGCGTGAGAGTTGGTAATAGCTCTAGCTTAAAGGACATGGTTCCTGCCAGTCAGTTGGAGGCGTCTGCCGCCAAGCAATACAACACTATGAAGCAGAAGGCTTCTGAGAAAAAGGCCTTGGCACCCGACAATCATCCACAGGTGATTCGTTTGCGCGCAATCTCAAAAAAGATATTGCCCCATGCCTATGCCTGGAATCCAGAATCTCAAGCTTGGAAATGGGAAGTTAATTTGTTCATTTCTGATGAGGTCAATGCATTTTGTATGCCTGGCGGAAAGATTGCTTTTTATACGGGCATCATCGAAAAGCTGAAGTTAAATGATGATGAAGTTGCGACTGTCATGGGCCATGAAATTGCCCA
>CAYYOB010000079.1:0-6121 GCA_964473225.1 uncultured Polynucleobacter sp.
CCCTGAATACTCATGGCAACACATAGAGCTGT
This sequence comes from uncultured Polynucleobacter sp., assembly GCA_964473225.1. Lineage (GTDB taxonomy): Bacteria > Pseudomonadota > Gammaproteobacteria > Burkholderiales > Burkholderiaceae > Polynucleobacter. Next base: position 33 of record CAYYOB010000079.1, read on the forward strand.
CACAAGAATCATCCCTGACCATCCCCAAGAGGATTGAATCAAAGCAAAGAAATTGCCTTGGGTATAAGGATGATCAGCAAATAAAGTGGCTCCAAGAATACCAAGCACCATCACCAATAAATAACCACCCACAGCCCCTTCAATGGATTTACCAGGGCTTAAATTCTTTGCTAACTTGTGTTTACCAAATGCTTTACCAGCAAAGTAAGCGCCGATGTCAGCAGCCCAAACCAAAACAAGAACTGATAAAAATAGTGACATGCTCACTGCACGCAAATGCATCAAGGCAAACCAACAGGCTGGCAGAATGAATAAGCCAATCGCGGCCAAAGGCCAGCGCCAAGAAACAAGATTCAACTGAAGCGACTGCTTCATGATGAATGGCACCACCAGCAACCAAAAACCCAAGGTCAGCCATAAAAGAATTTTGACGGCTTCAATGTCGGCATACATCAACCAAGCAACTAAATTGAGGAGGCACAAGCCTGCGTATGAGAATGCCCTGCGTTGATTATTTGGAAACAACAATCTCCACCACTCCCATGCGGCCAAAGTGATAACGATAGCAATCAATGCTCCCAAATAAATCAAGGGCGCAAACCAGAGCACTGGTAAGAAAATACCTAAAAGTACGATTGCTGTGATGACTCTGGTTTTTAACATGCTGTTCTATTTTTCTGCGTCTATCACTTGAGCGCTGGTTCGACCAAAACGGCGCTCACGCTCTCGGTACCAGGCAAAAGATGCTTGAAGTGCCTTGGTATCGAAGTCAGGCCACAACAAGTCTGTGAAATAAAGCTCTGTATAAGCCAATTGCCAGAGTAAAAAATTACTGATTCTTTGTTCGCCACCCGTTCTGATAAACAAATCAGGTTCAGGTGCATACGACATGGATAAATGAGGTGTTAACAAAGCCTCGGTCACTCCTTCGGGAGTGAGGCCTGGATTTGCTTTTAAGCAAGCTGATACCGCTTGAAGCATGTCCCAACGACCGCCATAGTTTGCGGCAATGGTCAGATTAAGACCCGTATTGTGAGCAGTCTTTTCTTCTGCCTGAACTACTCGCTCTTGAATCTGCTGGTCAAATCTTTTTAGATCCCCTACCACTCTTAAGCGAACATTATTTTTATCAAGGCGAGAAACTTCTTTTTCTAATGCAGTCAAAAACAACTTCATCAAAAATCCCACTTCTTCAGCAGGTCTGCGCCAATTTTCAGAACTAAAGGCAAAAAGAGTTAAATACTCAACACCCAAATCACCACACTCTTTGACGATTTCTCTAACGGTATTAAGCCCTTGGGAGTGCCCAGCAACTCTTGGTAAAAAACGCTTGGTCGCCCATCGACCATTGCCATCCATGATGATGGCAAGGTGTTTAGGAATGCTCGCCACATCAGGCACAGCCAAAGTTGTGCTGATGTGTGAAGGATTGTTTTTTTTGACCATATAAAGACTATTTAAGCTTGGCTTAAACGGTCATGATCTCTTTTTCTTTTTCAGAAATGATCTTGTCAATTTCAGCAACAAAACGATCTGTCATTTTTTGAACTTCATCTTGTGAACGACGCTCATCATCTTCTGAAATTTCTTTATCTTTCGCTAGCTTCTTCAATGATTCATTTGCATCGCGTCTTAGATTGCGCACAGCAATTTTTGAATCTTCGCCTTCACCCTTGACTACCTTGGTCAATTCTTTACGGCGCTCTTCCGTTAATGCTGGCATTGGCACACGAATGATATTGCCTTGAGTTGCAGGATTAAGACCTAGATCAGATTCGCGAATCGCTTTTTCAACTGCGCCCATCATGTTCTTTTCCCAAGGCTGAACAGTCAAAGTTCTAGCATCGGCCAAACCCAAGTTAGCTACCTGAGCCAATGGTGTTGGATTGCCATAGTAATCAACGTTGATCTGCTCCAAGATACCTGGATGAGCACGACCCGTTCTGATTTTTTGCAAATTAGATTTCAATGACTCAATTGATTTGGTCATCTTTTGTTCTGTATTTTTTTTAATTTCATTAGCAGACATGATGTTTCCTTTTAAACGTGTACCAAAGTACCTTCACTATCACCCATGACCACGCGTTTTAGTGCGCCAGGCTTGAGGATTGAAAAAACTTTGATGGGTAATTTTCTATCGCGACACAAGGCAAATGCTGTTGCATCCATGACCTGTAAATTTTTGATGATCGCTTCATCAAAAGTAATGGTGTCGTAACGAGTGGCTGTTGGATCTTTCTTTGGATCACTGGTGTAGATGCCATCAACCTTGGTTGCTTTGAGCACAACTTCAACACCCATTTCTGCGCCACGCAAAGCAGCAGCAGTATCAGTTGTAAAGAAAGGGTTACCAGTTCCAGCAGCAAAAATCACCACCTTGCCCTCTTCCATATGACGGATGGCTTTAGGTCGGATATAAGGCTCTACAACCTGATCCATTCTTAAAGCTGATTGAACACGAGCTTCAACACCTTTTTGACGCAGCGCATCTTGCAATGCCAATGCGTTCATCATTGTTGCCAACATGCCCATGTAGTCAGCAGTTGCGCGATCCATACCGGCCGCACCGCCAGCTACGCCTCTAAAAATATTACCGCCACCGATCACGATGGCCAACTGAATACCAGTTTGCACCACCTCAGCGACATCAGCGACCATGGCATCAATCGTGCCTGGGTTGATACCGTAAGAGTCATCACCCATTAAGGCTTCACCTGATAGTTTGAGCAAAACTTTTTTATAAGCTGGCATGGTCAGTCTCTCTTTATTTAGCATTCATCAAGTTACAAAAGTATAAAAGGCACGAAGGTTTTAGCCCCGTGCCTTTTTGAACTACAAGAACTACTTAGGCCGTGGCTTTTGCAGCAGCTACCTGAGCAGCAACTTCAGCAGCAAAGTCATCTTGACGCTTTTCAATACCTTCACCTACAACATACATCGTAAAGCTCTTGATGGTTGTGTTAGCAGCCTTCAACATTTGCTCTACAGTTTGCTTGTCGTTTTTAACAAAAGTTTGATTCAACAAAGAAACTTCTTTCAAGTACTTCTGAACTGAGCCTTCAACCATCTTAGCGATGATTTCTGCTGGCTTGCCTGATTCAGCAGCCTTAAGTTCAGCAACACTCTTCTCTGCAGCAATCTTGTCAGCCGGCACGTCTGCTGAAGACAAAGCAATTGGCTTCATCGCAGCAATGTGCATGGCCACGTCTTTAGCAGCAGTATCGTCACCAGTGTATTCAACCATCACACCAATGCGTGTACCGTGCAAGTAAGACACCAACTTGTTCTCACCTGAAAAACGTGTGAAACGGCGCAATGACATATTTTCGCCAATACGACCGATCAATTCAGCACGAACTTCTTCAACTGTCTTACCAGAGTATGGCAAGGCAGACAAAGCAGTCACATCAGCTGGATTTTTTTCAGCAACCAATTGAGCACAAGCATTGCTCAATGCCAAGAAGTCATCATTCTTAGAAACAAAGTCTGTTTCGCAGTTAACTTCTAGCAATGCGCCAGTTGTACCGTTGATGAATGCAGTGATAACGCCTTCAGCTGTAACACGTGAAGCAGCTTTACCAGCTTTGCTTCCAAGTTTTACACGCAGAATTTCTTCTGCTTTAGCCATGTCGCCATCAGCTTCAGTCAAGGCTTTCTTGCACTCCATCATTGGAGCATCAGTTTTGGCGCGTAGTTCGCCAACCATTGCAGCAGTAATTGCAGCCATTACTCGCCCTTTCCTTCTTCAACGAACTCATCAGCGTCGCCTTTAACAGCTTCTAACACTTGGTTCACTGCGTTTGCTTTGCCTTCCAAAATCGCATCAGCCATTGCACGAACATACAAAGCAACTGCTTTGCTTGAGTCGTCGTTACCTGGGATGATGTAATCAACACCTTCAGGTGAGTGGTTTGTATCAACAACAGCAATAACAGGAATACCTAATTTCTTGGCTTCAGTTAAAGCAATCTTGTGGTAACCAACGTCCACCACGAAAATCGCATCTGGCGTACCAGTCATGTCCTGAATACCACCCAATGATTTCTCTAATTTTTCGATATCACGGCTGGTTGTCAAAGCTTCCTTCTTAGACAAACGCTCCCAATCGCCATTTTCGCGAGCAGCAGTCATGTCCTTAAGACGCTTGATAGAACCTTTAACTGTTTTGAAGTTAGTCAATGTACCGCCCAACCAACGAGCATCAACGTAAGGCATACCGGCACGTGCCGCCTCTTCAGCAATGATCTCTTTTGATTGACGCTTTGTACCAACGAACAAAATAGTGCCGCGGTTTGAAGCTACTTGACGCACGAACTTTTGCGCTTCCAAGAACATTGGAAGTGTTTTTTCGAGGTTAATAATATGAATTTTGTTGCGATGACCGAAAATATAAGGGGCCATCTTTGGTGACCAGAAGCGAGTTTGGTGCCCGAAATGGCAACCGGCTTCTAGCATTTGACGCATAGTCACTGACATGTAAATCTCCTAAGGGTTGTGTCTAGAACCAAGTCCTGACTGCACTAAAAAGTGCCACCCTGGACGGCTTGGTTCGTGATTCTGTTCCAGACCATCTGAAACAGTGTGCGTATTCTACCCTAAAAATCGTATTAAAGCCATGAAAACAATGAATTTATGCTGGATAATCGAGGTATGTTGACTGAAACTAAAAAACCCACTTCTGAAGAATTCATTGCCGGTATGCGTGAAGCTGGTCGCTTGGCCAGCGAAGTACTGGACCATGTGACCCCATTTATCAAGGCAGGCGTTACCACTGGGGAACTTGACCAGATTTGCCACGATTACATGGTCAATGTTCAAAAAACAGTCCCAGCACCCCTAAATTACCAGCCTCCAGGCTATCCGCCCTTTCCAAAATCCATCTGCACCTCGGTCAATGACGTGATTTGCCATGGAATCCCAGGAGATCGGATACTCAAAGATGGCGACGTGGTCAACCTTGATATCACCGTGATCACCCCCACTGGGTACTATGGCGATACCAGCCGAATGTTCTCTATTGGCGAGCCTTCAATTTTGGCCAAAAGACTCTCACAAATCACTTATGAGTGCATGTGGCTGGGGATTGCTCAAGTTAAACCAGGCTGTACTTTGGGTGATATTGGCTACGCGATCCAAACACATGCTGAAAATGCTGGTTATTCAGTGGTCAGGGAGTATTGCGGCCATGGCATTGGCCAAGTATTCCATGATGAACCCCAAATCGTGCATTACGGTAAACCAGGTTTAGGCGAGCAACTCCACGAAGGCATGACCTTCACCATTGAACCCATGATCAATGCTGGCAAACGAGATATCAGAACGATGCCTGATCAATGGACGGTTAAAACCAAGGATCGCAGCTTATCTGCTCAATGGGAGCACACGTGTTTGGTCACCCCAACTGGTGTTGAAGTATTGACCTATTCAGCTGGTAGCCCACCGCCACCAGCCTGCGTTAGCAATCTCAAATTCAGACCGTAAATCCAGCAAGATCATGGACACCCTTGCCACTCTTAAAACTCGTCGCGAGGCTCGCTTTGAAGAATTTAAGAAAGATTTAAACGTCCTTAAATTAACCAAAGATATTTGCCAGCTGATTGATCAGCAATTGCTGTTGGCATGGCAAGAGAATGGTTTGGATGAATATGCAGCTCTTGTGGCCGTGGGTGGATTTGGTCGGGCGGAGCAATATCCATATTCTGATGTTGACATACTGGTACTCCTTTCTGACAAGCTCAGCGCTGATCAATTGGCTATAGCTACGCCAAAAGTAGAAAGCTTCATTACCCGCTGCTGGGATCTTGGCATTGAGATTGGTTCATCGGTTCGTAATATCGAAGAGTGTTTAGAAGAATCAGCAGCTGACATCACTGTTAGAACCGCACTTCTTGAATCACGACTAGTTGGTGGAGATAAAAAACTCTACCGTCGATTTTTGGTGCAATTTGATGCAGCCATGGATGCTAAGGCGTTTTATCAAGCGAAGTTGCTAGAGCTGCGTCAGCGGCATCACAAATACAACGACACCCCCTATTCCTTAGAACCCAACTGCAAAGAAAGCCCCGGTGGCTTAAGAGATCTGCAAGTGA
>CAYYOB010000080.1:0-5965 GCA_964473225.1 uncultured Polynucleobacter sp.
ATCTTGATCTGACATTAGGCTTGTTGCTATCAAAGGTAGCTTAATTTTTTCACGCACCATATTCAAAGACCAAGCTTCAAATATCTTCAAATGCCGATGGGCTCCCATGGCAGCCCTTAAGACTTTTGGTGACCAAGCTTGTGCAGTACCTTTTAAACAGACCACATAACTTAATCCTGCAGCAGCTGCAGTTCGCATCATAGAGCCGACATTACCAGCATCTTGAACGCCATCTAAAATTAAAACATCCTCACGTTGATTTAGAGGGAAGTCATGTTTAGGAATTCTGACGCATGCCATGATCGGCGGGCCATTTTCTAAATCAGATATTTTTTTCCATAAAGCATCGTCTAGGATATAAAGATCTGTATTTGGCACAACAGCCAACTGCATATCAATGACAGCAGCAATTTCTGCCTGCGCAAGCCCTGATTCAGTTGTGAATAACTCCACCAAATCCTCAGAGGCCAACCATGCTTGGGCCAAATGAACACCTTCTAAAACTGCGAGACCCAGCTCTTGTCTGGTTTTATTCGCTTTAGCGCCACCCTCAAGCAAGACTTTGAGTCTCTTGATCAAAGGATTATCTGCTGAGCTTAAGTATTTAGCATCTTTCATAGGAGCTTAGTTTCCCCTAAGTTGCCTTTGGTTTCAATCACCATTCTGACTGGACCAAATGTTTTGCGATGCTGTGGGCATGGCCCATGAAGTTTTAAAGACTCAAGATGGACTGGTGTTGGATATCCCATGTGCTGATTAAAGCCATAGACAGGATAAGCATCATGCAAGGCTTGCATGTCTCGATCTCTGGTGACCTTGGCCAAAATCGATGCAGCTGAAATAGCCGCCACTTTGGTATCACCCTTAACAATCGCTTCCATGGAAATATTCACTTTTGGGCAGCGGTTGCCATCGATTAATGCCCGATCCGGTAAACGCCCCAATGTTTTTTCCAGGCCTTCAATGGCGCGCTTCATAGCCAGCATCGTGGCTTGCAAAATATTGATCGAATCGATTTCTACAGCACTGGCTTCTGCGATGCACCAAGCTTTTGAATCTCTGATGATGATGTCGTACAACTCATCGCGAACTTTGGCAGTGAGCTTTTTTGAATCCTTTAATCCAGCGATTGGTTTAGCAGGATCAAGCACCACTGCTGCTGCAACCACAGAACCAGCCAAAGGTCCGCGCCCTGCTTCATCAACCCCGCATGTCCACTCATAGAGCGGATTGGGTGCATTCCAATCAGTCATTGATGACTTCCGCTATGACCTTGGCTACCAAGGCTCCTGTTGGCATGAGCAAGGATTGATGCATCTCAGTAAAACGTTCTTTTAAACGAGTCGCTTCTTGTGGCTTATCGAGCCAATTCAAGGTGGCTGTTGCTAAAGCTTGTGGCGTAGCTGCTTCTTGTAATAGCTCTGGAACAATAAATTCTTGTGCCAAGATATTAGGCAATCCAACATACGGTAAATAAGCCTGACGTTTCATGATCCATGCAGTGATAGCTGGAACCTTATAAGAAATGACCATCGGCTTTTTCCAAAGAGCCGCCTCGAGTGTTGCAGTCCCACTGGCAATTAAAACCACATCAGCGGCCTCCAATGCCAAACTGGCCTGACCATCTAATAGATGCAGAGCGATATTTGGGTGTTGTTGCAAGAGCTTGTCTGCCATAGCCTGAATGGCTGGCTTTAATGCTGGGGTTGCTACTGGAACAACGAATTCAATACCCTGCTTGTATTGAATGAACATCTGAGCAATGGCGTCAAAGAATCCAGGACCAATCAAATTAATCTCTGATTGGCGACTGCCTGGTAAAACTGCTACCAAAGCATTGCCTGTTTGAATATTTAATTTTGCTTTAGCGCCTGCTGAATCTGGCACCATCGGAATACTCGAAGCCAACGGATGGCCAACATAAGTCGCATTGATACCAGCTTTTTCATAAATAGCTGCCTCAAATGGAAAGATGCACAGCATGTGATCCACAGACTCTTTGATGCCTTTGATACGCCCACCACGCCATGCCCAAATAGACGGGCTGATGAAATGAATCGTTGGAATGCCTGCAGCTTTGAGTTTCTTTTCAACACCCAAATTAAAGTCTGGTGCATCAATGCCTAAAAATGCTTTGGGTGGATGCAAGCTTAATTCTTTGATCAAAGCATTTCTAACGGAAAGAATGGCTGGCAATTGCTTGATGGCTTCAACGTAGCCACGCACGGCCAAAGTCTCCATCGGCCACAGGGCTTCAAAACCAGTGGCCACCATTTTTGGCCCACCAATGCCACGGGTCTTAAGACCCGCTAAATCTGGAGACTCTTGGATTGCTTGCAGAACACTTGCAGCAAGCATATCCCCCGATGGCTCTCCAGCCACACATGCGAGATATGCGTTTTCTGTCAAATGATTAGCGGGCAATGCCGCGCTGTGAAGCGGCGATAAAGTCATGGAATATTCTTAGTTTCTCTGCAGTCTCTGCTTCAGTTGTTTGCTTTTCTGCGGCCAAGTCTGCAATGGCTTTTTTAGCATCTTCAAAACTCAGATTTTGTTTGTACAGCAGCTTATACGCTTGTCTTAAAGCAGTGATAGCCTCAGGGCTAAAACCGCGACGCTTCAAACCTTCCGCATTCAAACCATGAGGTTCAGCAACAGCACCTGAAGCAATAACGTAAGGTGGCAAGTCTTGGACTAACTTAGAAGCACCACCAATCATTGAATGCTCACCAATGCGAACAAATTGATGAACGCCGCACATACCACCCAAGATAGCCCAATCATCAACATGAACGTGACCAGCAATTTGTGCGTTATTTGAGAAGATTGTGTTATTTCCAACCACGCAATCATGAGCAATATGAACATATGCCATGATCCAATTGTCATTACCGATTTTGGTGATGCCTTGATCTTGAATCGTACCTGTATGCAGCGTTGTGAATTCACGAATCAAATTGCGATCACCAATCACTAGCTTGGTTGGCTCACCACGGTATTTCATATCCTGGGGTGCGCCACCCACAGATGCAAAGTGACCAATTCTATTTTCAACACCAATGGTTGTATGGCCCTCAACAACGGTGTGAGCACCAATTTGAGTTTTACGCCCAATGACGACGTTTGGACCAATCACTGCATAAGGACCAATCTCAACATCCTCAGCGATTTCTGCCTTTGGATCAATGATTGCGCTAGGGTGAATCAAAGCCATCTTAGGCTTCCTTTTTACGAATAGTGCACATCAAATCAGCTTCGGTCACAACCACATCATTGACCGTCGCAAATGTTTTGAATTTCCAAATACCGCCTTTGAATCTTTCAATCGATGCATTCAAAATCAGTTGATCGCCTGGCGTCACTGGCCTTTTAAAGCGGGCATTATCAATACCAACAAAGAAATAAACAGAGTCATCAACTGAATCTTGACCAAATGTGAGTAATGCTGCCGTTTGAGCCAAAGCTTCAAGAATCAAAACACCTGGCATCACTGGAAATTCTGGGAAGTGGCCCGTGAAATGAGGTTCGTTCATGGTAACGTTTTTTAATGCTTTGACACGCTGACCAGCCTCTAACTCAAGCACACGATCAACCAATAAGAATGGATAGCGATGCGGAAGCATCTTCAAGATTTGGTTGATATCAAAATTAACTAGCTCGCTCATGAATGGCCTTTTCTCTTTTTACGTTTATTTCTTGTCTGCAGTGATGCTTTGAATCTGTTTTTCTAAATCTTTGATCTTCTGACGCATTTTATCTAAGCCGCGCAAAATAGCAGCATTCTTTTCCCAATCTGCGTGAGGCAACATGGGGAAAATACTTGTGAAATGCTGGCCAGGCTCATCAATCGAACGAATGATGGTTGTGCCGCCAGATATGGTGCTTCGGTCGGCAATATTCAAATGTCCTGCAATACTGCTTGAGCCGCCAATCATGCACATTTTTCCAATGGTCACACTTCCTGCAACTGCTGTATTACCAGCAATGACCGTTAGAGCACCAACATGAACGTTATGGGCAATCTGGACCAGGTTATCAATCTTGCAACCATCGTCAATTCGAGTGTCCGCCAATGCGCCACGGTCAACGGATGTATTAGAGCCAATTTCAACATCATTCCCAATCAGCACACCACCCGTTTGAGGAACTTTGACCCACTCACCAGCAGCAAGATCAGGAGCGAAGCCAAAACCATCAGAGCCAATCACCGTGCCACTATGGATGATGTTGCGATCACCTAACTGACAACCTTGATAAATTGAGACATTTGGATAAATCAAGGCATCTGCGCCGATAGAAACATCTGAACTCACATGAACTTGTGAAACTAGAACGGATCTTTCACCAATCTTAGCGCCCTTGGCCACATGACAAAGAGGTCCAATATGGGCTGAAGGTGCAACCAAAGCACCAGCTTCAACCACTGCACTTGGATGAATGCCAGGTACATATGTAGGAGCAGCTGATTTTGCAAACTCTTGGGCAATCCGTGCAAACAATGCATAAGGATTTTTGGTCACCAGATAGCTGCGATTTTTATTCTCAGAATGTTCTTGCAAATAGTCGAAGTCAGATTCCGAAACGATCAAACCAGCAGCTTGACTGACAAGAGCATCATTGCGATACAGAGGGTTTGCCAAAAATGCCAGTTGAGACTGGTTGGCTTGAGTAAGAGGAGCTAAACCTGAGACAAGCTGATCCCCACTGCCCGCTAAGCGAGCCGAATAGCGTTCGGCTAACTCAGCAATCGATGGCATATGAATCTCTTAATAATTAACGTAAGTTATTAAGCGCTTTGATGACGTCTTCTGTGACATCAATCTTTGGATTAACGTAAGCAGCTTCTTGAACAATCAAATCTAGTTTGCGTTGCTCGGCAACAGCCTTAAGGGCCTGATTGGCCTTTTGGGCAATTTTTGAACGCTCTTCAAAACTTCTCTGATTCACATCTTCTGTGAATTCTCTTTGTTTACGTTGCAACTCACGATCAGCATCAGCTAATTCGCGTTGACGACGCACGCGATCAGTATCAGACATCACTGCGGCATCTTTATCTAGACGCTCCGCTGCTGCTTTAATTTTTTGAGCATCATCACGCAAATCTTTTTCACGTTTAGCAAATTCGCTTTGCAATTTTGTTTGACTGGCTTTAGCCATATTAGACTCTTTGAAAATTCGCTCAGAATTAACAACGCCAATGCGACCGCTGAAATCTTTTTCATCAGCGGCGATTGCTGAGGCAGAAAACAAACTCAATGCCAAACCTGAAATCACAGTTGATTGAACGAACTTCTTAGCAAAACGATTCATAAACATATCCTTCAAGTATTAAAACGCGGTACCAATTTGGAATTGGAAACGCTGCAAACGATCTTCTGGTTTCTTGCTCAATGGGAAACCATAACTAAATTTTAACGGTCCCAATGGTGAGATCCAAGACAAACCAAAACCATACGATGTTCTCAAGCCTGAGAAGTCTGGTGTATCCGCATAAACGTTACCAGCATCAAAGAAGCTGAACAAACGCAAGGTTTTATCCACACCGGATCCAGGAATTGGGAAAGTATATTCGATATTACCCACCAATTTAGATGCTCCACCAATCGGTGTCACTGTGCCGTTAGAGTTGGTATTTGTTGGACCTAAAGAACCTGGCTCATAACCTCTCACAGAACCGATACCACCGACGAAATAGTTCTTAGTCACAGGGAATGGTTTATTGCTATAGGTATCGCCATAACCAATCTCACCGTTAAAGGACAAAATATTGCCCTTGAACAACGGCCAGAAATACTGGTGCTGGTAGTAAGCTCTGTAGTACTGCAAATCAGCAACGGGAAAGCCCCATTCGAAATTGACTTGTTGATATGTTCCACGAGAAGGAATCAACGCGCTATCCCTAGCATCTCTTGACCAACCAATCGTGAACGGCACGTTCATATTGCTCTTGCCGTAAGCATTCACA
>CAYYOB010000081.1:0-5890 GCA_964473225.1 uncultured Polynucleobacter sp.
ATCTTCGAAGATGAAGGTATTCAAGATGAAATGGAAACATACAATGCATTGGTTCCTGATGGCACCAACTTCAAAGTGACCATGAAGCTAGAGTACGTGAATGAGGCTGATCGCAAGGTTGCTTTGGCTAAATTGATTGGTATCGAGCACCGTGTGTTCGTTGAGGTAGAAGGTCAGCCTCGTGTTTATGCAATCGCCAACGAAGATTTGGATCGTACAACAGCTGATAAAACTTCATCTGTTCATTTCTTGAGACTTGAATTAACTCAAGACATGATCAAGTCATTGAAGGCTGGCGCTCAGTTGAAAGTAGGTTGTGATCACAAGGAATACCCAGCTCATGTTGAATCTTTGCCTCCTGAGACTTTGGCTTCATTGATTGAAGATTTAGTTTAAGGAACGATGTTTGGCTTTAAAAGCCAGATAGTTAGTTTGATATAAAAAATGCCGCTGATGCGGCATTTTTTATTGGTGCTTGGGATCATTGTTTACAGTCTATTTCTAACTTATTTCCAACCCAGTTCTCTGGCAATGAACTTTTTAGCTTGCTCTGTTTGTGGGTTCTTGAAAAAGTCTTCTGTACGACACGCTTCAAGGCATACACCTTCATTTAAGAAAATAACTTGATCCGCAAGAGCTTGGACTTGTCCTAAGTGATGAGATGTAAAGATGACACTAGATCCATTATCTGCCATTTGCTGAATGATGGCCTCTACCTGTTCGGTTGTGCTTGGGTCTAAATTGGCGGTTGGTTCATCCAGAAGAATCATCTTAGGTCGCTGACACTTGGCTCTGGCCAAGCTCAAGCGTTGTCTCTCGCCAGCTGAAAGCTTTAAGGCAGATTGATTTTTAAGATGAGTGAGTCCTACCAAAGCCAATGCTTCATCAATATCACTATCGGTGATTTTGTTTTTACCCAGACTGTCTTTAACAATCGCCATATTGGTTCTAACGCTGGCCTTAATAAGGGGCGTGTGATGCAGTACCAAAGCTGACTGAAGCTCTATCCAGCCAGGTTGATAAATGCCTGAATCTGCCTCTATTGCGCCATGTAAAAGTTTTAGTAGGGTTGTTTTTCCCGAACCATTTGGGCCGATCACTGCTGTGATGCCTTGTCTTGGAATTTGGGCTGAGATAGAGAGAATCTTGCGTTCTTCACGATGAATCACAATATCTTTTAAGTCAATCATCAAGTCTTTAACCATAACGGCGCTCAGCAAAAGATTTGATGACGGAGGTCATGAGATTCGCAATTAATACTGCGCCCAATAAGACTAAACCTAAAGCAAGCGCTAAAGGAAGATCACCTTTGCTGGTTTCTAAGGCGATCGCAGTGGTCATGGTGCGTGTTACGCCATCAATATTGCCGCCAACAATCATGACGGCGCCAACTTCAGAAATGGCCCTGGCAAATCCGGCGAGTAAGGCAATTGATAAGGAGAAGCGACAGTCCCAAACCAGCCATTTAAGTTTTGCACTGATGGGGAGTCGTAATGCTGACATGGTTTCACCATGAATGCGCCAGCCATCCTCAATGATTTGGCGGGTGAGGGCAGCAATCAGTGGGGTGGTCAAAACAGACTGGGCCAAAACCATACCTTTAGAGGTGAATAACCAATTTAAGTCGCCCATTGGGCCAGTTCTAGATAGAAGGATGTAAATGACAACTCCCACAATCACAGTGGGAACGCCCATGAGACTATTTAATATGACAACAACACCTTGCCTACCTGGAAAATTTTGAATGGCAATAAATGCGCCCAATGGCATGCCGAGTAAGCAACCAATCAAAAGAGCTGTAATGCTAACTTGTAATGAAATCAAAACAATACCAATCAAATTGGCATCGAATGTTTCTAAAAGGGTGAATGCATCGCTAATAGCTGAGAACATGGCGATAGCTTAATGGTTTTTTCTACCTCGTGTTGAAACGAGGTAGAAAAATATGACTATGTCAGAAAAAGTTTATTAAGAACTGCTAATAAACTTTATTTTTTAGCGTTAGGGAAGAAGCTTTGCTGGCCTTCAACTTTGTAGCTAGCAATTGTTTGCTGGCCTTCAGTAGAAGTGATCCAGTCAATGAATGCCTGACCTTCAGCCTTTTTAACTTTAGGATGCTTGCTTGGACTCACCAACATCACACCATATTGATTGAATAGCTTTGGATCGCCTTCAACCAAAATAGCTAAATCACCTCTGTTTTTAAAGGTCAACCAAGTAGCGCGATCCGTAAGGATGTAGCCATTCATGCCTGAGGCTGTATTCAAAGCTGGACCCATGCCTGAGCCAGTTTCTTTATACCAAGACTCTGTAGCTGAAACCGTTACGCCAGCAGCTTTCCAGTGACGAAGTTCTGCAGCATGGGTACCGCTTTTATCGCCACGAGAAATAAATGTAGATTTAGCTTTTGAAATTTTTTGAAGCGCTGCTTGAATATTATTGCCTTTGGTCTTTGCTGGGTCAGCTTTAGGTCCAACCAATACAAAGTCGTTGTACATGACTTCAATGCGTTTTTCAGCAAAACCTTCTTTTACAAACTTCTCTTCAGCAACTTTGTCATGCACGAAAACCACATCAGCATCACCACGACGACCAATGTCCAATGCTTGACCAGTGCCTACGGCAACTACCTTGACCTGAATACCTGTTTTTTTCTCAAAAACAGGAAGTAAGTGCTTAAAAAGTCCTGATTGCTCTGTTGATGTCGTTGATGACACCACAATGCTCTTTTGAGCATGGCTCATTCCAATAGTGGAAAAAGCCAGTACAGCTAAAGCGCTCATTTTTAAAATATAACGTCGATTCATCTTGTCTCCTTTGTAATAGTCCCTATATCATCAACAATCATTTAAACAATATCAATATGCAATCAATTTCATATGCAAATTAAGATTAAACCCAGCGTTTTTATCCATACAAAACATAAAGTTCATACTGAACCAGTCGATTTGAGTTGGGTCGCTGGATTGCTGAGAGGTGTTCAGGATGGCCGCTCTTTGCAGTCAGCTGCTGAAATCATGGAGATGTCTTATAGAACCCTTTGGAATCGTCTAAAAGCAGCGGAGAAAGAGTTAGATTGCCGTCTTTTGATGAGTGTGAAGGGCCATGGCTCAACATTGACCGAAGCTTCCAAAACTCTATTGGCTATTGTGGATGAGGTCGAAAAAGAGTTTTCTGGGGTGAGTAAAGATCAAGAAAAAAGATTGCAGCTACACCTCGAGAATTTAAATAATGATGACCATAAGAAATGGTTACTTTGTGCAAGTAATGACCCCATCCTTGAAGACTCAGCCCAAGGAATTAATGCTTTTGAGCTTAGAACCATGGGTTCAGGTCAAGCTCTTGAGCGATTGTTATCAGGTGATGCTGATTTGGCTGGTTTTCATGTGCCAGACGATGACAGCATTTCTGCGGTTCGTAAACGCTTATCCGCTGAGGGTATTCAGGCATATCCAGTGATGAGGCGAAGCCAGGGATTGATTGTGGCTAAAGGCAATCCTCTGGGCATTAAGAAATTGAAAGATTTAGCGCGACCTGAGATTCGTTTTATCAATCGTCAACGAGGTGCAGGTACCCGATTAATGCTAGATAAGCTCTTGGATGCCCAGGGCCTTCCGGCACAAAAAATCAAAGGGTATCAGCGTGAAGAGTTCACTCACAGCGCCATTGCAACGGCTATTTTGGCTGGCACTGCAGATGTGGGGGTGGGACTTAAAAGCGTTGCTATTGAGTATGGGTTGAACTTTATCCCCTTAGGCGATGAGACTTATTTCTTGGCCATGTCACCCAGCTTAATTAAGCGCAGTGCGGTGAGTGAGCTCATTCGCAAGATACGTACAGTAGCTGAGGAGAAGGCTGGGTATCAATCTGTGAAGCTCAGGCAAAAGAATAAGTAGTGAATGCTGAATGCAAAAATTGATAAATATCAAGTTTTAAGATTTTTAATAAATCATATAAAATCTGCGCTAATGGGAAATTCATTTAAACGCCACTTGTCACATTGGATCGCAATGATTGCGATTCTGATGAGCTCTGTGGCGCCTACAGTTTCCCAAGCGGTTTCATTGGCTCAAAATGGCCAAGGCATATCCATTGAGATATGTACCACCACAGGTATCAAAATGACCCAGGTCATAGATGCCAGCGATGCTAATGAATCAACTCAAGCAAATGGCCATTGCCCTTTGTGTGTGGTGCATGGCAACTTCGCACTTCCTCTGAATTACGAGCTTTCATTTGCAAAGCCTGTTAACAGTAATATTTATCCTCAGCTTTTCTATCAGTCACCTAAGCCTTTATTTGCTTGGGTTGCGCTGCCCTCAAGAGCACCTCCCTCACTCGTTTGATTCTTAAGGTCGGCAACTATTTTAGTTGCTCGGTATTGGAATGCGCACGCGCATTCAAAACAGATTCAATGCGAGTTCATCATGGAAAAAACCATACGTTTTAAGGCGGGAGATTTAATCTACTCATCAGGTCAGCTGGGACCTGCATATCAAGTGACATCAGGCACGATTCGTTTGGATCATGCTCATAAGAGTCACAAATCAGTTTTGGCTAATTTGGCCATCGCCGATGATTTGGTAGGTGCCGAGGTATTGCTTCGCAAACCTTACGCATTTCAGGCATATGCGCTGACTGATTGCGAATTAACAGTTTGGCAGCAGCCAACAGACTCATTGGCAGAGGCATTGGCAGAGCAACTGATTAAATCCAGTTTGCGTCAGTCTGATGTTGTTTCTTTGCGTTGCGGCTTGGCTATGGAAAGAATCATGAAATTCATTCAATTGGTCAGTTACAAAGGTCAAGCAGGCACTTCAAGCAATATCGCCTTGCCGCCTTTAAAAGAAACGGCCGACATCACTGATTTAACCATTGAGACCGTGTGTCGTTGCATTGCCAGCCTCAGAAAGCAAGGAGTTCTTGTGCCTGTTCAAGGCGTGAGAGGCAATGTTAGAAATCAATTCACTTTCTCTAACCAATCTTTTGTGGCCATGGCTGCTTGATGGTGAGAAATGTAAATGCCAGAAATATTCGAGATGAAGACCCTATGGATCATCTACCTAATGGTCGTGATTCTGGGGCTGATATTCATCATTAAAGACAAAAACAAGAAATAATTTTTTTACATAAGGAAAGCTATGAAGTTCGTTAAATTAACTCCAATCGCAATGGTCACGACATTGATGATGTCGGGTGCTTTTGCTCAAACCAGCGTTGAATTAAATCCTGTGACAGTTTTAGGTCAACAAGAAACTGCTCCAGGCGCTCAAGTTCTTAAAGGCCTTGAGTTAAATGCTCGCAAAGCGGTTACAAGTGATACTGCTGCTTTGATCTTAAATGTTCCTGGTGTGAGCATGTATTCAGCAGGCGGTGTTTCTGGTTTACCTTCTGTTCATGGTCTTGCAGACGATCGTTTAAGAATCAAAGTGGATGGCATGGATTTGATTTCATCTTGCCCTAATCATATGAATTCACCGTTGTCATACATTGACCCAAGCAATGTGGATTCAATCACTGTGATCACAGGTGTTTCTCCTGTCAGTGCTGGTGGCGATAGTATTGGAGCAGTGATTTCTGTGAAATCAGCAGCCCCTGAGTTTGCAGACAAAGGCCAAACTATCACCAAAGGTGAGGTAGGTTCTAGCTACAGAAGCAATGGCGATGCGATCTCTGCTAATGGATCAGTGACAGTCGCCAACGATCAGTTCAGCGCCAGATACAGTGGCTCTACTGCAAAGTCAGATAACTACAAAGCTGCTGAAAACTTTAAAACCAGCACTGCAACCGTGACTGGTACTAAAAATCCAAGTATTCCATTAGACGAAGTTGGTTCAACTGCCTACAAAGCCAATAATCATGAGCTAACGCTTGCCAATAAGGTGGATGG
>CAYYOB010000082.1:0-5775 GCA_964473225.1 uncultured Polynucleobacter sp.
GGACGAGATTCATAAATGATGCCAATCACGCCCAAAGGCACGCGCATTTGCCCCACCTGAATACCTGATGGCATTTTTCGAATATTGCTCATTTCACCAATTGGGTCTGACAACTTGGCAATTTGCTCCAAACCTTCAGCCATGGTGGCGATGGTTTTATCCGTGAGTGTCAAACGATCAATGAAAGCAGCATCTTGGCCATTGGCTTTTGCACGCTCAACATCTTTGGCATTCACCACTTTCAAAGCTTCAGCATTTTTTCTCACCAAAGCTGCCAAGTGAATCAAAGCCTCATTTTTTGAAGCTGTGCTGGCGCGAGCCATCGCACGCGAAGCTGTACGGGCTTTTTGACCAATACCCTTCATCAGGGTCACTGCGTCTGAATGTGTGTTGTTTTGGTTGCTCATAGGCATTACTTTAACTGAAATCAGGGGTTTGAACGAATTCTTGAGGATTTTCAATGAGATAGCTTAAATGGGCCCAAGACACTACCCTCTATCTTTTAAAACTAAACAAACAAGCGTCCCAACATCCTCAAACCATCCCATGGATCACTGGGTAGTTTTTCTAAAATCGGGCCTGCCCCTTTGCGGATTTGCAAACCCTTGGATTGTTGATCAAGACCACTGGTTACCATCAAAGCTTTTTGTAAACGATCAGCGCTGAGTCTTTGTAAAGCTTGTGGAATTAAACGCTCTTTATTACCCCAAACACGATTCATCTTCATCAGCATTTGTAAATTATCACCACGATCAACAGCCTGACGCAGTCGATTGAGTAGTCGCACTTCTTCAGTGACTGTCCAAAGAATCAAGACGAGAGGCTCGCCCTCACCTTCTAAGCCATCAACCATGCGATTAAAGCGCGCCAAATCTCCAGCCAACAATGATTCAGTCAGTTGAAAAACATCATATCTGGCAACATTCAAAACAGCGTCACGGATATTCTCTTCTGTGAGTGTTCCTTCTGGATATAACAAACCTAACTTCTGAACTTCTTGGTGAGCCGCAATCAAATTACCCTCGATCTGATTGGCCATAAACTGCAAAGCCCGTTGTCCAGCTTCACCAGCCTCAACTTGTTGCCTCTGCTGCTTCAAACGACCAGCAATCCAGTTAGGCAAGTGAGTTCTATCAATGGGATCAATGCGCACCGCAATTGCAGATTCATCTAAAGCAGTGAACCAAGCTGATTTCTGCGTCTGAAAATCCACCCTTGGTAAAAAGATACAGGTCACTGTATCAACTGGCTCTTTGGCTTTTACTTGAGCATCTATTTGGGCACAAAACTGCTTGATGGCATCAGAGCCGTCACGACCAGGCTTGCCTGTGGGTATGCGTAACTCAACGTAACGCTTATCCCCGAACAAAGACATGGTTTGACCTGCATTCATGAGAGCAGACCAATCAAATCCCTTCTCATGCATCATCACTTCACGCTCAGTATGGCCATGAGCAATCACCATGGCGCGCAATTGGTCTTGCAACTCCATCACAAGCAAAGGCTCATCACCACACAATACATACAGAGGATGCGGTCCAGTTTTTTTAGCTTGTGCTAAATGTGCGCCAAAAGCATCTGCCTTTTGCATGCTTAGCGACTCTTTGGCTGTGACTCCGATGGAGTTTGTTTAGATGGTAGCTTTTTAATCGAAGCCAAACGGCGCATCAATTGACCAACAATATCAATGCGCATATTTTTCACATACTCCGCTACCAAAAGCTCAAATGAATTAACATCCGACTGATTAAAATCTATATCACGGGTGAGATAAATATCAGACTCAGGCATTAACTCGATACCGTTAGGATCAAACGTCCTAAAAGCAAGGCGAGAAATGATCCGATAAGCAGTGATTTGACCGGCAGCGTTATAAGACAGCACTTGACGAGCATTTTGTTCAGAAATAATTTCAAGAACCAACTCTGCGTCTTTAGCACTTTTGACAATTTGAATATCGTTGACGCGGAACATCATGTCCAAGTCATCGCGCAACTCTTGTGTCAAATTACCACTGATCAGAATATTTTTGTAAGGCAAATCGATTTTGCCGCGCAAGCGCCAACCACAAGCACTAAGAGCACTCATGGCCAAAATTGATAAACCACCGCCTAAGAGCTGACGTCGCCCGACTGAATAAATGGTGGTGGTTTTTTTCATGATGTGCTCATTTTGCTCTATTTATGCTCTGTTTCAAAATCAATGGCTGACATTCATTGTTAAACAACAATATTGACCAATCGGCCAGGGACGATGATGACCTTTTTAGGGGGTGCGCCATCCATTGCCTTGATGGCCGCTTCACTGGCCAAGGCCAGTGCTTCAATACTTGCTTTATCAGCATCAGTTGGCACCAAAACTTGGCCTCTTAACTTGCCATTGACCTGAATCATCATGGTGATTTCATTTTGCACCAAGGCAGACTCATCAACCTCTGGCCACGGAGCATCTAATAAATCACCCCACTGCTGAGCGTAACCGGCAGCATTCCAAAGTGTGAAAGTGATGTGCGGCACAACTGGGTATAGAACTCTTAATAAAATACTGAGTGTTTCACGACGCACTTCAGGACTGATGGTCTTTGCTTGCTCCAAAGCATTGAGCATTTTCATGGTGGCAGACACCACCGTGTTGTATTGCTTGCGCTGGTAGTCAAAATTCGCTTGCTTGAGAACACTGTGGATTTCAAGACGTAAAGCTTGATCCGCTTCAGTCAAGTTCGCTGGAAGTTTGTCACTGGCTTTCTGATTAACTGCGTGAACACTTGCTGCATGAGCAGCACCATAAGACCACAAACGACGCAAGAAGCGCGAAGCACCCTCAACGCCAGAACTGGACCATTCCAATTGTTGCTCAGGAGGAGCAGCAAACATCGTGAACAAGCGAGCCGTATCTGCACCGTATTGATCAATCAATGACTGAGGATCAATACCGTTATTTTTACTCTTGGCCATCTTCTCGACGCCGCCAATATTCACAGCTTTGCCAGATGTTTTATGTTTGGCTGATACCGGACGACCCTTGCCATCTGTTTCAACCAATACATCATCAGGATTGATCCAAGTTTTACGACCATTGGGCTCATCGATGTAATAGGTGTCATTCAAGACCATGCCTTGCGTGAGCAAATTGCTGAATGGCTCATCAAACTTCACCAACCCTAAATCACGCATCACCTTGGTCCAAAAGCGCGCATAGAGCAAATGAAGGATCGCGTGCTCAATACCGCCAATGTATTGATCCATCGGCATCCAGTAATCATTGCGCTCATCCACCATGGCATTCGCCCCTGGTGATGTATAGCGCATGAAATACCAGCTTGAATCAACAAAAGTATCCATGGTGTCGGTTTCACGACGCGCTGGCTTGCCACACTTAGGACAAGAACACTTTAAAAAGTCTTCACGCTTATTGAGCGGATTACCCGATCCATCTGGAACGCAATCCTCAGGCAAAACTACCGGTAAATCTTTTTCAGGCACAGGCACTTCACCGCATGATTCACAATGAATGATTGGAATCGGTGTGCCCCAATAGCGTTGACGAGAAATACCCCAATCGCGCAAGCGATACGTGGTTTTTAATTCTCCTAAATTCAAAGCGACTAAATCCTTGGCCACTGCATGCACAGCTTCTGAGTGAGTCAGGCCATCATATTTGCCACTATGGATTGCTTTGACAGTTTCTTTATCGGCATACCAATCTTGCCAAGCAGTGGCATTGAATGTTTGACCATCCATCGCCATCACTGGCTTAATCGCAATGTTGTATTTCAAGGCAAAAGCAAAGTCTCTTTCGTCATGCGCCGGCACGCCCATCACGGCACCGTCGCCATAACTCATCAAGACGTAATTACCGACCCAGACTTCGATTTCTTCGCCAGTCAATGGATGGGTCACTTTCAAACCAGTCGGCATACCTTCTTTTTCTTGGGTCGCCAAATCAGCTTCAATGACGCTACCTTGTTTGCACTTTTCAATGAAAGCTGCCAAAGCAGGATTGGTTTTAGCCGCATGCAAAGCCAAGGGATGTTCAGCGGCCACTGCGCAGAAAGTCACACCCATGACTGTATCGGCACGGGTTGTGAAGACATACATTTTTCCGTCTTGAATCAATTGACCTGCATCGTCTTTGATTTGATGCGTGAAAGCAAAACGCACACCAAAACTCTTACCAATCCAGTTTTGTTGCATCAATTTGACACGCTCGGGCCAACCCAAACCTTCTAAACCACTCAATAACTCTTCCGCATAAGCAGTGATATTTAAGTAGTAGCCTGGGATTTCTCGTTTTTCAACCAAAGCGCCTGAACGCCAACCTCGACCATCGATGACTTGCTCATTGGCCAAAACAGTCTGGTCAATTGGATCCCAATTGACCACCTGAGTTTTGCGATAGGCAATGCCTTTTTCTAACATCTTTAAAAAGAGCCATTGATTCCAGCGATAGTAATCAGGTTTACAGGTGGTGATTTCTCTGGACCAATCAATCGCCAAACCCATCGCATCCATCTGCTTTTTCATGTAAGCGATGTTGTCGTAGGTCCAAGCCGCTGGTGGCACATTGTTATTCAATGCGGCATTTTCAGCAGGCATACCAAACGCATCCCAGCCCATGGGCATCAAGACGTTATAGCCTTGCATGCGCAGTTGACGTGTCATCACGTCATTGATGGTGTAGTTGCGCACATGACCCATGTGCAACTTACCAGAAGGGTAAGGCAACATCGAGCAGGCGTAATATTTTTTCTTGGGCTTGCCACTCTGATCTTGGGCATTTTCATCCACACGATAGACGTCACCAGATTTCCAATGGGCATTGGCCGCTGCTTCGATCGCGCGGTGATCATATTCTTTGGTAATGGCTGGATTATGGCTACTTACTTCTGAACTCAAAACAAGACCTTTATAAATTGATAGCTTTATTTTTTATTAATTCTTGAACGCTTAGAGGTTTGGTGGTTTAGATTTTTAAATTCTTCAAACCCAAGACATCTTGCATGTCAAACAAACCTTTGGTTTGATTGGCTAAAAAGCGTCCAGCTCGAACTGATCCTTGTGCGTATGACATGCGACTCGCTGACTTGTGAGTGATCTCAATGCGCTCACCCTCACCGCAGAACATGACCGTGTGATCACCCACAATGTCACCCCCACGAATGGTGGCAAAGCCAATGGTGCCCGCTTCACGCTCACCGGTATGGCCTTCTCTGGCGTACACAGCACAATCCTTTAAATCTTTACCCAAAGCCTTGGCAATCACCTCACCCATGCCAATGGCCGTGCCTGATGGTGCATCGACTTTGTGCTTGTGATGTGCTTCTACGATTTCAATGTCATACCCTTGATTGAGAATCTTTGCGGCCACTTCTAATAATTTAAATGTGGCGTTCACGCCCACACTCATATTTGGTGCAAAAACGATGGCGATTTTTTCACTGGCTTTCTTAAGGGTATTTTTTTGCTCTTCAGTAAACCCAGTGGTGCCAATGATCATCTTTACGCCCATGCTTTGGGCCACTTCTAAGTGCGCCAAAGTACCTTCAGGTCGTGTGAAATCAATTAAAAAATCGGCTCCCTGCAAACCTTCTTTAATGTCAGAGGTGATTTTGATGCCTGTTGCTTTGCCTAAGAATGCAGCAGGATCTTGACCTAAGTGTGGACTATTAGGAATATCCAAAGCTCCCACCAATTGAGCATCAGGGGTGTTGAGCACGGTTTCAATCAACATGCGCCCCATGCGTCCTGATGCACCTGCGATTGCAAATTTCAAGCT
>CAYYOB010000083.1:0-5682 GCA_964473225.1 uncultured Polynucleobacter sp.
GAGCAACAGATCCTGTCATCGGCATTAAAGGTCGATCAAGAATTCAAGCAACAGACTGGTACATACCCTTTTATTTCGATATGGGAGGTCAAGGGGGTAAGACTGATATGACATGGCAAGCACTGATTGGCATTGGAAAAGCCTACCCTTGGGGAGATGTGATGCTTGGCTATCGTGCCCTTTATTACGATATGAAAGCAGGCGAGCCTTTACAAAAAACCAAACTGGGTGGCTTTAGCTTTGGCGTAGGCTTTAATTTTTAGAAAAATAACCTAGTTGCTAGAAGTTAAAATACTTCATCACGAGTTTTTCTGATTGTCACTTGAACCAATGACTTTGCGCCATCACAGCCTCATCCTTGCTAGCTTAAAAGCCCTGATCTTTTTTGGGGCTACTCACGCTTGCTTTGCTGGCGCGCAAACCGTCTTGAGCTTTACCGAGGATTTGCAGAAAAAAGCCAATTCAATGATGTTGATCATGGGCTACTCTTTAACGCCTGATGTCACAACCGGTTCCCTCTCCATTACTGATAAGGCCACCAACAATCCTGCCTTAAAAATGATTTCTTTTGGGGGTGGAGACAGAATCAGCGAACAAGTGCCGCTTTACTTGGAAGGTACCGTTGCAATCAATCGATACGACCCATCATTTAATGCTGGCACTGCTGAGTCACCAACCCTACTGCCTGTTCGTTGGAACAGTGTTTCTGGAACAGGTGGCATTGGCTGGGACTTTAATGTCAACAAAGAATTGCGCTTTCGTCCAATATTCAACGTAACACTTGGTCACCTTGAAAGTGACGCATCCATCTTTAACCGAGCACTCGAAGATCGAACTGGTAAAAACTTTGATTTTTTAAACCGGGGCCGTATGAATGTGTATGGCGCCGGCGGCTCATTGATGTTGGATTACGAAGACTACAAACCTGAGCGAGAAATCGATTTTGAAGCTCGCTTCACTTACATTCCATTGAACAGCTTTGACAGTTCCGCTGCTGTCAGAGGCCACTCAGACTCTCAAAGCTTAAGTTTGTGGTCTCGAAGTCGCACGCCCACTTCAATGAGTTTTTTTGACATCCCGATTCGCCATGTACTTGAATTGGCTCATACCCAATTTTTAGGCGATATGCGTGGATCGCTTGGCTTTAACTCACTGACATCTGTGGGCACGGGCATTGAATTAGATCGACGTGAATCAGACCCAATCCTCACAAGAATTCGCCTGATGTTCAGATATCAATTTGGCCAAAATGTTAAAGGCACTTCAATCGGCATAGCAGCCAGCTTCTAATGCCAGCCATAGCGGTAGGCCCTTTATTCCCCGATGTCATAGTTGTGTAAAAATAGCTTCATTATTTAGAATCTTTCAGTAGATTCTCAACATTTTTAGCGAACTCATGACATTCACTTTGATCTTTCTTTTGGGCTTAGCCCTCAGTGTTGCAACTCGTTACTATTTGGCGTCTCGCCATATGCGACACATTGCATTGCATCGCGATGAGGTTCCAGCAGAATTTGCCAGCAAAGTGACACTCACCGATCATCGCAAAGCAGCCGATTACACGATGACCAAATTACGTCTTGGTTTATTTGAAATCGCTTTATCTGTCGCTATTTTGATTGGATTCACATTGCTGGGTGGTCTACAACAACTGCATAACTTCACTTTGGATTTATTGGGTCCTGGTGTTCCTCAGCAAATCGCATTATTGATTTCAATCAGCTTAATCACAGGCATCATTGATTTGCCGTTTTCATGGCACCGTCAGTTCGGCATCGAAGAAAAATTTGGCTTTAACAGAATGACTCCAGGCTTATTCTTCGCAGACATGCTCAAGGGTGTTTTGTTGGGTCTTGCCATAGGCCTACCACTCTTGTGGGTTGTTCTAACACTGATGACTGAAGCCGGTCAGTATTGGTGGGTCTGGACTTGGTTTGTATGGGTGGGCTTCAATGCATTGTTATTGTGGTTATTCCCCACTTTCATTGCTCCACTATTCAATAAATTTAAACCACTCGAAGATGGTCCATTAAAAGATCGCATCGAAGACCTACTCAAACGCTGTGACTTCACCAGTCAAGGTCTTTTCATCATGGACGGCAGTAAGCGCAGTGCTCATGGCAATGCTTATTTCACGGGCATGGGCAAAGCCAAACGAATTGTATTTTTTGACACCTTGATCGAGCGCTTGAACCCACAAGAAATTGAAGCCGTCTTAGCTCACGAATTAGGACACTTCAAACGCCAACACATTCGCAAGCGTTTGATTCAGTCATTTGCCTTGAGCTTTTTAGTGCTCGCCTTATTGGGATGGATCTCAACCAAGGCTTGGTTCTACTTGAGCCTCGGGATCACTCCAGACATGAACGGTTACAACGCTGGTTTGGCATTGGCTTTGTTCAGCTTGGTCTTGCCTGTATTTGGCTTTTTCTTAACACCGATCAACAGTATGGGCTCTCGCAAACACGAATATGAAGCTGATGCGTTTGCTGCTGAAAAATCATCTGCCAATGATTTGATCACTGCATTAGTAAAGTTGTATCAAGACAATGCTGCAACGCTAACACCAGACCCACTGTATTCAAAGTTTTACGATTCTCACCCACCAGCTCCTTTGCGCATTGCTCATTTGCAAAGCATGGCAGTAAGATAGTTTGATGAAATCATTCAAAGCCCTCCTAGTTGCATCCTATGGCCGACACTATCTAGCCAGAGCAATCGAGGGTGAAGAGAATATCAACCCACAAGCTTTATATCAAGTCACCTCCCGTGGCAAACAACATTTAGGCGCCGTTGGGGACATCTTAGAAGTTCAAGAGACTGGGCCTGAGCAAGCGGTGATTGAAAAAATTGTTGAACGTAAAAATCTTTTGTATCGTTCAGATGCTTATAAGAGTAAATCAATAGCAAGCAATGTCGATCAGATCTTGATCGTACTTGCCACTGAACCAGGATTTTCTCCAGACCTTTTAGGACGCGCAGTGATCGCTGCCGAAACTGCAGGCATCATTCCTCGAATCATTCTCAATAAATGTGATCTTCCCAATAAATTGCCTGCTGCGCGTAAGATGCTCGAGCCCTATATTGCGATGGGATACCCTGTTCATGAAATGTCTGTGAAACATAATCCCGCATCTGTAGAAGCCTTACTGCCCCATGTTCAGGGTCGTGTATCAGTATTGGTTGGCCAATCAGGCATGGGTAAATCCACCCTATTGAATGCTTTGATTCCTGATGCTGCCGCTCAAACTCAAGAACATTCCAAGAAGTTAGACAGTGGTAAACACACCACCACCGCTTGTCGGTATTACGATTTACCGCCTGCCAAAGAAAGTACTTCTACCAGCTCTTTTGCTGGTGCACTGATTGATTCACCAGGGTTTCAGGAGTTTGGTTTAGCTCACCTCTCTGAGAGTGAGCTTCAACATGCTTTTATTGAGTTCAGACCCTTGCTAGGAAAATGCAAGTTTCATAACTGCAGCCATGGTGATGAGCCTGGCTGCGTGGTTAGAGCTGCTGTAGATACTGGAACGATTTCAGCACAGCGAGTGGATTTATTCCGTCAACTGCGCCATGAATCTCACAACGCAGATGCTATCCAAGCCAAACTGAAATAGTCATCAAAGCAATTAGCGTTAGCCAAAGAATCACAGCGCGCCAAACCAAACCAACGGCAGAACGCAGACTGCGCAAAGAAGCTTCAATACCCAAATCATAAATAGGTGGCTCGCCTGACTCAGCCATGCGCAAGGCTTCATCACTGTCTGGCTCAGGTAGTGGCGCGCCTAAACGCACACCCAATGCACCGGCGCCCGCAGCCAAAATGATGGCCTCAAGTTCATTGCTCCATTTACGCAAATGAAAGCGCCAGCCATAAATCGCGTCTTCAAAATTGCCCACAATCGCAAAGCCAATCGCCGTTAAACGCACAGGGATCCAATCAATGATCTGGAACAAACTTCTGGCAGCATTAGCCAAAGAACTACTTGCTTGAGCAGGCCAACGTTGCGCTGCCGTCTCACTTAAACGATACAAAACAACTCCCGCAGGGCCAAAAGGCAACATGAACCAAAAGATTGGGCCAAATACATGACGGTGCGAACCAATGATGGCTTGCTCCAGTGTCAAACGAATCACCTCAGATTCACTCATGGTTTCAGTGTTAACACTGGCCCCTTGCCAGTCACCAAGCAATTGCCGTGCAGTATCTAAATCACGATCAAGCAAGGCTTCATGGATAGCAGTGAATGGATGACTAAATTGTCTGAACCCCAGAAATAAATAAACAACTAAAACATTCCAGATGAAAGCCAACATTGGTTGAGTGGCCAGCAAAAAAATGTGGATAGCCAGAACAAGCACAACCGGAGGAATCAGTGCAGCTAAACAAGCCAAACGACCGCTGCGCTCTGCACCTGTGTCGATATTTTTGACAATAAAATCCAACCATCCATGGGTGATGCGATGAACCAAGTGATTTTTTTCAACTGGTTTGTATTGCTCAGCAATGAGAGCGAAGAGTAATGAGAAAAATATCATGCTTTTAAAAAGTGGTAAAGATTCCGTAGCATACCTGCAGTTGCTCCCCAAATGAACTTATTTTCATAGGGCATTGCATAAAAACGACGATAGCCTTGTGGGCTTTGCCACATCCGCTGCTCATGATGATGCGGGTTCATCAAATACTCCATCGGCACCTCAAAAATATCGGCCACCTCAAACTCATCGGCCGTATAAGAATGACCTGCGTTAACCAAACTCACCACAGGTGTCACCTGATAGCCTGTAATGGTCAAGTAATGGGGCAATGAGCCAAGCACTTCAACTCTGCTGGCTGGCAGCCCAATCTCTTCCTCGGCTTCACGCAATGCAGTCTCTATGGCTGAACTATCTTGAGGATCTGAACGCCCGCCAGGAAAACTAATTTGCCCCGGATGATCATACAAATGAGCTGTTCTTTGTGTGAGAAGGATTTTTAATTCATTCTCATACATGATCAGCGGAATCAACACTGCAGCAGGTGTTAGAGCGTCTCCACGACCTGCTCTGACCGATCCTTCTCTGGCCAAGGCTGCTCGGTTTTCATCGGTCACCTCAGCTTCCCAGCTCTTCTCCTGGGTAAACCTCAAGCGCAATGCATCGGGCTTCAATAAAGCTTGCTCAATGGCAGGCATATGACTGTCCCTAGACACAATCGGCACTTCTCGCGGATCAAAAATAGCTTGAGAAGTCGCCGTGGCTTTAGGTGAGTGATCTGCTGAACGTGACATGAGGTCTAGTTTATCTGAAGCCAGATAATTTTTTAGTACTCTAAAAAGCACAAAGGCAGCCTAAGCTGCCTTTGCATAAAAAATTGAAACTGATTACTCAGCCACAACTTCTTTTGTGCGAGCTTGTAGCTTCTCTTTGATACGTGCTGATTTACCAGAACGATCACGCAAGTAGTACAACTTAGCACGACGCACATCACCGCGACGCTTCACTTCAATGCTAGCGATCAATGGTGAGTAAGTTTGGAATGTACGCTCAATACCTTCGCCAGATGAAATCTTGCGAACGATGAAGCTTGAGTTCAAACCACGATTGCGTTTAGCAATCACAACACCTTCGTAAGCCTGCACACGTTTACGAGTACCTTCAACCACGTTAACGCTTACAACAACTGTATCGCCAGGTGCAAAC
>CAYYOB010000084.1:0-5671 GCA_964473225.1 uncultured Polynucleobacter sp.
GTTTGATTGCGCTCGCCCGCTTCATTCTTGTTGCGGTTATTGCGATTACGGTTATTACGGTTGCGGTTATTGCGATCGCCATTTCTATCACTGGCTTCACCACGACCACGGCCGTTATTTGGACGCTTCTCAGCAGACTTAACTTCTTCTTTGGCGCCAAATAGTTTCTTGATGAAACCAATCAAACCACCAGAGGATTGCTTTTCACCTGCCACTTTGCGCTCTGCGCGTGGAACGCTGGCAGGGGCAGGTTGGCTTGGTCTCACACCTTTAACAGCGGCTTCTTGACGTGGCTTGGCTTCTTCAGCTTTGCGATTCAAGATGGTGTCAGATTCAAGTTCTTTGCTGGCTTCATCGGCCATGGCGTAACTTGCTTTTGGATCATCTAAACGAGGATCATCATGGCGTAAACGCTCAAGCTTGTAATGAGGTGTTTCCAAGTGTTTGTTTGGCAAGAGCAAGACGTTCACTTTGAAGCGACTTTCAATCTTGATCACTTCAGCACGTTTTTCGTTGAGCAAGAATGCTGCAACGTCCACAGGAACCTGACAGTGAATCGCAGCCGTATTTTCTTTCATCGCTTCTTCTTGAATGATGCGAAGAACTTGTAGAGCTGAAGATTCAGTGTCACGGATGTGACCTGTGCCATTACAACGTGGGCAAGTAACGTTGCTGCTTTCTGATAGTGCAGGGCGCAAGCGTTGGCGTGATAGTTCTAAAAGACCAAAGCGAGAGATTTTGCCCATTTGAACGCGAGCGCGGTCGTGACGCAAAGCGTCTTTCAAGCGTTGCTCAACATCCTTTTGATTCTTCGAAGACTCCATGTCGATGAAGTCGATCACGATCAAACCGCCCAAGTCGCGCAAACGCATTTGGCGAGCCAATTCGTCCGCAGCTTCTAGGTTGGTTCTTGCTGCTGTTTCTTCAATGTCAGAGCCACGGGTTGAGCGAGCAGAGTTCACGTCCACAGAAACCAAGGCTTCTGTGTGGTCGATCACAATCGCGCCACCAGATGGCAGGCTGACCGTACGAGAGTAAGCAGTTTCAATTTGGTGTTCAATTTGAAAGCGTGAGAACAAAGGCACATCATCTTGGTAACGTTTGACGCGTGACATATTGTCAGGCATCACCACCGACATGAAAGAGCTGGCTTGTTCGTAAATTTCATCGGTATCGATGAGGATTTCACCGATATCTGGCTGGAAGTAGTCTCTGATGGCTCGGATCACCAAGCTAGACTCTAAGTAAATCAATAGAGGAGCTTGATTGCCGTTAGCAGCTTCATCGATCGCTGTCCAAAGCTGCATCAAATAGCTCAAATCCCACTGCAATTCTTCGGCACTTCTACCAATTCCGGCAGTTCTGGCAATGATGCTCATGCCGTCTGGAACTGTTAGTTGGCTCATTGCTTCGCGCAACTCGTTGCGGTCTTCGCCTTCAATACGACGAGAAACGCCACCACCTCTTGGATTATTTGGCATTAGAACCAAATAACGACCTGCTAAAGAGATAAAGCTGGTTAAAGCAGCGCCTTTATTGCCGCGCTCTTCTTTTTCCACTTGAACGATGATTTCTTGTCCTTCGCGCAAGGCATCTTTGATGCCTGCAGAGCGAACGTCAATACCGTCCTTGAAATAAGCTTTTGAAACTTCTTTGAAAGGCAAAAAGCCGTGACGCTCTTCACCGTAGTTCACGAAGCAAGCCTCTAGTGAGGGTTCAATGCGTGTGATCACGCCTTTGTAGATATTGCCTTTACGTTGTTCACGTCCAGTTGTCTCAATATCAATGTCGATCAGTTTTTGACCATCAACAATGGCTACGCGCAGCTCTTCTTGCTGGGTAGCGTTAAATAACATTCGTTTCATTTAAATCTCCGTCCTGCAGCCAGGCAGCCATCGCGGTGAGCGAAACGGAATTGAAGGGACTGCACGAGGCAATCTCTGTGATGACAAACTTCACTACACTCGCTGACTTATTCTTCTTTGCGGGTCAGCGCGCGCTTAAATTCTTTTATCTGTTTCGCAGTTCGCGGCACTATGCCAGCCAACTTTGCGTCTCATTACATCAGGGGAGAGGCGAACCCTGGAAATATTTTTTGGCTATTTCAAACCCAGCTTGGGCGCTACCATGCAAACAATAAATTTGATGTTGCGCAGCAAGATAGGTCATTATATGTCATATGAACAGTAATTCGGTAACCCAACACATTGTTTTATTTGAGGAAGCTGGCCAAAGGCTAGATAATTTCCTGTTTCGCATGGCAAAAGGGGTGCCAAAGACCCATATTTACCGAATTATTCGCTCTGGCGAGGTCCGGGTGAATAAAAAAAGAGCCGATGCCAGCCAAAAAATCCAAGAAGGGGATGTTTTACGCCTACCTCCATTGCGCGTTTCCGAGACAAAAGCCCCAACAAATGACTTCATTTCAAAGAAGATAAATGCAGAAATAACAATTTTGCATGAAGATGACAGCATTTTAGTCGTAGATAAGCCTTCTGGAATTGCTGTGCATGGAGGTTCAGGGGTCTCTTTGGGCTTGATTGAGGCCATGAGGGCCCAAAGACCAGACGCTAAATTCTTGGAGTTGGTCCACAGGCTGGATCGAGATACGTCAGGCATTTTGATGTTGGCCAAAAAACGCAGTGCTTTGGTCCATCTTCACGAGCAAATACGTGAAGGGAAGATGGAAAAGCGCTACTTATTAATAGTGCATGGTCAATTACCGGTCAGTGGTAAATCAATTCCACTCAAATACCCATTGCTCAAATATTTGCTCCCAAATGGGGAGCGTCGGGTCAGAGTTGCCACAGATGGTGGTCAGCCAAGCCATACCAATATCCGCGTCAAGGCAAATTATCGCGACGGCCTATGCAGTTTGGTCGAGGCTCAGCTTAAAACGGGTCGTACCCATCAAATTCGAGTGCATTTGCAAACCTACGGTCATCCTATTTTGGGTGACGACAAGTACGGTGACCAAGAATTAGATAAAGTATTGAAACCGAAGAGACTGTTGCTGCACGCAAGACATTTATCATTCGTTCATCCTAAAACAGAAGAAAAGATGACTTTCGAGGCTGATATCCCCGAAGCATTTGAAAAAATGGAGACAACATGAAGTTAGCCGCTTACCAATATCAATCAGAACAATACGTGGGTGTTATTTCTCAAGATTTGCAAACAGTCACGCCTTACCAGTTGAGCAAAGAAGAAGCTGCACGCGGCGCATTGGCCATCATTGAATTGATGGCTGAAGAAAAACCTTTGCCTACTTTGGGTTCTGCGGTTGCGCTTAAAGATGTTTGTTTGCTAGCCCCGATTCCTAAGCCAAAGAGAAACATTTTTTGCGTGGGTAAAAATTATTTAGACCACGTCAAAGAAATCAAAGACAGTAAATTGGGTGAGGCGCAGGGCGCCATGGCTAACTTGCCGAAGCACCCAGTGGTTTTTACTAAAGTGCCTGAATCTGTGATTGGCCCCAAGGTAGGTATTGATAGTCATCCTCACGCAACCGAAGAGATGGATTACGAAGCTGAGTTAGCAGTGGTGATTGCTAAAAAAGGCAAAACCATCAGTCAAGCTGATGCGATGAAATATATCTGGGGTTACACCATCATCAATGACATCAGTGCTCGCGACGTTCAAGCCAAGCATGTGCAATTTCATTTGGGTAAAAGTTTTGATACTTTTTGTCCGATGGGTCCATGGTTGGTTTCTGCAGATGAACTTGATTCTTCCAAAGCATCTATCAAGTGTTGGGTGAATGGCGAATTAAGACAAGATGCCACGACTGAATTATTGATCTTTAATATCCCAACCATCATCGAGGCAATTTCAAAAGGTATGACCTTGTATCCGGGTGATGTGATTGCGACTGGTACACCTAGTGGCGTAGGGATGGGATTTAAGCCCCCTCGCTTTTTGAAGAAGGGTGATACCGTCAAGATAGAAATTGATGGCATTGGCACTTTAGAAAACCCAGTGATTTAAGGGCATTAATGTCGCTTCGTTATGAATTAATTGTTTGGGATTGGGATGGAACCCTGATGGATTCCACACCCACCATCGTGCGCTGTATTCAAAGTGCATGCAGAGATTTATCTTTGCCAGTGCCTGATGATTCGATGGCAAGTTTTGTGATTGGCTTGGGGATTCAAGAATCTTTGCGCAAAGCTTGCCCAACTGTTTCGGTTGATGATCATTACAAATTAATTGATCGTTTTAGATTTCATTACTTGAGCAAAGATCATGAATTAAGTTTGTTTGAGGGCGCCAAAGATTTGTTGCATCAATTAAAAGATCGCGGACATCTGTTGGCAGTCGCAACGGGCAAAAGTCGCAAGGGCTTGGATCGTTCTTTGGGCTTTCATCAATTAGAAAAGGTGTTTGCAGATTCACGCACACCCGATGAGTCAAGATCTAAGCCACACCCTGCGATGTTGTTGGAGTTATCTGAATCGCTGATGGTGCCGATGGACAAAGTACTCATGATTGGTGATACAACCCATGACTTGGGCATGGCCAATGCAGCGGGAGCTGATGCGGTAGGAGTGACTTATGGCGCACATCCAGAACACGTTTTGAAAACTGAAAATCCTCTAACTTGTGTCAAGAATGTTCAGGAGTTAACTGAGTGGTTAGCAAGTAACGCATAAAAAGATTAAGCTCTTGTTTGTGTCAATCAAATTCACTTTATAAGTTGAATTAAGTTAGTTAGATTAATTAAGAAAGTAAGTCATGTCTGATGAAAAAGTCTGGGAAAAACAGGCCCTAGAGCATTTGCTGTTAGAGAACCTCAAAGAACAGCGTCGCGGTCGTCGCTGGAGAACAGCTGTGCGCATGATGACACTGCTTGTTTTTGTCGGTGTTGCGATCAATTTGTTTGATATTGATTTGGGTGGCAAATCAAGTTTGGGTAAGCACACAGCCTTGGTTGATTTGCAAGGTGAAATTGCGCCTGATACAAAAGCCAGTGCTGATGCAATCAATGCTTCATTGCAAGCGGCTTTTGAAAGTTCTGAAAGTGTTGGCGTAATTTTGCGCATCAACAGTCCTGGCGGTTCCCCAGTTCAATCGGGCATCATTCATGATGAAATGTTGCGCTTGCGCGCCAAGTACCCTGAGAAATCATTGCACGTGGTGGTTGAAGAAATTTGCGCATCCGGCGGTTATTACGTCGCATCTGCTGCAGAAAAAATTTATGTTGATAAAGCCAGTTTGGTAGGCTCTATCGGTGTGATCATGAGCGGCTTTGGAGTCACTGGTTTGATGGAGAAATTAGGAGTTGAGCGTCGTGCCATCACTGCTGGAAAAAATAAAGCTTTGTTAGATCCATTCAGTAAACAAGACCCTAAGCAAAAAGAATTTGTTCAGGAAATGATCGGTGAGGTACATGAGCAGTTCATCAAAGTGGTACGTGATGGGCGTGGAGATCGTTTGAAAGAAACTCCTGACATGTTCACCGGTTTGGTGTGGAATGGGGCCAAGAGTATTGAGCTAGGATTGAGTGATAGTTTGGGCAGTGTCGATGAGGTTGCACGCGATGTTTTTAAAGCATCGACAATTGTTGACTACACCATGAAAGATAATTTGGCTGAAAGAGTGGCTAAACGTTTTGGCGCTGCGATGGGTGAGGGCGCTACCAGGGTATTGATGTACGGCGGTCAGTTGCGCT
>CAYYOB010000085.1:0-5234 GCA_964473225.1 uncultured Polynucleobacter sp.
CAAGATGTGCAGTTCGCCAGGAGCGCATTCAAAATCAATGCGCATCGGAAAGCCTGTGCTGCGTTGCAATTGAACTTTTAACATCAGGCCGCTCGCTTCTTGCCAGTCAATTGATAGCTCCAGGTAATCGCTAACAAAGAGATAATTAACAAAAGTAATGACATGCCGCTGGCGCTTGCATGATCCATGTTCTGCACGCTGTCATAGATTGAAATGGCAATCGTTTTTGTTTCACCGGGTATTGATCCGCCAATCATCAGGATCACACCGAATTCACCCAAGGTGTGAGCGAAGGTGATCACTGCAGCACTCACAATGCCACGCCATGCCAATGGAAGCTCAATTAACTTGAATACTTGCCATGGGTTTAAGCCACTGCATTGAGCAGCCTCTCGAATATCTTGTGGAATAGCTTCGAAGGCACGTTGAATTGGTTGAATTGCAAAAGGCAAATTAAAAATAATTGAAGCAATCACCAAGCCCGTGAATGTGAAGGTCAATGGTTGATTAAAAAGAGTGACGTTGGTGAAGCTCACCAACAAGTAATAACCTAAAACTGTTGGAGGCAAAACCAAAGGTAGGGCAAGCGTTGCTTCTAAAAATGATTTGCCTTTTTGCATGTTTGCCAAACGATAAGCAACCCATATTCCAAACGGAATTAAAAAGAGCAAAGTAAACAATGCAAGCTTGAGCGTGAGTAGCAGGGCTTGCGTATCAATCGTCATAGTTAGGTATAAAAAATAAGTGTTTGCGAAAAATGAACAACAGTTAGACAGATGTAATAAGTGTTAGAGTTTTTTGATTGGTAAAAACCCTTGATATCGAAAAAAATAACAACACTTTCATTATTTGCATATTCCAAAACAATCTATAAAAGTGAATAATGACACATCTCAGTTGAAAAGATATTCAACAGTACCAATTTAAGTATTTTTTTTGCATGTATCTTGGGGGGTCCTAGTGACAGTTAAGAGTAAAACAACACCAATCGGTAGATTGCGTCGTGCGCCAGAAAACTTCGTGACTCAGCAGTTTGCTGATGAAGTTTATGAGCATGGTCTGAATGAAACACGTCGTGGTTTCTTACGTAAAAGTTTTGTAACAGCATTGGGTGCAACAGCTGCTGGTTCAGCTATCGCCGCTGATGGTGAAAAAGTTATTTTGGAAAAGCAAACATGGCAGACGACTTTAGGTCAGCCAGTTGCTGCAAACCCATATGGCATGCCATCTAAATGGGAAGCTCCTTTGCAACGCCGTGAATCTCCTGGCTTGACTCGCGTATCTGCTGCTTCAGTAGCCTTCGCACCATTGCAAGGTTTCTTCGGCATCATCACGCCGAACGGTTTGCACTTTGAGCGTCATCACCAAGGTTGGTATGACGTTGATCCAGCGCAACATCGCTTGATGGTCAACGGCATGGTTAAGCAGCAAAAAGTGTTCACGATGGACGACTTGATGCGTTTACCAAGCGTGTCACGTATTCACTTCATTGAGTGCGGTGCTAACACAGGTTTAGAGTGGGGTAACGTTGCTGTGCCAAGCGTACAGTACACCCACGGTATGTTGTCTTGCTGCGAATTCACAGGTGTACCTCTTTCAGTATTGCTAGATATGTGTGGTGCTGATCTTAAGAAGGGTAAATACGTCTTGGCTGAAGGCGGCGATGGTTCAGGTATGACAAGAACTATCCCAATGGACTTGGCTCTTAAAGACGTTTTAGTTGTTTGGGGTATGAACGGCGAAATGTTGCGTCCTGAAAACGGTTACCCATTGCGTTTATTGGTTCCTGGTGTTCAAGGTGTGAGCTCTGTTAAGTGGTTGCGTCGTATTGAAGTGGGTGACATGCCTTACGCAACTAAAGACGAAGCGGTTCACTACATCGACTTGATGCCAAGTGGTTTACATCGTCAGTACACAACTATTCAAGAATGTAAGTCTGTGATCACGACACCATCTGGTGGTCAGCAATTGCTAGACAAAGGTTTTTACAACATCAGCGGTATGGCATGGTCTGGTCGCGGCAAGATCAAACATGTGGACGTATCAGTTGATGGTGGTAACAACTGGCGCAGAGCTCGTCTTGAGACTCCAGTTCTTTCTAAAGCGATCACTCGCTTTAACCTTGACTGGGTTTGGGATGGTTCACCTGGCATCTTGATGTCACGTGCAACTGATGAGACTGGCTATGTTCAGCCAATGATCAAACAATTAAGAGAAGTTCGTGGTACACGTTCCATTTATCACAACAATGCAATCCAAGCATGGAAGCTTGATACGAACGGGGAGTTGAGCAATGTTCAAGTTGGTTAATTTAACTAAAACTTTGGTGTTGGCAGGTTTGGCTTTGGGCCTAACTGCCGAAGGTATTGCTCAGTCTAAGTACACTGGCATTGGTCGTGAAGCGACCAAAGCTGAAGTGGCAGCTTGGGACATCGATGTTCGTCCAGACTTCAAAGGTTTGCCGGCTGGTTCTGGTAATACTTTGCGTGGTCAGGAAGTATGGGAAGGTCGTTGCGCATCTTGTCACGGTACTTTTGGTGAGTCTAATGAAGTGTTCACACCGATCGTTGGTGGAACAACTAAAGAAGATATGAAGACTGGTCGCGTGGCTTCATTGTTAAGCGACAAACAACCACAACGTACAACTTTGATGAAGGTTGCAACTGTCTCAACACTATGGGATTACATCTACCGTGCAATGCCATGGAATGCCCCAAGAACATTGAGCGTGGATGATACGTATGCTGTTTTGGGCTACATTCTTTCAATGGCTGAGATCGTTCCAGAAGAGTTCACGTTAAGTGATAAGAATATTGCTGACGTGCAAAAAGTGATGCCTAACCGCAATGGTATGACAACAGCACACGGCATGTGGACAGTTAACGGAAAGCCAGATGTTAAATCAACTGCCTGTATGACGAACTGTACTAATCACGTCACGATTGGATCAACATTGCCTGACTATGCCCGCAATGCTCATGAAAATCTTGCGCTGCAAAATAGATCATACGGCCCATATCGTGGTGTTGATACCACCAAGCCACCAGTCACTAAGTTGCCAGGTAAGGGCATGATGACTGTGAGTGCGGCTGCTGCTGAAGTGCTTTCACCTGACGCATTGTTCAAGAAAAACAATTGCGCTACTTGTCACGCTCCAGCATCTCATGCCATCGGACCATCGATTGCTCAAGTTGCAGCTAAGTACAAGGGGCAAGCAGATGCTGTTAACAAATTGAGCACAAAAGTGAAGGCTGGTGGTGCTGGTGTTTGGGGTGCAATTCCAATGCCGCCACATGCTCATGTATCTGACGCTGATATTAATGTGATGGTGAAATGGATGCTTTCTGGCAAATAAAGATGTAAGATTGCCAGGTAGAAATTATTATTTTTGATAGTTAGTTTTTTAAGAAGGAGTTCGTATGAACCAAAAACGTCGTGAAGCACTGCGATTAACAGCAGTAATCGGTTTGATGGCTGCAACTGGCCTGATCTCTCAAGCAGAGGCTGCCACTTGGAATAAAGCCGCTTTTGAAGGTAAGTCATTGGATGATGTGCTCAAGGCATTGGGTGGTTCATCAGCTGACAAATCTAGCGCAATCACAATCAATGCTCCTGACATCGCTGAAAACGGTGCGGTTGTGCCTGTGGGCGTGACAACATCTATGCCAAAAACGCAACAAATCGCTATTTTGGTTGAGAAGAACCCAAGTGCATTGGCTGCTCAATTCATCATGACTCCTGACACAGAGCCGTTCGTGGCTTCACGTGTGAAGATGGGTCAAACATCAAACGTTCACGCTTTGGTGAAGGCTGATGGTCAGTGGTTTGTATCAACTAAAGAAGTTAAGGTGACTTTGGGTGGTTGCGGCGGTTAATTCCCCCACACACAATTCATTTAACTAATCATATTTGTACTGAAAGGAAATAAAAATGGCAGATCCAATGCGCGTACGCGCCCAAGAGACTGGCGGTATTGTTGACGTTAAAGTGTTGATGAAGCACAACATGGACACAGGTCAGCGTAAAGATTCATCTGGAAAACTTATTCCAGCTCATTTCATCACAACGATCACTGCTACTTGCAAAGGCAAGCAAGTGTTCCAAGGTGAGTTTGGTCCAGCTGTATCAAAAGATCCATTCTTGAACTTTAAGTTCAAGGGCGGCGCTAAAGGTGATGAAGTTATCGTAACTTGGGTTGATAACAAGAACGACACACGCACAGATAAAGCAAAAGTAAGCTAATAAGAAAATAAGAAACCCGTTAATTGAAAAATTGACGGGTTTTTGTTAATAAAAGGAGCAAATAATGAAAAAAGCTATAAGTAGTGCTTTATTAGTCTCTTTAAGCATGGTGGCAGGTTTTGCCATGGCTCAAAGCGCGACTGATGATATTGCGAAATACCGTGAAATGATTGCTGATGGCAATCCAGCTGAGTTGTATGAGGCGGCTGGTGAGGAACTATGGGCAAAGCCAATGGGTCCTAAGAATGTCAGTTTGCAAAAGTGTGATTTAGGTAAAGGTCCTGGTGTTGTAAAGGGTGCCTCTGCTCAATTGCCACGTTATTTTAAAGATACTAATAAAGTGCAAGATTTAGAATCACGCATCATCACTTGTATGGAAAAGTTACAAGGCTATGATCCACAAGAAATCATCAAGGCTGGCTTTGGTAAAGGTAAGCGCAAAGATGTTGAAGCAGTGGTAGCTTATGTTGTGACAGCTTCAAAGGGCATGAAAATCAATGTGCCTGTGAAGCATGCCAAAGAGAAAGCAATGTACGCCATGGGTGAGCAAGCTTTCTTCTACCAAGGTGGTCCAATGGACTTCTCATGTGCTTCTTGCCACGGTGAAGACGGTAAGCGCATTCGTTTGCAAGACTTGCCTAACATCACTGAGCAAAAAGGTGCTGCTTTAGGTTTTGGTTACTGGCCAGCATATCGCGTTTCAAGTGGCACTTTCTGGACCATGCAGCGTCGTTTGAACGATTGCTATCGTCAACAGCGTTTCCCAGAGCCAATTTACATCTCTGATGTAACTATTGCGCTATCTGTATATATGGGTGCTAAAGCTAAAGACGGCATCATGAACACACCAGGATTGAAGCGCTAAGTCGCGGGAGATAAATAATGAAAAAATTACATTTAATGATTTCTGCAGCCTTGGTTGTTGTTACTTCAACATCCGTGATGGCTCAAAGTAAATTTGAAAAAGATCATGCGGCTAGTTTCCAAGCCAA
>CAYYOB010000086.1:0-2916 GCA_964473225.1 uncultured Polynucleobacter sp.
CCTTCGTACCCATCCCAGAAATACTCATGTAGATCTTTGAAGTCGTTACATACTACGCTGTTATTAGACATAGCTCTCCACGAAGGAATGTTACCCATGTCCCACCGTTTAGCCAGCAAGTATTCAACGTCATCAGGATCACCAATAGCAATCTGAGCAGAGCGTCTTACATTACCAGCGACTACTACTGCACCGATAATATTCATGATGTCAAGGCAGTCAATAGAGCGTAGCTGTCTACCTGCTCTCTTCTCCAAGACTTCACTAATCTTAGCAATACCCCAACATAAATCCTCAGCACCTGAAGCAGTGCCTCCAAAGCCCTTGATAGGAGAACCCTTACCACGTACTAGTATAGTAGAATACGTAAAAGTAGTTTTACTATCGCTGAGGAAAGCTGCCTTAAGAGTCTTACCAAGCAACTGAACCCATCCCTCACGAGAATCAGGAACGATAAAGTCAGCGTCGTTACTATCCACACGAGTAGGAGTAACAAAACTGGAGTTAACAGGAGGAAGTTTTTGTACATGCTCTCTTTGAATATTGTATCCAACTCCAGATCCTAACATTAATAAGTCCATTGCCCAGGTGAAGGGACGTACTGGATGGTCTATCACAGTGAAGGCACAGTTCTGTAGACTGGCTAGACCTAGACGACCTACTGTGTCAGTGCCAAGCTGCCATAAGAAGCGACCTGCTACAGTACCCTTCAATTCCATCAGATACTTCTGTAAGCGTTTCTTCTCAGCATCAGTAAAGCCACACTTAAGCTGATCATTAGACGCTGCTACGACACGATTAACTGTGTCTTCAAACTCTTCTGTAGGACTAGCAGGATCTGCTTCGTTCAATCGACGAGCGTATGTCCTTTTGTATGTGATATATCCTACGGTGCTAAACGGTGTATTAAATTCTGTCATTCAGTTTCTTCCCAATCTACTTCTTTTAGAAGTCGGTTATAATTGTTTTCTATCGTATCGCTAAAAGTTTCTACTAAGTCTTCTGAAGCTATGTCGAGTAGCTCCAGAAGCATTACTTCGTCTAAACTCCTCAACCGTTCTTTTAACTCTGGCAGTGTAAGAGTACGGTTCATTTACTTTTTCTTAGCAGCACGTTTAGTAGCGTTAGCTTTAGCTGCCTTGGCTGGTTGAGCAGCACATGCTGTGATAAAATCAATTGCTTTCTGAGCACCATCTTGGAAAGCTTTTAACTGTGCTACAGATTCTTTATAGTTCCATTCACTGCACCACCAGTTAATTACATTCTTAGTATCAGACTGAATGGTTAAGCTAATCTGCCAATCATCGTCCTTATCCATGCGTCCATCGACTGTGACAAATGCATTGTCGTCTGGGAAAAACTTATTAAATTTTACTGTCTTCACTGGTTTAGTCTCCTCTAAAAATTTATGTGATTCGTTAAGAATTTTTACTAATGATGTAGTCAAGGTAGTGTCTCGCTTTCTGTAAGTCCTGCAGTCCGTCTTTATGTTTCC
Organism: uncultured Polynucleobacter sp.; assembly: GCA_964473225.1. GTDB lineage: Bacteria > Pseudomonadota > Gammaproteobacteria > Burkholderiales > Burkholderiaceae > Polynucleobacter. The sequence continues at coordinate 1,496 of CAYYOB010000086.1, forward strand.
AACGTAGTATATATTTTACCACATTTCCCTCCCAAAAGTCAAGCTCCCATGCTTCTATAATATCCCAAGGTTGTATGCCATTACCCTTGTGATAGTGTTTACCTCCTACCTGTGTATCCCTAGGAGTTAACTCAGGCTCTTCTACCTGCAGCCTACGAAAGTATTCTTCTAAGGTTATTTCACCTGGACAATTGTCTGAATATCCGTATGGCTTAGGCATTGCTATTGGATTCATAAATACCTCTTCTTTAAAAAGTCTAAGGAAACAAACATCTCATCGAAGCAACCATCATGAACTTCGTGTAAGACCACAATACCTCTCCAATAGTGGTTACCTTGAGCCCCCATGTAATCTTCGTCGTGTTCATAGCAACTCCCTGCAATTATAGCCGTAAGCGTTTTGCCATCTGCTCGAATAGCGTAAGCAACTTGTCTACCTTGTTGATGACCCACAACACACGACTGATGTTTCTTGGAGATAATGGCTGCTGCCGATCCAACAGGGCGATTAAGAGCACCTGCAGTAACATAATGGGCATATAAAACACCATCAATAATAACTGGCTGCTCAAAAGGAATAACTTCCCAACCTGCCTCAGCATACTTCAAGTCTCCAATAGATATAGTACCATCTAACATCGAATCGTTTTCAACTGCACGATTGATACGATGCTCATGATTCCCTAGTGTTAATACCATTCGTGGTTTGTATACCTTATCTTTGTTCCTCCGCTGTCTTGCTTGTAAGTCACGCAGTGGTTTTAATAATATATCCATTGCTTCATGTGTTGCTGTTACATCGTGCTTATATCGTCTGCCCTCAAAGGACTTCTTTCCCTTGTCGTAGCTTGATAGTGAAGGCATGTCCGCAAAGTCGCCAATATTAACAATAACATCAGGACGCTTCTTAACAATGTAGTTTCCAATCGCTTTTAAATAATTATAATCATGACCAGGTTTCACTTGACAGTCTGGTATTATTAAGTGGGTCGGCATCGTAATCCTTTATATTAATTTCATATCCGTAGATGTTTGACAAGAAACAGATAAACTCTCGCATCACATAATCCCAAGACTGATCTGCTGAGAGATTAAACTCATGACGAATCTCTTTATTAAAAGGGAAGCCATGACGTGCATCTGTCTCGTCACCCTCTACGAACTCAAATGTATATCTATTTACTGGGTGTTCCATTTATTCTCCTTATAATCCGTAGCAGTTTATACAACAGAAACTTTCTATAACTAACTACCACGTTTTACTAAATCAAAAAAGTATTCAGCATCCACTAAGACAAGAGGCTTACTATTGTTCTGCTTTAAGACTACGAGTGGCTCGACTAGTCCATGCGTCTGAGCTTGTTCATAATCTTTGAAGACTGCAATAGCTTTACGATTCTTGCACTCAATCTGAAAAGGAA
>CAYYOB010000086.1:3016-4982 GCA_964473225.1 uncultured Polynucleobacter sp.
TAATCTTTGAAGACTGCAATAGCTTTACGATTCTTGCACTCAATCTGAAAAGGAAAAACACTACGAGCAGCCGAGCTAAGCTGAACATCCTCTCCACTCGCTCCCATGCTTGTGCTTCTGACATCATCAGTGCTCAGCGTAGGGAATCGTTGGAGTATCTGGTCTCTCACCCACTGCTGTAGCTTTCTTCCTTTTGCTTTTGCTGACTGTGGTTTCAAACTTCATTACCTTTCGTTTCTTTATCCATGCCTTAGGTATGTGTATCCTAGCGTTACTATTATCTTTAGACACTGTGGACGCAATACATAAAGCATCTTTTGTTTCGCTGATCAAGAATCCTACAGTATGGCAAAGATCTATTTCTGCTTTGACTTCGTCTTCCCATCCTGCGTCGGCAACTGCGTCGACCCACTGGACGTAGATAACTTTGGAGGTTTCCAGATTTCGTTTGACTGTCTTCTTATCCATAACAATTGTCCGTTCTCCAGCACCCTTGCTTCGTCGCCTTGGTAAGCCTCCAGGACAGCAGTATACATTTCGTTTTCGTCTTTGCATTCTTTAAGTATTCTCTCTGCTTTAACTTCTCCAATGCCTTTAATCCCAATAACATTGTCGACCCTATCACCAGTTAAAATCTGTTTATAAAAATTCCTAATACCTTCTTCCTCAGTAATGAAGTAGCGAAGATCCTTAGTAAAATTAAAGTGATCTCCTCGTATCATATCTAAGTCTTTATCGATAGTACAAATACAATACTCACCAGGTTCAAGAGCATACGCTGCGATTCCCATAGCGTCATCAGCTTCTTGTCCTACGATCAGTTCAAAGTTCCATGCCTTAAGCATGTACTCTCTGAGGAGTTCGTAGTGCTTAGGCTTTGCAGCTTTACGATTACCCTTATACGGAGCAGTCTTAGCTATCTCGTGCCTGAAGTTATCACCACCTGTTAAGTACCCTTTGTAATCTTCAAAGCCATTGAAGAGAATTAGGTTCTCTAAGAATTCACTACACCTAGAAATCGCTATTGACTCTGTTTCATCTTCTGAAGCAAAGCCAATGCGATATACTAGAATGTCCCCATCAATGAGGGCTATTTGCATTAAAGAGCTTCTTCCTCGATATCAGCTAAGTTCATACCCTTAGGAATATACTCGATGAGTTCTTTAACTACGATCTTACTAATACCAACTCCTACACCTTTCTTACCACCAACATTATAATTGTATGGCTTGATAAGTGCTACACCCTTAGAGCCGTTAGCAATCTTAACACTGATTGGTGAGCCCTTCTCATCCACTGCGAGGATAGGATATAACTTACTCTTAGCAGTGACAAAGAATCCTTGGTCTGGTTTACCAGCATCGTTCTTTACATTGATACCCATGTCCATCAAAGTCTTCACAGCATCCTTAGATAGGTTGCAAAGATCTACCTGAAACTTCTCAGAGATTTTGTTCTTCTCATTTAATGAAGCCCAGAAGAGGTCGGCTTTGATTGGTACTGGTTTTGCTTGTTCCATTTATTTCTCCTTAGTAAATAACTACACATATATTATATCATACTTTTAATGCAAATGCAAATTATTATCTGCTTGTTCCTGTTCCATTTCAAGGACATGCAAGGAACGACGCAGCAATTCAATAGTATCTTCGTTAGACATACAAGTATAGATAGTCAAATAACTATTGTCGTCTCCTACGATAACTAAAGGTTCTACATTCTCAGGCAACTCTGCTATTTTCATGGGGCAAAGTCTGCTTCTTTGATTGCTTGTAAATATTCAGAAGCATCGCTAAGTTTTTCCAGCTCTTCTCCTAATAAGAATCGAACATCGCTTTCACTTTGACCGCTACGCAAAAGCATTAAAACTGCTTGGTGAAAAACGTCTAATCGTGAACAATTATTTAAATCTGTCATCAGTGTGTTTCCTTCCATGAATTTCCTACTCTGTACTCACCACTAAGAG
>CAYYOB010000087.1:0-4909 GCA_964473225.1 uncultured Polynucleobacter sp.
CATCCTCACATCGCTTAGCGATGTTGCGCAACATGTCTAATTCATTGTTGCAACACGAGGTTATTAAAACAACTTTGCCAAAAGCTAAAGAGTTGCGTCGTGTAGTTGAGCCGCTCATTACTTTAGGCAAAAAAGACAATTTGGCTAACCGCCGTTTAGCATTTGATCGTTTGCGCGATCGTGAAATGGTTACCAAACTCTTCACAGAGTTAGGCCCACGCTTTGCTACACGTCCAGGTGGCTATTTGCGTATTTTGAAGTTCGGCTTCCGCGTGGGTGACAATGCACCTATGGCTTTGGTTGAGCTTTTGGATCGCCCAGAAGTTACTGAAGCACCAGCGGCAGAATAAAGCTCGCTGTTCAATAAAAAAGCCTGGTTTTGCCAGGCTTTTTTGTTTGGAAGATAATGGGTGATGGATTCAATTTATCTGATCATTACAACGGTTGCAAAGCAAGAAGATGCCAAGAAATTGGCTAACCTAGCCATAGAAAAAAATATGGCTGCCTGCGCGCAAATACAGTCAGTGTGCACCTCTACTTATCGTTGGCAAGGTCAAATGGAAACGGCAACTGAATACCCGATTCATTTCAAAACAAATGAATCGAGCAAGCAGGCCTTGATGAGCCTACTGAAGCAAAACCACCCTTATGATGTCCCTGAAATTATTTGTATCAAGGTCGATGAGGTCGATTCAGATTATGCTCAATGGTTGAATGCGCAGATAACTAACAAAAATGATTAAAAATTTACTAATTTCTCTTGCATTAATGTTTAGTGCAATCACTGCACAGGCGCAAAATTTTCTGGCGCCTGAGCAAGCCTTTCAGGTCAGTGCTGAATATCAGTCTAAGGATGAAATTGTTTTGAATGTAAAGCCTGCAAAGGGTTATTACATCTACCGTGAATCAATCAAGTTCAAGCTGGTAAAAAATAATGGTGATCTATCACTGGGTTCTCCACAACTACCGCAGGGAAAAATCAAATTCGATGAAAACTTTGGCAAAGAACTGGAAACCTACCCAAAAGATTTCAGCATATTGCTTCCTTTGATTAATAACAAAGATGCTTCAGGAATGGTTCTCAGCATGGAATTGCAGGGCTGTGCTGATAAAGGAATTTGTTATCCGCCGATGGAGTTAAGGTTCACTCTATCTGGCCTGCAATCAGCTGTTAATGGTGTTCTGTATGAAGAGGGCGCAGAGAATGAATCGGGTACGCAAAGTGCGACGAAGCAATTAGGCTTATCAGATCTATGGTCTGCCAGAGATGATGCTGGAATGTTAACGGGCATGCTGCAAAATATTTCTCCAATCATTTTGCTGGGATCATTCTTTATCTTGGGCCTTGCAATGGCTCTAACGCCCTGCGTGCTACCAATGTTGCCAATCATGTCGAGTGTGATATTTGGATCAAAAAATAATCAACATCGCGATATATCAAAATTGAGATCATCCGCCTTGGCATTATCTTATGTCCTAGGTATGGCGATCATGTACAGCATTGCTGGCATGATCACAGCTGCACTTGGTGCAAATATTCAGGCGTGGTTACAAAACCCATGGGTCTTGAGCGCGTTTGCGTTGATGTTATTAGCTCTGGCAGCAAGCTTGTTTGGTTTCTATGAATTGCGTTTACCGCAATCGCTGCACAATAAAATTGATCGCATTGCTGGAAAGCAAGAGGGCGGAAGCGTGGTTGGGGCATTCATGTTGGGGGCCATTTCAACATTGATTGCAAGTCCATGTGTCACAGCACCATTGGCAGGTGTTTTGGCATTCATTGCGCAAACAGGTTCAATCCCAATGGGGGGAATTTTATTGTTTGTGATGGCCTTAGGCATGGGCTTGCCGCTGATGCTGTTTGCAATTGGTGCTAAGGGCATCATTCCAAAGGCAGGCGCTTGGATGACGGTGGTGCAAAGAATTTTTGGCGTTCTTTTAGTTGGGTTGGCAGTTTGGGTTGCATCACCAATTTTCACAAGCTCTAAGTCATCAAGCAACGAAACCATGCATCGATTGGAGTCGGGTCTTGTGTTCCAGCGGGTTGCGAATACTGCACAGTTAGATGCCTTGTTGAGTCAGGCAAAGAAAAAAGGGCAACCTGTTTTGCTTGATTTCTATGCAGACTGGTGCGTGACTTGTAAAGAGATGGAGTTGCTGACTTTCAGTGATGAGAAAGTTAAAGCAGCGCTGGGTACTTATCAGTTGATTCAAGTAGATGTCACAAAAAATACTGTGGAGCATCAGCGCATATTGAAACAATATGCTTTGTTTGGACCGCCTGCTATTTTGTTTTTTGACGCAAACGGCGAAGAAAAGATAAGCAGGAGAGTGATTGGATTTATGAAAGCAGAGCGCTTCTTAGAGCGCCTGCAATAAACCTGGCCAGTAATCTTTACTTGTTGGATTTTAAAAGTCTTGCGGCATCTCTGGCGAAGTAAGTCAGAATGCCGTCCGCACCAGCACGCTTAAATGCCAACAAAGATTCCATCATCACCGCTTCTTCATTGATCCAGCCATTTTGTGCTGCAGCTTTGATCATCGCGTATTCGCCGCTCACCTGATAAGCAAAGGTTGGGTACCCAAGTTCTTCTTTGACTCTTCTAACGATGTCTAAGTAAGGCATGCCAGGTTTGACCATCACCATGTCAGCACCCTCTTCAATATCAAGAGCGACCTCTCTGATGGCTTCATCAGAGTTGGCTGGATCCATTTGATAATTTTTCTTATCGCTCTTGCCTAAATTGCCAGCAGAGCCAACTGCATCTCTGAATGGGCCGTAAAAAGCTGAGGCGTATTTTGCAGAGTAGGCCATGATTTGAGTGTGAATAAACCCATGAGCCTCCAGAGAATCTCTGATGGCGCCAATACGACCATCCATCATGTCAGATGGAGCGATGATGTCTGCGCCTGCTTGCGCATGAGTCAATGCTTGTTTGATCAATGCATCAACCGTTGGATCATTGAGAACATAGCCATCAGCATCGATGATGCCGTCTTGACCATGGCTGGTGTATGGATCAAGTGCAATGTCCGTCATGATGCCAAGATTGGGAAATTGTTTTTTGAGTTCTTTGATCGCTTGTGGAATCAAACCATTAGGATTAAAAGCTTCTTTGCCATCTGGAGTTTTTAGTTCAGCTCTGATCACTGGGAATAAGGCCATCACTGGAATGCCAAGTTTGACGCAATCCTCAGCCACCAACATCAACTTATCAAGAGATAAGCGACTAACGCCCGGCATGGATGAAACGGTTTCTTCGCGATCGCTGCCCTCAAGCAAGAAAACTGGATAAATAAAGTCATTGGATGACAGTTGATTTTCTTGAACTAAACGACGTGACCAATCTGTTTTGCGTAATCGACGTGGACGATGAAATAGTTGCATATAAAACCTTATGAAGAAAGTTGGGGTTTTAGATTTTTAGAAATCCGATTTTCATTGCTGGTATGAGCGATGGATGCCTCGATGCCCAACCAATTTGAAACCATGGCATCAGCTTCAACCAGGCCAATTCTTTTGGTGCTTGAGAATAGCTGAACTGTGTATGGTCCATGCGGGTTAAGTTCTTTGAGCTTTTCTTGAAGTTTTTTAAGAGCCAAACGGCTCTCTGATTGGTTCAATTTGTCACATTTTGTTAATAAAACATGAATTGGGCGACCCGTTGGGCTGAACCATTCAATCATTTGCTGGTCTAAATCAGTCATCCCGCGGCGAGAATCCATGATCAAAACCATGCCTTTTAAGTTCGGCCTGGTTTGCAAATAGCTGGAAAGCAGATTATTCCAATGGCTCTTGGTTTTGAGGTCAACCTGGGCGTAGCCATAACCAGGTAAATCGACTAAATTCGCTAAATTGGTCTTATCTTTCGTTAAAATACCGAAAAAGTTGATATGTTGAGTTCTTCCTGGTGTTTTACTGGCAAAAGCAAGACGATTTTGTTGGCAAAGTACGTTAATTGCAGTCGACTTTCCAGCGTTTGAACGACCGGCAAAAGCCACCTCGGGGATATCCCAGGTGGGCAAATCAACCAAGTGGTTAATGGTTACTAGAAATTGAGCTTGATGTAGGGTCGACATAGATGTTTAAGAGTTAGACCTATTGTAAAATCTAACGCTGTTAATTGGTTGTTTAGTTAAAAATAAAGATTGAATAATCTTCGCATCATATACACACAGGTGAGAGCACAATGCGTCAAACATTTTCCGTCACATTAAACACTTTAGTAATTGCCCTAGGTTTATCTTTGGCTAATCCTTCATTTGCCGCTAGTCCTGCGGCTGCACCAGCTGGCCCAGCAAAAGCTGATATCGCTAAAGGCGAGGCTTTGTATAACGCGGGCGATGCTAAGCGTGGTCTTGCTGCTTGTATGGGTTGCCATGGTCCTAATGGAGTAAGTGGTGGTGGTACCTACCCTAAATTGGCTGGTCAGCACGCAGCTTACACGGTGAAGCAGTTAAAAGATTACAAAGCTGGGAAAGATCGCCCTAATGCCATCATGGCTGCTTTTGCCGGAATGATGACAGAAGAAGACATGATCAACGTTGCTGCTTATTTGGAAAAGCAAACACCAGGTTTGGGTACGGCTAAAAATAAAGCCAGTATTGAACTAGGTCAAAAAATTTACCGTGGTGGTATTGCTTCTAAGCAAGTGCCAGCATGCGCAGCTTGTCATGCACCGAATGGCGCAGGCATTCCATCACAGTATCCTCGCCTATCAGGTCAGTGGGCTGAATACACGGAAGCTCAGTTGGTGGCATACCGTCAAGGTGGTCGTAAGAACAGCGTGCAGATGACTGGAATTGCCTCTAGAATGTCAGATGCAGAAATTAAAGCCGTGTCAGATTACATCGCCGGTTTGCGTTAATTTATATATTAAGTAGCTCTCATTAAGAAGGGCCCACGAAC
>CAYYOB010000088.1:0-1701 GCA_964473225.1 uncultured Polynucleobacter sp.
TAGCGAGTAAAGGCATTACTTGCGAACGGATTGGTGAGTTCTCCTTGTTCCTCTATGCCAGTCAAGCTTATTTCAAAAAGTTTGGCAAACACAATTCCAAGTCCGACTTAAGCCAGCATCACTTTGTGACCTACATTGATGATTTAATCCAAATTGATACGGTACGCTGGCTAGCGGCAGTGATTAAAAACCCCAATGTTAGTGTGAGTTCTAGCAGCATGGTGGCCCAAATTGCGCTTGCCTCATCGGGTGCGGGTATCGTCCTGTTGCCCAAGTTCTCCATTCCTAAAGACACCAATTTGGTGCCAATCTTAAAAGATGAGGTTAGGGTAAAACGGGATGTCTTTATTAGTGCTCCATCTGATTTACTGAATGTGGAACGCATTCTTAAAGTAAAAAGCTTTATTAATGGGGTCTTTATGAGCGATCATAAATACTTAAATCAGCCCTAATCGTCATTATTTTGCATCTTAACTTGCAAAATTAGGGGTTGAACTTTCCTGCCCTATCGTTAGACTTAAGGAAATGATGACACCGACAACCCTATGAGCCAAACCATTATTGCGCTTGCCATTAACGGCATTGTCTTTGGACTAATCGTTGCCTTGATTGCCTTGGGCCTATCCATTATTTTTGGACTGCTGGATATTATTAATCTTTCCCACGGTGACTTTTTTATGGTGGGCACCGTAATCGCTTACACCACACTCGCTAGCCTTGGATATTATTGGCCGGCTTTGCTGATAGCGCCTTTAATTGGTTTTGCTTTGGGTGCGCTCATTCAATTTTCCATTATTCAACGCATTAAAAATAATGCAGCCTTATCGATTGTAGCAACTTTTGGTCTATCGATGATTATTCAAGAAGTTGTACGCATGACCTTCGGTGCTGCCCCCAAACGCATCATGCCGCCAATTTCTGGAACTTTCGGAATGTTTGGAATTGAATACGAGTGGTATCGCGTTTTTGCCGCGATTGCCTCGATTATTGCGATCGGGTCATTTTTTATTTTTCTAAAGTCGACCAAGCTTGGGGTTTGGATGCGCGCAGTTCGCCATGATCGTGATACCGCAACCACTATGGGTATTCCCACCCAACAGATTTATCTCTTTACCTTTGGCATTGGTTTTGCCATGGCCGCTATTGGCGGTGTGATTGCTGCACCGATTACAACAGTGGACTTTCGTACCGGTGTTGATATTCTGCCCTTCTGTTTTATGGCCGTTATTATTGGCGGTCTCGGAAATTTACCTGGCACGGTAGCGGCGGCTGTTTTGCTGGCCTTCTTAGAAGGGGTTATATCCGGTTTTGCAACGCCCACCATCGCACGTATTTTTTCACTAGTTCTTATGAGTAGCGTTCTCTTGATTAGACCCCAAGGACTCTTTAAAGGGCTCACGAAATGAGCGCTCGTCTGCCCTACTTGGGCCTACTTCTTGTCTTGGTCTTGGCACCTTGGATTATTCCTATCATTGGCGATGCATTTTGGTTAAGCGTGCTGACGGAAATTATTATTTGGTCTTGTTTTGCCGCCAGCATTAATTTTTTGTTTGGCTACGTGGGTTTATTGTCCTTTGGTCAAGCACTTTTTTTTGGTTTTGGGATGTATGGCGTCGCACTTGGGATCAGCGCCTTTCAACTGTCCTTTTGGCCAGCTTTTTTTCTCGGCCCCTTTAGCGCCACGGATAGGAATAATCCAAG
>CAYYOB010000088.1:1711-4838 GCA_964473225.1 uncultured Polynucleobacter sp.
ATCATCACCGTGGTCTTTTCTTTAATCTTTTATTTTTTAGCCCTCACTTTAAAGTCGATTACCGGGGGCGATGATGGGATTAACTTTAGCATGCCAGATCTACTTAATCTGCTGGGCTACAAACTATCCTTGACTAATACAACCACCCAATATTTATTTACTTTATCGGTCGTGGTTTTATGTTTTTGGCTTATCAAAGTGGTCATGGCCAGTGCCTACGGACGCTCTTTGATTGCTATTCGTGATAACGATGTCAGGGCCTCGCTCATTGGAATTAATGTATACCGTCTGAGATTAAGTGCCTTTGTCATTGCCGGTTTTTTAGCTGGGGTCTCTGGTAGCCTCTTTGCATTATTTGGTCGCTATGCTTCGGCCTCTTATATGTTCTATCACGTTTCCGGTGAAGGAGTAGTGTGGGCGATTGTTGGTGGCGTAGGCACACTCTTAGGTCCGGCAATTGGAACTGGCATCTTCATACTCATTCGCGAGATTGTCTCTACTCATTGGCAACACCACGCACTGATCGTAGGAGCCTTTGCAATTTGCATTGTTATTTTCGCTCCAGAAGGAATTGTTGGTTTGTGGAAAAAATTAAGGCATCGTCCGCGCTCATGAAACCATTTTTGCGTATCGAGCATCTCTCAAAATCCTTTGGTGGGGTCAAAGCGGTTAACGATCTCTCCTTATCCCTATTTCCAAATCGTATCAATGCCATTATTGGACCGAATGGCGCTGGAAAAACAACTTTATTTAATTTAATCACGGGCTTTATCAAGCCAGACTCCGGGAAAATTTTCTTTGATGATGTTGAACTAACGCACCTGCCGATTCATGCTATTTCACTAATGGGTATAAAGCGCACCCTCCAAATTAAGAGTGTCTTTAACTCGATGACGGTATATGAGAATTTATGGATCACCCTATCCGCTCAGCAAGGAAACCTAAATCCCTTTAAGCCGATTGCCCGCTACCCGGATATCCAAAAACGGGTTGAAGAAGTAATCGAACAGCTTGATCTTGGCCGTTTTCAAAATACGCCTGCCGGCGCCCTTTCTTACGGGGATGTGGCGTTACTGGAGATTGGGATGGCGATCATCACCAAGCCCAAAATGATCCTCTTTGACGAGCCGGTGTGCGGTATGAGCCCAGCAGAAACCGAGAAAGTGGTCTCCAAAATTACGTCGCTAGCTGCACAAACCCATATTGTCATTATTGAACATGACATGGATGTGGTCTTCAAAATGGCTGATGAAATCGCAGTACTCGCCTTTGGTAGTAAATTGGCCTCTGGCACACCTCAGGAAATTGGGAGCAATCAACAAGTTAAAGAAGTTTATTTTGGGACCGATGAGGTTGATGCATGACTAAAAATCACTTTTTAGAACTGCATCAGGTTTCATCCTCCTATGGTCGGGTGAATGTTTTGCAAGATCTTTCCTTTCATGTAAATGAGGGTGAATCGGTTGGTATCCTCGGTCGTAATGGTGTCGGAAAAACAACTACCTTAAAAACCATTATGGGTTTGTTGCCCTGTCAACACGGCTCGATTTCATTTTCTGGAAATACCTTAAATACTTTAGCCCCCCATCAAATTCCCCACTTAGGAATTGGCTACGTCCCTCAAGGACGCGGTATTTTTCCTAATTTATCGGTTAAAGAGAATCTCTACCTCGGTGCTAAACGGACTGTTTCGCAAGCCGTGGTGGATTCTATTTTTCATCGCTTTCCAAGGTTGCAAGAACGTCTCACTCAATTGGGCGGCACTCTTTCTGGCGGTGAGCAACAGATGCTCTCGATTGCACGTTGCTTAATCATGGAACCGAAGTTATTAATTTTGGATGAGCCAACCGAAGGCATCATGCCAAAATTAGTGCACGATATTCGTGCCGAAATTAAACGCATTAACGCTCAAGGGATTACCATTTTGTTAGTCGAGCAAAATGTCAAAACTGCTCTTGAGCTATGTAGCCGCATTCTTGTGATGGATAAAGGAAAAATTGTTTTTGAGTCAAGTTCCGAATCTATTCGCGCGAATCCAAGTGCTTTATCACAGCACTTAGAAATTAAAATTTAGTTGTTTAACCACCCAAAGGAGCACATTGCTATGAATGATCTAAAAAAGAAAGGTTTACTAGTAAGTCCTACCCGCCGTAGCTTAATGAGTTATGCGCTAAAAGGTGGGGTAGCAGCAGGTCTTGCAAACATGACCATCATGAAAGATTTGTATGCGCAATCAAGCGGTCCGATTGTGATTGGTCATCATGCTGAAATTACGGGGGGCTTTGCCTCGTGGGGCCATTGGCATGATATTTGTGCCAAAAAAGCTGTTGATCTAATTAATGCAGGTGGCGGTATTGCAAAACGAAAAGTTGAGCTAGTCACCGAGGACACAGAATCAAACCCTGCCGCAGGTGCGCGCAAACTACGCAATCTAATCCAACGTGCCAATGCCGAATTCGTCGTAGGCTCTGTTCATTCGGGCGTGATGCTCGCATCGATTCCGATTGCTACAGAACTCAAAACCATTTACTTTTCGCAAGGAGAGGCGACCGAGGCCACTGGCTCTCGCGGGACACGCTATAGCTTTCGTACCGGCGGGGATACCTACTCCCTATCCGCAGCGGGCGTACCGTGGGCACTTGAGAACCTTGGCAAAAAATGGTCAGTCATTTACGCCGATTACGCATGGGGTCAGAGCCATAATGCCGAGGCCAAAGCTGTCGTTGAGCGTCTTGGTGGCACCTATTTAAAAGGAATACCCGTTCCCCTCGATGCCAAAGATTTAGTCCCTTACTTAACGCAAGTTCCGCCAGACACAGAAGTTTTATTCTCGATCTTCTTTGGATCCTTGTCGGTGGCGTTTTACACGCAAGCGAAGTCCATGGGCATTGATAAACGACTAAAAATGTATTCTGTTAATGGCACGATGGAAGCGATCGATCCCGATGAAATTAAGGGGGCTGCTGAAGGCGTTTATTTGATTGAAAACTTCCCGCGTGTTGCCAAATACAAGGCTGATTCATTCCATCAAGAATTTAATAAGGCGATGAATATTGATGACATTTATGCGCGTGAGCGAGGCGGTACCCGAATTATGGCAAAAAGTCATGCTTGGCAATCCTGGGAG
>CAYYOB010000089.1:0-4773 GCA_964473225.1 uncultured Polynucleobacter sp.
TCCATCATGGACTTGGCGACCTGGTCGTTGGCACGGGACCAGATGTCGATGACCTTGTTGTACTTCTCGCCTTGCGTCACCAGACCGGAAGCAAACTGGGACTCGATCTCGGCCACTTCGGCTTCGGCGTTGCCGATCAGCTTCTTCTTGGCGTCGGGGATGACGAAGTCGTTCACGCCGATGGACGAACCGGACAGCGTGGAGTAGCGGTATCCCGTGTACATCAACTGGTCGGCAAAGATCACGGTCTCTTTCAGACCGACATTACGGTAACACTGGTTGATGATGTTGGAGATCTGCTTCTTGGTCATCTTGTGGTCCACCAGCGAGAACGGCAGGCCGTCCGGTACGATGGTGTACAGGATGACGCGGCCGACCGTGGTGTCCTTCAGGCTGGTCTTGCGCACCTTGTTGCGGTTCTCATCGAACAGCACTTCGGTAAGACGCACCTTGATGCGGGCCTGGATGTGCGCCTGGCCGGTGGTGAAAGCCTTGATCACTTCATTGACGTTGGCGAACTTCATGCCCTCGCCCTTCGCATTCACGCGCTCGCGGGTCATGTAGTAGAGGCCAAGTACCACGTCCTGCGACGGCACGATGATCGGCTCGCCGGAAGCCGGCGACAGGATGTTGTTGGTGGACATCATCAGCGTGCGCGCTTCGAGCTGGGCTTCCAGCGTCAGCGGCACGTGCACAGCCATCTGGTCACCGTCGAAGTCGGCGTTGTAGGCGGCGCAAACCAGCGGATGCAGCTGGATGGCCTTGCCTTCGATGAGGACCGGCTCAAAGGCCTGGATGCCCAAACGGTGCAGCGTCGGCGCACGGTTCAGGAGGATAGGATGTTCACGGATGACGTCGGCCAGGATGTCCCAGACTTCCGCCGTTTCCTTTTCCACCATCTTTTTGGCGGCCTTGATCGTGGTGGCAATACCACGCAGGATTAGGCGGCCCAGGATGAAGGGCTTGAACAGTTCGAGCGCCATCTTCTTGGGCAGACCGCACTGGTGCAGTTTCAGCGTGGGGCCTACCACGATGACCGAACGGCCCGAGTAGTCCACGCGCTTGCCCAGCAGGTTTTGGCGGAAGCGGCCCTGCTTGCCCTTGAGCATGTCGGACAGCGACTTCAGCGGGCGCTTGTTGGACCCGGTGATGGCACGGCCGCGTCGGCCGTTGTCCAGCAGGGCGTCCACGGCCTCCTGCAGCATGCGCTTCTCGTTGCGCACGATGATGTCGGGTGCGCTGAGATCGAGCAGGCGCTTGAGGCGGTTGTTGCGATTGATCACGCGACGATAGAGGTCGTTGAGATCGGAGGTCGCGAAGCGGCCGACGTCCAGCGGCACCAGCGGACGCAGGTCCGGCGGCAGCACGGGCAGCACGTTCAGGATCATCCACTCCGGCTTGTTGCCGGAGCTGATGAAGCCGTCGAGCAGCTTCAGGCGCTTGGACAGCTTCTTCAGCTTGGTCTCGCTGTTGGTGTTCGGGATCTCTTCGCGGATCTGCGCGGCTTCGGTTTCAATGTCCATGTCGCGCATGAGATCCTGCACGGCCTCGGCGCCCATCTTGGCTTCGAACTCGTCACCGAACTGCTCCAGCGCCTCGTAGTACTGCTCGTCATTGAGCAGCTGGCCACGCTCCAGCGTGGTCATGCCCGGGTCAGTCACCACGAAGCATTCGAAGTACAGGATGCGCTCGATATCGCGCAGCGTCATGTCCAGTACCAGGCCGATGCGGGAGGGCAGCGACTTCAGGAACCAGATGTGCGCAACCGGGGTGGCCAGTTCGATGTGGCCCATGCGCACGCGGCGCTCTTTGGTCAGTGCTACTTCAACGCCGCACTTTTCACAAATGACGCCACGATGCTTCAGGCGCTTGTACTTGCCGCAAAGGCACTCATAGTCCTTCACGGGTCCGAAGATCTTGGCGCAGAACAAGCCATCGCGCTCCGGCTTGAAGGTGCGGTAGTTGATGGTCTCCGGCTTCTTCACTTCGCCGAAGGACCAGGAGCGGATCAGCTGCGGTGAAGCCAGCCCGATCCGGATCGAATCGAAATCGTCCGACTGTTTTTGTGCTTTGTGGAAAGCAATCAAATCTTTCATTCTTTGTCTCCGCCCTGCTCAAATTCTGTTGGTTTTGCCCGAGATGAAACCGGCCATCAATTGTCGACGTCCAGTTCCATGTCGATACCCAGGGAGCGAATCTCCTTGAGCAACACGTTGAACGATTCAGGCATATAGGCTTCCATGCGGTCGTCGCCATCCACGATGTTCTTGTACATCTTGGTACGGCCGTTGACGTCGTCCGACTTGACGGTGAGCATTTCCTGCAGCGTGTAGGCGGCACCGTAGGCTTCCAGCGCCCACACTTCCATCTCCCCGAAGCGCTGGCCACCGAACTGGGCCTTGCCGCCGAGCGGCTGCTGCGTGACCAGCGAGTAGGAACCGGTGGAACGCGCGTGCATCTTGTCGTCGACGAGATGGTTCAGCTTCAGCATGTACATGATGCCCACGGTGACCTTACGGTCGAAGGCCTGGCCGGTGCGACCGTCGTACAGGGTGAACTGGCCGTCTTCGCTGACGCCCGCAAGCTTCAGCATCTCCTTGATCTCGGACTCGGCGGCACCGTCGAACACGGGAGTAGCCATCGGCACGCCCTTGCGCAGATTCCAGGCCAGCTCCAGGATGTCGGAGTCGCTCAGCAGGTCGAGGGTTTCCTTGCGACGGGCATTGCCTACGCCGTTGTAGATCTTCTCGAGGAACTTGCGGATTTCCGCCGCACGCTCCTTTTCCTTCTTCTGCTGGTCCTGCAACATCTGGTTGATCTTGTTGCCAAGACCGACCGAGGCGGCGCCGAGGTGGGTCTCGAGGATCTGGCCCACGTTCATGCGCGACGGCACGCCCAGCGGGTTCAGCACGATGTCGACCGGGTTGCCGGTCTCATCGTAAGGCATGTCTTCCACCGGCATGATCACGGAGATCACACCCTTGTTACCGTGGCGACCGGCCATCTTGTCACCCGGCTGGATGCGGCGCTTGATGGCAAGGTAGACCTTGACGATCTTCAGCACGCCCGGAGCAAGGTTGTCGCCCTGGGTGATCTTGCGCTTCTTGTCGGCGAACAGCTCGTCCAGCGCGGCACGGCGCTCGGCCAGTTGGGCACCGGCCTTCTCCAGCATTTCGCTGAGATTGTCGTCCACCAGGCGCAGCTTGAACCAGTCGTCGTGCTTCAGGCTGTCCAGGTACTCGGCATCGAGCTTATCGCCCTTCTTGAGCCTGGGACCACCGGCCACTTCCTTGCCAAGCAAGGCCTTCTTGAGGCGCTGAAACGTGGCACCCTCGACGATGCGGTATTCGTCTTCGATGTCCTTGCGCACCTTGGCAAGCTGCATCTGCTCGATCTCGAGCGCACGCTGGTCCTTCTCGAGGCCGTCACGCGTGAAGACCTGGACATCGATGACGGTACCCTTCACAGAGCTCGGCACGCGCAACGAGGTGTCCTTCACGTCGGACGCCTTCTCGCCGAAGATTGCGCGCAGCAGCTTTTCTTCCGGGGTCAGCTGGGTTTCACCCTTCGGCGTCACCTTGCCTACCAGGATGTCGCCAGCGTCCACTTCAGCACCGATGTGCACGATGCCGCTTTGGTCGAGGCGGGCCAGGGCGCTTTCACCCACGTTGGGGATGTCGGCGGTGATTTCCTCGGCGCCCAGCTTGGTGTCGCGGGCGATACAGGTCAGCTCCTGAATGTGGATGGAGGTGAAACGGTCTTCCTTCACCACGCGCTCGGAGATCAGGATCGAGTCTTCGAAGTTGTAGCCGTTCCAGGGCATGAATGCGATGCGCATGTTCTGGCCCAAGGCCAGTTCGCCCATGTCCACGGAGGGGCCGTCGGCGAGGATGTCGCCGCGCGCCACTTTCTCGCCGTTCTTCACCAGGGGACGCTGCGTGATGCAGGTGTTCTGGTTGGAACGCGTGTACTTGATGAGGTTGTAGATGTCCACACCGGCTTCGCCGGCTTCGGTTTCTTCGTCACGCACGCGCACGATGATGCGGCCTGCGTCGACGTAGTCGATGACGCCGCCGCGGCGGGCCACGACGCATACGCCGCTGTCCTGCGCCACGTTGCGTTCCATGCCGGTCCCTACCAGCGGCTTTTCCGAGCGCAGCGTGGGCACGGCCTGACGCTGCATGTTCGAACCCATCAGGGCGCGGTTGGCGTCGTCGTGCTCGAGGAAGGGGATCAGCGAAGCAGCAACGGATACGACCTGCTGCGGGCTCACGTCCATGTAGTCAACCTGGTCGGCGGACATCAAGGTGAACTCGTGCTTGTGACGCACCGAGACGAGGTCCTGCGTCAGCTTGCCGTTCTTGTCAACAGGCGCGGAGGCCTGAGCAATCACGTAGCCACTTTCCTCGATGGCGCTGAGGTAATGGATTTCGTCGGTGACCACGCCGTTGACGACCTTGCGCACCGGGCTTTCGAGGAAGCCATACTCATTGGTACGAGCATAGGTAGCCAGCGAGTTGATCAGACCGATGTTCGGACCTTCAGGCGTTTCGATCGGGCAGACACGGCCGTAATGGGTCGGATGCACGTCGCGCACTTCGAAGCCGGCACGTTCGCGCGTGAGACCACCCGGTCCCAAGGCGGAGATGCGGCGCTTGTGCGTGACTTCGGACAGCGGGTTGTTCTGGTCCATGAACTGGGACAGCTGGCTGGAGCCAAAGAATTCCTTGATCGCGGCAGCCACCGGCTTGGCGTTGATCATGTCCTGCGGCA
>CAYYOB010000090.1:0-4693 GCA_964473225.1 uncultured Polynucleobacter sp.
CCAAGAATCATCTCAGCAGACAAGCCAGTCAGAACCAGAGCTGATAAGCAGTGACTTAAACATCAGATATTTGGGCTTAATTCAGGCAGACCATTCATTTAAAGCCTTGGTGGAGATTGATGATGTCACGAGCTTCTTAAGTAAGGGGCAAATGATCGATGGTCGTTGGCTGATCAAATCATTTGATCAGTCTCAGATGATGTTGGAGTCAATCAAAGGTCAGCAAGTGACCATTCTTTTGGAGTAATGAGGATGAATGAAAGAAGGTTGTGGCTAAAGTGGTCTCTGATGATGTTGATGAGCGGTGGTTCTGGTGCGTCTGCTCAGGAAAGTTTTAAAGAGAAAACGATCACCCTTAAATTTTCATCGGTAGATCTTCGACAGCTATTGCAGATGTTGGCAGATATGCGGGGCTTGAATTTGATGATGAGCGATAAGGTTTCTGGCAAAACCAGTATCAATATGAGAAACGCATCATGGCAAACAACCTTTGACTCGGTTCTGGCCAGCAAGTCTCTTGGTTCGCGATTTGATAAAGATGTTCTGTGGGTGGCACCCTATGAAGAACTCGCCTTGTTTCATCAAAGAGAAAAAGATCGTGAGCAGCAGCATCAAATGGGGCAGATGGGTGAATTGCGTCAAATCATGATTGAGGCAAGGATTGTTGAGGCTGAGAGAAGGTTTGCGCAAAATCTGGGGGCAAAGTTGGCTTATCAACAACAGCCTAATTTAAAAACAACCCATCTTCTTGGTGCTTCTGGTTTGAATGGATTTGAGCCAGGTACTGCTGCTATCACTCTATTGGGCAAGCAGGCAACCCAAGCTTTGAATATGGAACTTTCAGCCTTAGAGTCGAATGGTCTAGGGAATATTGTGTCGAATCCAAGAGTGTTAGCTGCTGAGAATACTCAGGCCTTGATTGAGCAAGGGACTGAATTACCTTATCAGTCATCGGCTGGTCAGGGCGCCACAAAGGTCCAGTTCAGGAAAGCCAATCTTCGTTTGGAGGTCAAACCGCGGATTCAGAAAAATCAGATGATTGTTTTAGATGTGGACATCAATAAAGACAGTGTCGGATTAAAAACCGAGCAAGGGTTTGCCATTGATACCAAGCATGTCAAAACACAGGTTTTGGTTGAAAGCGGTGGAACGGTGATTTTGGGAGGTATTTTTCAAGAAACAGAAAGAAAAGATGATGCCAGGGTCCCATTCTTAGGCTCAATTCCATTGATTGGCTTTCTTTTCAGGCAGGAGTCGAAGATCAAGGACAAAACAGAATTATTAATTTTTTTAACGCCAACCTTGGTTTCTGGTCAAAAGCCTCAGTAGAATCTCATGTATGAACAGTTTTCCTGAAAATATCTTTTTAGTTGGGGTGATGGGCGCCGGTAAAACCACCGTTGGCCGTCTCTTGGCTAAAAAATTAGGAAGACGATTTGTGGATTCGGATCATGAGATTGAGGCCCGTTGTGGCGTTCGCATCCCAACCATTTTTGAAATGGAGGGTGAAGAAGGTTTTCGCAAGCGTGAGGCTCAAGTCATTGATGATTTAACCCAAGAAAAGAATTTGGTTTTAGCTACAGGTGGTGGTGCTGTTTTATTACCTGAAAATCGCCAACATCTTCATGAAAGGGGTGTGGTTGTGTATTTGCGCGCAACACCTCATGAGCTTTGGTTAAGAACTCGCAATGACAAGGGTAGACCATTGCTCAATAATGATGATCCTAGGGGCACCCTTGAAAAGCTTTTCGCGATTCGTGATCCCTTGTACAGAGAAACCGCCCATCATGTGATTGATACTGGCAAGCCCAGCGTCACTCAGTTGGTGAACACACTAATGATGCAATTCGAATTATCAACATGAACACTCTTCAATTAGATTTAGGTGAGCGCAGTTATCCGATTCATATTGGATCTGGCTTACTTGATCAAGCAGACTTATATAAAAAACACATCAAGGGTACTTTCACAGCGGTGGTCACCAATGAAACGGTTGCTCCTTTGTATGCCGATAAAGTGGTTAAAACCCTAGAGGGCATTGGTCAAAAAGTGAAGCTGATTGTTTTGCCTGATGGTGAAGCATTTAAAACATGGGAAGTGTTACAAAAGATTTTTGATGGCTTGTTAGAGAATTCTGCTGACCGGAAAACCACGCTGCTTGCATTGGGTGGTGGTGTGATTGGTGATATGACAGGCTTTGCAGCTGCATGCTATATGCGCGGCATTAAATTCATTCAAGTTCCAACCACCTTGTTATCTCAAGTGGATTCATCAGTGGGTGGTAAGACAGGTATCAACCATCCTTTGGGTAAAAACATGGTGGGTGCTTTTCATCAACCGCAAGCTGTGATTGCTGATTTAGATACTTTAAAGACTTTACCCCCTGAAGAATTGGCAGCGGGTTTAGCTGAAGTGATCAAGCATGGTGCGATTGCTGATTCTGAATTTTTATCTTGGATTGAGAAAAACCAAGATGCACTGAATAGCTGTGATCCGGCTGCCATGGAATACGCTGTGCGCCGCTCATGTGAAATCAAATCTGAAGTGGTGGCTCAAGATGAAAAAGAAGGTGGCATTCGTGCGATCTTGAATTTTGGCCACACCTTTGGTCATGCGATTGAAGCGGGCATGGGTTATGGTGCTTGGTTACATGGTCAAGCTGTTGGATGTGGCATGGTCATGGCGGCCGATTTATCTGTCCGAGTAGGTTTGCTATCTGAGGCCGAAGCATCACGCTTAAAGAAAATCATCGAAGCACTTCGTTTGCCAACGCAGCCACCTAAATTAGGGGTTGATCGTTTCATGGAGTTAATGAGCGTTGATAAAAAAGCAGAGGGTGGCGAGGTTCGTTACATTTTGCTCAATGGTTTGGGTCAGGCAAAAATCCAAACAGTGGATGATGACCTGGTGATTCAAACGCTGATCGCCAATGGGGTAGCTTGATGAGCTTGCTTGAGTGAGTTGTGATGAGCTTAGCTAGTTACGCAGCAAACCCAGCATTATCTTTAGGGCGCTTGCATCCTGAGCCAGCGGAGCCAACCCAATCTGGCCGAAATGCATTTCAACGAGACCGCGACAGAATCATTCATTCAACCGCCTTTCGCCGGCTTGAATACAAAACACAAGTTTTTTTAAATCATGAAGGCGATCACTTCAGAAATCGCTTGACCCATAGCTTAGAAGTTGCACAAATTGCACGCTCAGTAGCCAGACGTTTAAATCTCAACGAAGACTTGGTAGAAGCTATTTCTTTGGCTCATGATTTGGGTCACACGCCATTTGGTCATGCGGGACAAGATGCGCTCAATGAATGCATGAAAGAATTTGGCGGCTTTGAACACAATTTACAAAGTTTATGGGTCGTTGATTTTTTAGAAGAGCGCTACGCAAGGTGGGATGGCTTAAATCTTTCTTTTGAAACTCGCGAAGGTATTCTGAAACATTGTTCAAGAAAAAACGCTGAAAAATTAGGTCCTTTGGGAGAGAGATTTTTAAAAGGACATCAACCCAGTTTGGAGGCGCAGTTAGCTAACTTTGCTGACGAAATCGCTTATAACAATCATGATATCGACGATGGTATTCGCTCCGGTTTATTAAACATTCAGCAACTATCTGAAGTTGCATTGTGGCAAGAGCAACATGATCGGGTGAAACATTCATTCCCTGATTTGAGCGGGCGCCGCTTGGTCTATGAGGTGATTCGACACATCATTCATGTGCTCGTTGATGATTTGGTCAAAGAAACACAACGCCGACTTGAGGAGTTCTCGCCAAGCACCATTGACGATGTGCGTCATGGTTCACCGATGGTTGGCTTTTCCGCAGGCATGCGTGAACAAGCCAGTGCGATGAAAAAATTCCTTTTTAAGAACTTATATCGTCATCCACAAGTGCAATCTGTCACAAGTGAAGCTGCCAACATGGTTAAAGTGTTATTTGCACACTACCAACAATCCCCACAAGACTTGCCTGAGGGATTCAGATCTGAAGATGATTTGTCGCGACGCATATCGCATTACATTGCTGGGATGACAGATCGTTTTGCCAATAAAGAATTTCATAAGTTGACTGCTTAAATGGCCAGACTTCAAAGAGTAGTTCTTCCTGGTTATCCACTTCACATCATGGTCAGGGGGCACAACTCCAAAGATATTTTTATTTCTGATGAAGAAAAAAAATCTTATCTCGAGTGGCTCAAAGATGCAGCACGAGAATATGAGCTCGCCATTCATGCTTTTGGATTGATGCCTAATCATGTGCATATATTGGCGACACCAAAAACTGTTTTAAGTGCTTCTAAAGTGATGCAATCAATTGGACGTCGTTACGCACAATTGTTTAATCAAACACATGCTTCAAGTGGCACTGTGTGGGAGGGCAGATTCAAATCCTGTTTGATTGACCCGGATGCTTACTTTTTATTGGTTCAAAAATATATTGAACAAAATCCGGTGAGAACTGGATTGGTTCAAAAACCTGAAGAATGGGCTTGGTCCAGTTACCGACATCATGCAGGCGCTGAAACGATCCCTTGGATTGCGGACCACCCTTCCTATTGGGCGATTGCCAACACCCCTTTTGAGCGTCAAATGGCTTGGCAAAGATCGGTTTTAGAGCCATTAAGCCCTGCTGAAATTGAAAAAGTAAGTAAACACTTAAGCTATGGCTGGCCAATGGGAAGCGAAGTCTTCCT
>CAYYOB010000091.1:0-4686 GCA_964473225.1 uncultured Polynucleobacter sp.
GGCCGTGTCTTTATTGCGCAGAAGTTTGGATTGCTTTGCTAGATTGGATACCAAGGCAGCTGCCGAAGTGGTTAACGAAGACAAGCAAATCGATGAAGAATTCAAAGCCTTTGTGCGCAAACTAACAAGCTACATGGCTGAAGATCCAAGAACCATTTCTGTGGGTTTAGACATGTTATCGATTGCCAAGGCTGTTGAGCGTATTGGTGATCACTCAAAGAACATTGCTGAATTTGTGATCTATATCGTAAAAGGCACTGATGTTCGTCACTTGCCACATGAGCAATTAACACAAGAGGCTAATAGCTAATTTATGGCAAGCAGTATTTTAATTGTTGAAGATGAGCCTTCGATTGCTGAGTTAATTGCAGTTAATCTCAGTCACGCAGGCTTTTTACCTGTCAGAGCATTTCAGACGGAGCAAGCTTCTCAATTAATGAAAGAAGTATTGCCTGATTTGGTGGTCTTGGATTGGATGCTGCCTGGTAAGTCAGGTGTTCAGTTTGCAAAAGAGTTGAGAGCCAATGAGCGAACCAAGGACATTCCGATCATTCTTTTGACTGCTCGCAGTGAAGAGATGGATAAGATTGCTGGTCTAGAAGCCGGGGCAGATGATTACTTGACCAAGCCTTTCTCACCAAAAGAATTGGTGGCGCGTATTCGTGCAGTGCTCAGAAGACGTTCTCCACAATTGGCCGATGAAGTGGTGCAAATCAATAATCTGCGTTTAGATCCTGTTGCTCACCGTGTTTTAGCGAACAATGGTGTGGATGAAGTGACCCTTGACTTAGGGCCTACAGAATTTAGATTGCTTCATTTCTTCATGACTCATCCAGAGCGTGTTCATTCCAGAGGTCAGCTTTTAGATAAGGTGTGGGGTGATCATGTGTTTGTTGAAGAGCGCACGGTGGATGTTCATATCAAGCGTTTGAGAGCTGCTTTAGCCCCATCCAACTGTCAGAACTTGATTGAAACAGTTCGAGGCAGCGGCTACCGTTTGACCAAAACCCCGGTCACTCAGTAATTTAGTATTCAGTAGTTGAGTAATCGGTAATTATTGATTCTTAAGAGCACTATCAGAGATAGTGCTCACTCAAAATAATCACCCAAGTCAGACCGCACAGAAGTAGGGCCAGCATCACAGCAGCACTGCCAAAGTCTTTGGCTCTTTTAGATAAATCATGAACTTCAAAAGAAATGCGATCAATCGCAGCTTCTACGCTCGAATTCAATAGTTCAATGATCAGTACCAAGATCACAGATGCAATCAAAAGAATCTTTTCAATCGGGGTGACTGGTAAGTAGATCGCTAGGGGCACCAGAATCAAGCTCAAGCCTAATTCTTGGCGAAAGGCGCTTTCTTCTTTATAGGCATAAATCAGACCATTCCAAGAGTTGATGGCTGCGCGGAATGCTCGCGTGATACCTTTATTTCCTTTGTGAGGATTGTCTTCTATTTGGTATTTTTTCATATTCAATCTGAAGCAAATAAAGAAGATTAAGCAACAAAACTATGACAACTTGATGTCATATCCAAGTGAATTTCTTGGAATTGTCACAGACTTGATATCGTAATTTCATAAATACATTCGACACTGTGATTAATCAATGACAGGAGCGATTCATGAAAATTACAGTCATCGGAACAGGTTATGTGGGGCTGGTCACTGGTGCTTGCTTAGCCGAACAGGGAAACCATGTTTTTTGCTTAGATTTGAATCAAGAAAAAATTGATATTCTGAATGCTGGTGGTGTGCCAATTTACGAGCCAGGTCTTAAAGAAATTATTGAGCGTAATCTGGCTTATGGTCGGCTAATTTTCTCAACCGATGTTTCTGCTGCTGTGGCTTATGGGGATATTCAGTTCATTGCTGTTGGTACTCCACCCAGTGAAGATGGTTCAGCTGATTTAAGTTATGTATTAGAGGCGGCGAGACAAATTGGCCGCCACATGAATCGCTTCAAAGTGGTGGTGAATAAATCTACTGTTCCTGTAGGTACTGCTGACAAAGTAACTGAAGTAATCTCTGAAGAATTATTGAATCGCTCATTACCTAGTGAAAACTTCTCAGTGATTTCAAATCCTGAATTTTTAAAAGAAGGTGCTGCGATCGAGGATTTCATGAGACCGGATCGCATCGTTATTGGTAGTCAAGCCAATGCAGCAGGCTTTGCCGCTAAAGAAATGATGAAGCAGCTATATGCGCCTTTTAACCGCCATCATGAGCGCACCTATTACATGGATGTTAGAAGTGCTGAATTAACCAAATACGCTGCCAATGCAATGCTGGCAACACGCATTTCTTTCATGAATGAAATCGCTAATTTAGCAGACGTGTTGGGTGCTGATATTGAGTCAGTCAGGCAGGGAATAGGTTCAGATACACGCATTGGCTATAGTTTCTTATATGCAGGTACTGGCTATGGTGGCAGTTGCTTTCCAAAGGATGTTTCGGCATTGGCAAAGATTGCTGAGCATCATGGTCAAGAATTAAAGCTAATCAAAGCTGTTGAAGAAGTTAACGAATATCAAAAAAATATTTTGGTCAAAAAAATTATTCATCGATATGGCAAAGACTTGGCGGGAAAAACCTTCTGTTTATGGGGTTTGGCATTTAAGCCAAATACCGATGACATGCGTGAAGCTCCGAGTCGGGTGGTGATCCGTAATTTACTCATGCGTGGAGCCCAAATCAAGGTTCATGATCCTGTGGCCATGCATGAAGCCCGTTTGGCGATTCATGCTGACATGTCTGATTGCGCTGAATTATTAAAAGATTTGAGCTTTCATGAAGATCCATTGGATGCGGCACAGGGTGCTGACGCACTATTGATCATGACTGAGTGGA
The DNA here is from genome assembly GCA_964473225.1 of uncultured Polynucleobacter sp. Lineage (GTDB taxonomy): Bacteria > Pseudomonadota > Gammaproteobacteria > Burkholderiales > Burkholderiaceae > Polynucleobacter. Next base: position 2,850 of record CAYYOB010000091.1, read on the forward strand.
AGTCTTTCAGAAGCCCAGATTTTGATGCTCTAAGGGCTGCTTTGGCAGCTCCTGTGATCTTTGATGGTAGAAATATTTATGATCCACAGTTGATCCTGGATCAAGGATTTGAATATGTGGGTATTGGCCGCAGAGTAGTCAATGACAGTATGCACTTATTAGGTAGCTACTTGCCGCAAACATCTAATCAGGGTATTCAGTTGAACCCTTCAAGTCAATCAGGAGTTTCTGTCACCCACTAAAGCTTGCTTATATTTTTCAGGTAAATCTAATTCAAAATAATGAGCACTGGTCTTGATCAGTTGAAATTCAATTGATTTATGTAGTTCAGTGCTAACAGGCTCTTTAGGCAGCATGATATCTTTCATAGAAAAGTAAATTTTGTACTCTTGGGCCATGTCGACGAATCCTTCTTCAAATCTCATGAGTAGTCACGGGATGAAGCTTACGCAGGATTTTTGACAATCCGATGAAGGATTCAAGAACTTTTAAAGAGTCATTAAAATAGGGCTTAAGAGACCGATTTCACCATTTCAGCGAATGAACAAATCTTAAATTTTTATTGTTTTTCAAAGACTTGTTAATATTCACCCTATGTTGTCGCTAAAAACCCGTTTATTCAAGATTTTCTTTTTTGTTTTGCTGATTTCTTGGCTTGCAGGAGAGGCGTTTGGTTTAAATACTGGTTTATTGACTGCTGCTGTTTTTTTGGGCTTACTTTTGGCTTATCAGTTGTGGCATTCAAGTAAATTGAGTTCTCTTCTTTTGTCACAAAATTATGTTCAAGCTCCAAAAGCTTTTGGTACTTGGGAAGAAATTTATTACCGCTTGAACAAATTGGTGCGTTCTTGGCGCGATCAAGTTCTAGAAATTGAGCAGCAACACAGTCGTTTTATTCAGGCTGTTCAGGCCACCCCTAACGGTGTGGTGATGCTCAATGAAGATGATCAAATTGAGTGGTGTAATGGCATTGCCGAGCAGCACTTCGGCATCAATGCCAAACGCGATGCCATGCAACGCGTCACCCATATTTTGCGAAAACCCGCTTTTGTGCAATACATCATTCGTCAAAACTATCGTGAACCAGTTCGTTTGACCAATATGGGTCTATTTGAGCAATTCAGTTTGGATGTGCAAATCTTCCCCTATGGCGATAAGCAAAAACTTCTTTTGTCTCAGGATGTATCGCAAATCGAGAAAACTGATTCAATGCGCCGAGACTTTGTGGCCAACGTCTCTCATGAGCTAAAAACTCCTTTAACCGTTTTATCAGGATTCTTGGAAACTGTTCAAGAGCTTGAGTTAAATGAAGAAGATAGAAAGAAATATTTAGATTTGATGAGTGTTCAGACGGGCCGCATGAAAACTCTTGTCGAAGATTTGTTAACTTTGGCTAAGCTAGAAGGCAATCCTGAACCTCCTGTGACGCAGGTTGTGCCAATGGCGGTGATGCTTTCTCGATTGCAAGCAGACGCTCAAGGTTTGTCGCAAGGTCGTCATCAGATCGTTTTGGAAAACAATAGTCAGAAAAACGTTCTTGGCGATGATTTAGAACTTTATTCTGCCTTTGGCAACTTGGTATCAAATGCTGTGCGCTATACGCCAGATGGTGGAAATATCACGATTCGTTGGTCTGATTTGGGCGATGAAACCATCTTCTCCGTGAGAGATACTGGACCTGGCATTGCCCAAGAGCATATTCCTCGTTTGACCGAGCGTTTTTATCGTGTTGATCGTAGTCGTTCAAGAGACACAGGTGGTACTGGCTTAGGCATGGCTATCGTGAAGCATGTCATCACCCGTCATCATGGAGAACTCAAGATTGAATCAACGCTGG
>CAYYOB010000092.1:0-4599 GCA_964473225.1 uncultured Polynucleobacter sp.
TTGGTAAAAGCCAGCCAAATTTAAATAAGGGTCAGGATTTTTTAAGTACTCGGCTAAGCCATATTGCACAGGGGTATTGATCGTGAATACATTGAACTGATGGACTTTTCTGAATTCAGCACTCAAATGAGCGGGGGCTGCCACGTAGCCAATTTTCCATCCAGTCACGTGATACGTTTTACCAAAGCTTGAAATAACAAAACTGCGTTCTGCTAATTCAGGATGACGTGCCACGCTTTGATGGTCTTTGCCATCAAAAACCATGTGCTCATAGACCTCATCGCTACAAATCAAAATATCCGTGTCTCGAACCAAATCGGCTAGGCGATCAATATCAGCTGACTGCCAAACCATACCAGTTGGATTGTGAGGTGAGTTGATCATGATCATTTTGGTGCGGGGGGTGATGGCTTTTGCCATAGCATCCCATGGAATTTCATAGCCGGTAATTTCACCAGCATCATTCCTCTGCACTATCAACTGAACAGGCACAGCCGTGCCTCCTACGGTGTCAATTGAAGGGATGTAAGAGTCGTAGACAGGCTCAATCACAATCACTTCATCGCCAGGATTGATCGCACATGCAATCACCGTGAAAATTCCTTGGGTGCCACCAGCAGTGATGGTGATCTCTGTAGCAGGATCATAGTAGTGACCATACAAGGCACTGATCTTTTGACTGACGGCCTCACGCAAAGGGGCAATCCCTGTCATGGGTGGATATTGATTGTGACCATCACGCATGGCTTTATAAACGGCCTCTGGTAAAGCTGGGTCGCAATCAAAGTCAGGAAAGCCTTGACCTAAGTTGATGGCTTTGTGTTCATTGGCAAGCGCTGACATCACTGTAAAAATAGTGGTGCCAACTTTGGGTAAGCGAGAAGGAAGCGGTATTTGTCTCAAGGCAGTATTATTTAAGTTCATTTAATTTGAATATTCTGCCATGTTAATCGTACTTTCGCCTGCAAAAAGTTTGGACTATGACACTCCGCCAACAACGGACAAGCATACCTTGCCTATTTTCATCAATGAATCTGCCAAGTTGGTTACAGATTTAAAGAAACTGTCTTTGCAAGAAGTTGCTGAATTGATGGATTTATCTGACAAATTGGCTGCTTTGAACGTGGCTCGCTTTGGCGAGTGGTCTAAGAAGTTCACGGCTAAAAATAGCAAGCAGGCCATTTTGGCATTTAATGGAGATGTGTATGAGGGGCTTGATGCTGCATCTTTGAGCGCTAAGGCTTTGGATTACACCCAAGAGCATGTCAGAGTTCTTTCTGGCCTATATGGTGTTTTAAAGCCTTTGGATTTGATGCAGCCATACCGTTTGGAGATGGGCACGTCATTCAAAAACATAGTTGGCAAGGATCTCTATGCTTTTTGGGGTGACAAAATCACCTTGGCACTAAAAGAAGAACTTGAAAAACAAAAATCTAAAACTTTGATCAACCTAGCTTCAGATGAGTACTTTAAATCGGTTAAAGCTGATACATTAGGCTTTCCAATCGTCGCTCCTGTCTTTCAGGATGAGAAAGCTGGCAAATACAAGATCGTTTCTTTCTATGCCAAGCGTGCAAGAGGTTTGATGACTCGTTTCATCATTGATAACAAAATTGATAAAGCAGCTGACTTAAAAGACTTTGACTACGAAGGTTATAAGTTTGCCCCTAAAGAAAGCACTGATGCAAAACCTGTGTTCCGAAGAAAAGAGCAGTGATCTGAATGATGACAAAGCAAGTGTTGAAATTTCTTATGAGCTTTGCCGCTCTATCTGCGATGATGGGTGGCGCGATGGCGAATGAAGAGCCGCGTTATGAAGTTACTAAAAAGGAAGAGGACTTCGAAGTTCGCCGCTATCAGCCAATGATCATTGCTGAGGTATTGGTGACTGGCACTTTGAGTGAGGCTTCTAATAAAGGATTTCGTCAGGTAGCCGACTTTATCTTTGGTAACAACGAAGACCCAGTCAAAAAACAGGCAGAGAAAATTGCCATGACGGCGCCTGTGACTATTGAAGCAGATACATCATCGAAGATTGCCATGACTGCACCAGTCACATTAGAGGGCAGTGGGGGTTCATGGAAGTTGGCATTTGTGATGCCTAGTAAGTTCACCATGGAAACCTTGCCTAAGCCTAAGAATCCAAATATCACCATCAAACAAATACCAGCTCAGCAATTAGCAGTGGTGACATTCAGTGGTTGGGTGGATGAAGAGAAGTTGGCCGCACAAACCACTCGTTTGAACGAATGGATGGCTAAGAATGGTTTAAAGGCTTCTGGTTCAGCACAGTTGTCGCGTTACAACCCACCTTGGACTCTGCCATTCTGGCGCCGCAATGAAGTTTGGATGAAGCTAGATTAATGAAATAACGGTTGCTGACTCGGTGTGTCATCGGGCATTTCAGCATGAACGATTTCACCGGCGCGATCAACGAACATCGGTACGCCACAATCTTCACACATCTCTAGGCTGAATAACTCGGGGTGTCTGAGCTGATCTTCAACACCTGAGTTTTTGATCGTGTCATAAATTTCTCGGATGGGGCTGTCATCAATCGAAATATCATTGATTGAATCATTGGCAACGGTTTCTCTATCGTACAAAGGCCAAACCACGCCATAGAGGATTTCTTTAGAACCTTTTAGGGCAAAAGAAATTCTGTATTCATCGCATTGCTCATCGCCGAAACCAGCAATGATGCAAGACAAGCCTGCGGGCTCAACATTCAACATTGATTCGAGATAATTGACGGCGGCCAAAATACTCAATGGTCTGATCTTGCGATCTGCTTCACGACAGTTGGTGAAATAAGCCTCTGGTAAAGACAATTCAAATTCGCAACCGGGCATGATTGATGCAATCGTGTCTTGCATGCCTGTTTGCCAATTCTGCAAACAAACGCTGCGCTCTTGGCGTCTGGGCGCATCTTCCTGCCATCTAAAGATAGGCCCACCTGATGGGGCTGCTACTGCGCCAACGATATAACGTGGGTCTGCTAAAACAGGAATTGTTTCAGGCATGTCGCGTAGTTCTAACTTTATTTCTCCGGCATTCACAGCCGCAGACGCTAACTTCTCGAGTAACAAACGAGTTTGACAATGTGAATGAGGCATTTGATCGATGCTGTAAAGCCAAGGCACCAATGCAATCAGCGCGTCTTGCGAAACGATTTGATCGTGCAATAAATTACCTGTGGCGGCGATTGATTCAGAACTGAGCTTGCCTGAAGGAATACTGTAACGAGTTCTGGCGATGATTGGGATCGCGATCAACACCACATCCCAGCTCTCGCCATCTTGCTCTAGTGTCAAAGACTCCGCCAAGGTTTCAGCGTTTTCTGCTAATGAGTCAAAAGCAATCGGATTGATTTTGAGTGTTTGATCCAATGCGCTCTCAATCGCATTTTGATTTTGCGCATGCAATAAGCGCAATAAACGATCTAATAATTTGGTTTCCCAAAAAATGTCTTCTACGCGACTGCCTGAGGCTGCCAACGACAGAGCATCAGAAACCAATCGTTCTGCTTCAGGAGAAATGCGTGAGGAATTTTTGGGGCGATAACTAGACATAAACACATTCTAAGCAAAACAAGCCCCTGTGGTGCAAACCTTACAACTATATTTTTATCTAGGGCTTAGAGTAACTTCTCAGCTTTGGCTGGAATGGCGTGACCAGTTAAATGAGCTTTTTGCAAAATAGTCCAAAAATACCTATAGCTGGCTCGGTCATGAAGTTTGCCTTCATGTTGAATTGGTCCCCATTGTGCTGCTTGGGCTGCCAACAAAATAGAGCAGGCCTCATCAATCTCGTTCGGTGATGGCGACAAAGTCTTCACGATCACAGGAATTTGATTTGGATGAATGCTCCACTTCCGAGTGAAGCCAAATTCATTCTTGGCTCGCAAAGTATCAGATTCAATGATGGCGACATCATTGATATTAGTGCAAACGTTGTGAGAGGGTACTTTGCCATGTGCATGACACGCCGCTGAAATCTCAAGCATGGCACGTGCCACCAATGGATGATCGAACTGACCGCGATCCATGGCATTGCCAGGAATGGCGCCGTGGTGGGCTGAAACAAAATCCATTAAACCAAAACTCAAAGACTCGACTTGTTCAAGCGCTGCAATGGCTTGAACATCTTGAAGTGCACCATGAGTTTCAATCAAAATTTGAATTGGAATCACTCGCCCAATATTGGCAGTTTTAGCGACGTGATTGATTTCATCAATGATGCTTTGTGTTTGTGTTGCTGAGACCACTTTCGGAATCATCACGAAGGCGATTTTTTTGCCAGCTTGCTTGATCAGAGTGGCGACATCCGCTTTCCAGCAAGGATGGCTGGGATCATGAATTCTGACCCCGACACGATTGAAACGATTATCTGAACTTAAAAGAATCTCGGCAACCAGTTGAGCGTGTTCTGCTTCTTTACCAACAGGTGCGCCATCTTCACAATCAAAGGTGATATCAAAGACGGGACCCAGTTCTGCTTGCAAAGCCAATGCTTTGCGCATGCGCACTTCAGTGCCTGCGTAGTGATCACAAACAGGTAAGGCCCTCGGAAGGGCCTCACCTTGGAACAACACTTGAC
>CAYYOB010000093.1:0-4548 GCA_964473225.1 uncultured Polynucleobacter sp.
CAAACAAATAGCCAATGGCTTTTCCGATGCTTGGAATCAACTCCAGTAGTCCATGGAAACGATTGACGATGTTTTGCTTTACCAATTCGCCAAAAGCCACAAGAGACCCGAGTGGGTCAGAAAATAATTTTATAAGCATTTCGCCAACATCAGCGACCACATCCATCATATTGCCAAGCAATGCGCTTCCTACGGCAGTGATTTTGTTCCATTTCTCTTGACCTGCCTCTGAATCGGAAAACGCTCTTTTCAATGCAGCCAATGCGCCAACAATAGCCATAATGACCATTCCTACTGGATTGGTTACAATAGCCATAAAAGCCTTGGACAATCCACCTACTGACTGAGCAACTGCACCAACTGGGCCGGGAATGCCTCCCAAATCTTTGCTTAATTTGGAGAAGTTAGAAGACACACCAGCATAAGCATCTTTTAATCCTCCAGCAGCACGACCAAGCATAGTCATACTCTTGACGGAAGCGTCTGCACCTTTCTTCACATTGGAAGTGGCTTGTGCTACATTGTTTAATCCTTGGGTTGCGGTGTCTACGCCTTTTACATCTACACCTACCTCTACTGCGGTTGTTATCTTTGCCATTAGTGTCCTTCTGAAATTAGCCAATAAGAAGTGCCGTCACAGACGAACCAGTCAAATCCGTTGTTGGCGTTGTTTGAGTGAGTTGTTGAGCCATCAAGATTGATAGAACCATCTCCTGCCGTTATGTCTACTTGGTTGGACGGAGATACTTTCTTGATGATAAAATGTTTGCCTGATAGTCCGGTTGGGTCTGGGAGAACCACATCAATAGCACCCATTGCCGTGTCGCAAATTATCATCCAGTCATTGACCGAAGCGGTGTAGGGAGAATCTGCATCTGTGATTGAGACCACCTTCCCTGCTGACAAGAAGTTCGGCCACATTTTGTAGTTGCCATAGTAGGTGGTATTGCTCTCGGTTGGGGTTAGTCCCTCAGAGTTCAGAACCACTACATTGTCAAGGCCGGGTGATACATAAGTGCCAGTTGAGCCAAGCACTACATTTCTCTCTCCGTTGACTTGGTTGTCTTGACCAAGAACGATGACTTGCTCATCTGTATCGTTGCCTCCTCCAATCACAACTCCTCCATTTTGCAGAGGCTTGTTTTTGACTAAAGGATAGCGGTTGTCATAAGTATCGGCTGCGCTTGTTCCTGCTCCCTTGCTTGTAGCCGTTACTGGTTGAGTATATTGAGCAAGAAGAAACTCGCATTCAAACACACCATCAACAAGAGGGTTGTAGTCGTTAACAGATAAGAGCCTCCAATACTGCCCTTCAAAGAAATAGTTGTCATTGAACTTCAGCGTTGCCCAATCATTTGGATTTATTCTGAAATAACCTCTCAAGACCTTTGAGTTCTTGTCAGCGATTTCCGTGATAAATCTGTACCAGTATACATTGCCGACATTCTGGTTTGAATAAGAGAACCCAGCAGGGAGATTGACCTCATAAGGCATTCCAAAGGAAAGGTCAAACTGCATATTTGACACCGAGTCAATGTGCAGGGTCAGAGGGTAGGAATAACGAGCGTTCTGAGTCAGAGATTCACCTTGGTTTCTCGTGTAGTAAACTGAGCAGGATTGAAGTCCTCCGTAGTAAAGCAAACGGAGTTCAGAGGCGTTTGTATTCTCATACTGAATCCAAGAGTAATACCGGCCGTTTTGGCTATACATCGGAGTCGGAACAAAGCAAGTTTCAATCTTCTTTTCTTGCTTGATGAAATCGTTCTCAATGCGAATGACTCGGTCTCCATAAGTGCCACCCCATATTCTCTGATAGCGTTGGTTCTCTAAATCTCCACCTTGCTTGTAGGTTAAGACATAAGGATTGCCCACAACCTCTCCCATCGGAACGATTGAATAGGGCTGAGAATAGTCAAGTTTAGCAGACCAGTCACGATTTGAGCCATTGTAGAACTCATCTCTTGTGACTATGCGGAGGGTCTTGGTGGTGTTGTAGTCCTGCTCAACATAGAGGTTAAATAGGTTACAGAAACCCATAAAGAGTTCGCTTTGCTTTTCTTGTCCAAAGAAGCGAGTGAAGTCCACCGTTGACCCGTGAGCAAAGGCACGAGCGTTCAGCCCATTATAAAACTGCGAATCATCATCTGAGGTGAGCGTGAAATCAGAGGCTACGAGATAGGATGAGAAGGTATATATAGTTGATTGCTCTGTTCCTACCAAAGATTCAAGTTTGAGCGTGATTTCGTCACTTGGGACAACGGCAATAGTCGCTGAATTGGTGTCATCAAACTCAAATATCGTAGGCGAAGGATTGCCAGAGTTCAGATGGGTGATTGTTCCTTTGAGAACCCCATTGACATAAACTCCCACCCCAACATCACAAGCGATGAAATTTCCAGAAGTCAAGATGTCAACTTGCCCTTTGAACTTGTGGTAGATGGTATAAGTGCCACCTCTGTCAACCGTGTAGGTTGATGTCCCAGTCGCATAGTCGTTGCCGGGGTCGCTGACCTCGTTTGTGAATAGCAGTTGGTCTGCGAGGGTATAGGTCGCACCAGTTACTCCAGCATTTTGTTGAGCGACAAACAAGAAGTTGGCAGCCGTTGATTCGTCTATCTCCAAACCTTGATTTGTCCAAGGAATTATAAGCCGTTTGAAGCGGTCTGAATTGAAGAAAGAATCGTTGGTGTAGGAATACCCAGCATTGCTAAAAATCTTATCAACTACGGTCTTGGCATAAAGCGCAGGGAAGTTGTCCTCGTCTGAAAGTCTTTCAACTGAACTCGTTGTTGAACCTTGCTTGGGAGGATAGATGATTGGGTACACATATCCCTCCCCATAAGAAAAAGCAGCAGTTGCCGTGTCCTTGTAGATATAGGTGTCCCAACTTGCCTCTACATTGGCGATGTTCAGGATGTGGTTGTACTCGCTGAAATCAAGGTCGTTGAGTTTGGAGTTCTCAATCACCGAGAAGAAGTCAGCAGTCGTACCAAAGATGGCACATTCGTACTCAATTAAATCAGTATCGGTGACATTGATTTGAATAACCCGAAGGAATCCGTTCATCTGCTCCAATCCATCAAGCAGAACTCTTGCTTCTGCCTTTAGGTTGGGATTGAAGTCGGGTGCAAACTGACCTGAGCCAGTGATGGTTTGCTCTACCTCAAAGATGTGACCAAAGAGTTTGTTGTTCCCCTTAGTGCCGGGAATGACGATTGTCTTTGACCAGTCCCCTTGACGGGTTTGTGGTTCTCTGATGTCTGCGATTGAACGAGTGACCAAGAGGTCAAAATCTGCGCTCAAATCAACCCGTTGGTTATTGACGAGTAACTCTATCACAAGCGTTGAGATTTGTCTGGGATTGAGGTTGTCACTTCCAAGGTCAAATTGAACACCTTGTCAACCAAGTGGGTTTTCTGCTCGTATTGAGAGGTCTGAATGTTGACCGCTTTCAAAGTGCCGTCATACATCCACACTCGTGGACTCATCAAAAGTTCCTTCAGCCATTCTGCCTCTGCCTCTGTGATGAGGTTAGAGTTGAGCGTGAGCCTCTCGTTGGCTTGGGTGAAGAAATCAGAATTGGAGTGGGCAGCCGTGTCGTATGAATAAGAGACCGCCACATTGTCCAAAGTGAATGGATTTGCTTTGTAGGTCTTTCGCTCAATGTCAAAGTTCGTTCTCTTGAGCATATCAAAGCGCATCGTGTCAACGCCTCCCAAGCGATTTAAGAAGTACAAATCGGTGGTTGGGTATTTGGAGCAGCGTGTGTCTATTTGGATAGTGTACGCTTTGCCCACTTGATTCCCACCAGAATCTTTTGGAGTGCAAGTGTAGGAAGTTGTACCAACTGGTATGCCGCCCGGAATGTTGCTTCCAATAGGTACACGACCGAGAGTGCCAGAAGGGACAGCGATGGAAGCAGAACCCGAAGGGGAAAAAGCAACATCAACAGAAGCCACATTGCTGCCGTGTAGAAAATAGAGCCAAGCCTTTGCATCTATGGGTAATCTTTTTGATTGGTTGTTGGTTAAAAAGGAGGCAGTACCAGAAGCCGAACTTGACATCAGGTAGTTGTCCTCATCATATGATAAAAAGTCCAAAGGAGAGAGAGCAGCGTTCCAGATGCTGACACCAGTCACAGAGGTCACTCCAGTAGTTTCGTTGATGGCTGTGGTTGCTCCAGTGCTATACTCATAACCGAACACCGCTTGGTATCCAAACACCGAGTTGGTGCAGTTCACCCCAGTTGCATCGTCAAAAGCCCAATCGTGAGTCGTGTAGTTCTCAATCAATCGGGATATGTTGAATACTCCCTTGTTGGTTGAGCCGTAGTAGATGGGTGCTTTGAGACGGGTCAAGAGATTGCCTGAGCCGTCCTTGACATCGCAAATGAATTTGAAGTTGTACTGCCCGTAGATTCCTGAATCACTCTCAGCCAATACAAAGATGTTGTCGTTGTATGCTGGAAGATAGGTAGTGCCGGTGGGTTGATGTTTTGCCGTGAGTGCCATCAGTTAAAAATAGCGAAAGGGACAAAGTGTCCCAAAT
>CAYYOB010000094.1:0-4464 GCA_964473225.1 uncultured Polynucleobacter sp.
GATGGTCAGGGATGATTCTTGTGACAGCTCTATGTGTTGCCATGAGTATTCAGGGTGACTTGTTTGAGTCACAAATGAAACGTGTCGCTGGAGTCAAAGATAGCAGTGCGTTGCTGCCTGGTCATGGTGGTTTTTTAGATCGCATTGACGCGCTTCTTCCTGTATTGCCGCTTGCTGGTTTAATCATTTTGATGGCGAGCTAAACCATGAGACACACTTCATGAGACATATTTGCGTACTTGGCTCAACCGGATCGATTGGAGTGAGTACTCTGGATGTGATTCGTGCCCATCCGAATTTATTCAAAGTTGAGTCTTTAACAGCACATTCAAATATTGAACTTCTCGCCAAGCAATGCGCAGAATTCAAGCCAACGATGGTGGTGGTTGGTTCTGCAGATGCTGCCAGTCGTTTGAATGATCAACTAAAGTCTATGGGTTTAACTGTGACAGTTGATCATGGCGCGGAGGCCTTGGTCTCTGCCTCAACATTGACTTCTGTTGATACGGTGATGGCTGCGATTGTTGGAGCAGCGGGCTTGATGCCAACGATTGAAGCTGCAAAGCTAGGTAAGCGTATCTTATTAGCCAATAAAGAAGCCTTGGTGATGGCTGGTGATATTTTCATGTCAGCGATTGCAAGCAGTGGTGCTGAGCTATTACCAATTGATAGTGAGCACAATGCCATTTATCAATGCTTGCCAGATGCGAATAATTCGAATGGGGGCTCTCGCGGCCGCTACTCATCGTTGGGCGTAAAAGAGATTTTATTAACGGCTTCCGGTGGTCCATTCAGAAATCACTCTTTAGATCAGTTAAAGAATGTCACGCCTGATCAAGCGTGTGCCCATCCTAACTGGGTGATGGGGCGAAAAATTTCAGTCGATTCAGCGACGATGATGAACAAAGGTCTTGAAGTGATCGAGGCTCATCATTTATTTGGATTACCTGCGGAACAAATCAAGGTCTTGATACATCCTCAAAGCGTGGTTCATTCAATGGTCAGATACATTGATGGATCTGTGATTGCACAGCTTGGACAACCTGATATGAAAACGCCGATTGCCTATGGCTTGGGTTGGCCTTTAAGGATTGATGCTGGGGTTAAAGAATTGGATTTCACGACTGCTCATGATCTGAAATTTGAACCCGTTGATTTGAACCGTTTCCCTTGCTTGTCTCTGAGTTACCAAGCTTTAGCTGCTGGCGGCTTAGCCCCAACGATTTTGAATGCTGCCAATGAAATTGCGGTTGATTCATTTTTGAAGCAAGAGATTGGGTTCACACAAATTTCTGAATTGGTTGAGCGTGTTTTAAATCAAACAAAACCCAATGGACCGATGTCACTTGATGGCATTCTTGAAGCAGATAGAATGGCTCGTCAAGAAGCCCTAACCATAGTCAAAGGATTGAGTAAATGACGGTTATTTGGAGTTTATTGGCCTTTTTAGTAGCGGTTGGCCTGCTGGTGAGTTTTCATGAGTATGGCCATTACAGCGCTGCAAAGATGTGTGGCGTCAAAGTATTGAGATTCTCAGTAGGTTTCGGTAAGACCATATGGACTTATCAAAAAACACCGGATTCCACAGAGTGGGCCTTGAGCAGTTTGCCTTTGGGCGGTTACGTCAAAATGGATGAAGAATCATTCAGAAGCCAAAAATTATGGAAAAGATCGTTCATTGTGGCGGCTGGTCCTTTGGCCAACTTCATCCTCGCCATTGTCTTTTTGGTTATTTTATTTGCTTCAGGCGTTCCTCAAATCCCATCCAAATTGGCTGGTCCAGATAAGAACAGTGTTGCCTACGAGGCAGGTATTTATGCTGGTGACACCGTGATTGCCTGGAAATCCGATGATGACGAGTCTTTTAGATCAATCGCTAGCTGGAATCAGCTCAGATGGCGCTTGATGGATGCCGTGACAAGTTCTGAAGGCTTTGTTGTAAAGGTTAAAACTCCCCAAGGAGTAGAGCAAGACGTTGTTTTTAAAGCAGAAAAAATGCCAATTCTGACGCCAGATACCGATCCATTGGCAAAATTAGGCATAAAACCTGATTTGAGCGAGCCAATTGGCATTTTTGAACTCAAATTGGGTATTTTTGAGGCGATTGCGGTTTCAAGTGAGAGAGTTTGGGATATCAGCGCCATTTCTGTGCGAATGTTGGTGGGTATTTTCACTGGAGAATCTTCAGTCAAGCAGATCGGTGGACCTTTGAGCATCGCTGATATGGCTGGTAAAACAGCCCAAGTTGGCTGGCAGTCTTATTTGGGGTTTTTGGCGATGATCAGCATCAGTCTTGGGATTCTGAATTTGATCCCATTGCCAATGCTAGATGGTGGTCAGCTACTGTATGATGGATGGGAATTGTTGTCTGGAAAGCGTGTTTCAGATGGCGTACAAAATGTATTGCAAAGAGTTGGTATGGGTAGCCTCCTGTTTTTAACTATATTGGCTTTGTTTAACGATATTTCTAGATTGTTTTTACGTTGAAAATACATCATAAATTTATAAAAACTCCATTGGCTGCGATTGCAGTCAGTTTGTTATCAGCCCCATTGATGGCTGCTGATCCTTTTGTGGTGAAAGATATCCGCGTTGAAGGTTTGCAACGTGTAGAACCAGGAACGGTTTTTAGCTATTTGCCGGTGAGAGTTGGCGAAACTTTCACTGATGATAAGGGCGCTGATGCGATTCGTGCTCTTTATAACACTGGCTTTTTTAAAGACGTAAAAGTTGAATCTGATGGGCAAGTATTGGTTGTTAGAGTTGAAGAGCGCCCAGCTGTTTCACAACTAGAGTTCACAGGTATTAAAGAGTTTGATAAAGAAGCGCTGCAAAAGTCTCTTAAAGCCGTTGGTGTGGCAGAAGCTCGTTACTACGACAAAGCTTTGATCGACAAGGCTGAGCAGGAACTTAAGCGTCAATATATTTCTCGTGGCTTCTACGCTGCAGAAGTCATCACAACCGTGACCCCTGTTGAGCGTAATAGAGTGGCCATCGTATTCAACGTTGATGAGGGTCAAGTATCCAAGATCCTTCAGATCAATATTGTTGGTAATTCTGCATTCAAGGAAAAAGAGCTGCGCGAAGAAATGCAGCTATCAACACCGAACTGGTTGTCTTGGTATACCAAGAATGATTTGTATTCTAAGCAAAAGTTAACGGCTGACTTAGAGGCAGTTCGTTCTTTCTACCTAAACCGTGGTTACTTAGAGTTTGTGATTGAATCAACACAAGTTTCAATCACGCCTGATAAAAAAGGCATTTACCTCAATATCAACATCAGAGAGGGGCAGCAATACAAAGTTGCCTCAGTGAAGTTGGCTGGTGAGTTATTGGGCAAAGATGAAGAGTTGACCAAGTTGGTTAATCTAAAAGTTGGAGATGTGTTCTCATCTGCCAAATTAACTGAAAGTACCAAAGCCATTGCTGATAAGTTGGGTGCCTACGGTTATGCTTTTGCTGCGATCAACCCACAACCTAATTTGCAAAAAGACAAGCAGGTGGTTGATCTTACTTTGATCGTTGATCCTGGTAAGCGTACTTATGTGCGTAAGATCAATATCTCTGGTAACAATAAAACTCGTGATGAAGTGATTCGTCGTGAGATGCGTCAACTAGAAAGCTCATGGTTTGACAGTGAAAAGCTCAAGCTTTCTAAAGACCGTATCAATCGTCTTGGCTATTTCACAGACGTAGAAGTCAATACTGAAGATATTCCAGGTACATCCGATCAAGTAGATGTAGGTATCAAGGTTGCGGAAAAGCCAACAGGTTCATTGAGCCTAGGTGCGGGTTTCTCATCTACTGATAAGTTGATTTTGACCGCAGGTATTTCACAAGAAAATGCTTTTGGTACAGGCACAAGCATTGGTTTGAATATCAATACTGGTAAAACCAACAGAACCATCGCTGTTTCTAATTACGATCCTTATTTCACTGAAGACGGTATCAGCCGTTTCACAGAGGTGTACACCAGAACTTCGCGTCCTTTGTATTACACAGGCGATGAAGAGTACAAGATTGTTTCAACAGGTGGTAGCTTTAAATTAGGCGTTCCGTATTCTGAAGTTGATCGTGTCTTCTTCGGCTTAGGTATTGAGCAATTGAACATGGAAACATCGGTCAATACGCCGCAAAGTTATCAAGATTACGTCACCGCTTACGGCAAGAGCAATATGAACGTGCCGCTCACGATTGGTTGGTCAAGAGATGGTCGAGACAGTGCATTGATTCCGTCTCGTGGCACATACCAACAGGTTAACTTCGAGTGGGGCACACCAGTTGCTGATTTACAGTACTACAGAGCCTACTACCAGCACCAGTATTTCTGGCCATTGTTCAAAGGCAATATTTTGTCCTTTAACGGTGAGATTGGTTATGGTGACACCTACAGTAACAAGCCATTCCCAGTGACAAAGAACTACTTCGTGGGTGGTATTGGTTCCATCTCGCGGCACTTATCAG
>CAYYOB010000095.1:0-4253 GCA_964473225.1 uncultured Polynucleobacter sp.
CATTAGAGCCAGCTCTGCCAGTTCGACCAATGCGGTGAACATAATCTTCAGGCACATTTGGTAGGTCGTAATTGACCACGTGCGGCAATTGGTCAATATCAATGCCTCGCGCAGCAATGTCGGTTGCTACCAAAGTGATGATCTTGCCAGCTTTAAAGTCTGCCAATGCTTTGGTTCTTGCGGTTTGACTCTTATTGCCGTGGATCGCCATGGCGCTGATGCCATTATTTTCTAATTGCAGGACCAATTTGTTGGCGCCATGCTTGGTGCGCGTGAAAACCAAAACTTGCTTCCAGTCATTGGACTTGATGAGATGCGCTAGTAGTGGGTGTTTGTTGCCGCGATCTACTGGGTGCATCAATTGTGTGATGGCTTCATTAGTGCTGTTGCTTCTTGCTACTTCAATCAACGAAGGAGAGTTCAGTAAATCATTAGCCAACGCTTTGATCTCTGTAGAGAAGGTGGCAGAAAACAATAAGTTTTGACGTTGCTTAGGAAGTGCAGCAAGGATTTTTTTGATATCTCGTAAGAATCCCATATCCAACATTCTGTCGGCCTCATCAAGAATTAATATCTCTACGTGCTGTAAAGAAATTGCGCCTTGACCCATCAGGTCTAAAAGACGTCCTGGTGTTGCCACCAAAATATCTAAGCCAGCTTGAATAGATTTGATCTGTGGATTTGCTCCCACGCCACCAAAAATAACAGCAGATTTAAGTTGTGTGTATTTACCATAGGTTTGAACCGACGCATGCACTTGTGCAGCGAGTTCTCGAGTGGGTGTGAGTATCAAGCCGCGAACTTGACGTCGACGACTGGTTTGATTCACAGGAGAAGTTAATAGGCGCTGTAATACTGGTAGCGTGAAGCCTGCAGTTTTACCCGTGCCAGTTTGAGCAGCTGCTAGTAAATCTCCACCATTGAGAATGGCTGGGATTGATTGAGCTTGAATAGGGGTTGGCGTTGTATAGCCATGTTCGTTAATTGCTTTAAGGATAAGTTCAGATAAACCAAGATCTTTGAATTGCATAGGTACCAATAGAGTGATGACCTGTGCTCAGCAAAAAGTAATTTTTGGAAGGTCAATGAATGAACTGCTTAAGAAGAAATGTAGAGCGCAGTTATGAATGCTTACTGCTTCTATTTTAGTTCATTGCGCCTTGAATGTCCTATTTATCTTCACTTTGGGCTGATCTCATCAGTTAAAATAGCGCATTCATTGGATATTCACTGATTACTTCTGGTGAACCATGAAATTATCAATTAACAACCCAGCAGTAGCTGGTATGACTGCTGAAAAATGATCACCTTAAACAATGTATCCCTGCGTCGTGGCGCTAAATTATTGCTTGATAAAGCAACGGTCACGCTCAATCCAGGGGAGAAGGTTGGTTTGGTTGGACGCAATGGTGCTGGTAAATCAACTTTGTTTGCATTACTGAATGGCACCCTGCATGAAGATGGCGGTGACTTTTCTATTCCTAAAGTATGGCGCATGGCCCAAGTGGCTCAAAACATGCCAGAAACTGAAGAGTCTGCCACTGACTTCGTAATTGCTGGCGACACTCGTCTAATTGAATTAAGACAAGCGCTAGAAGCTGCAGAATTAGCAGAAGATGGCATGGCCATGGCGCATGCTCACGTTGACTTGGCTGATGCTGGTGAACATGACGCAATATCTAGGGCGCAGGCACTGATTCTTGGTTTGGGTTTTAAGGTCAGTGAACTTGATCAGCCGGTGAACAGTTTTTCTGGTGGTTGGCGCATGCGTTTGCAATTGGCACGTGCCTTGATGTGCCCATCCGATTTATTGTTGCTTGATGAGCCAACCAATCACTTGGACTTAGATGCTTTGGTGTGGTTGGAAGCATGGTTGAAGCGTTATGCCGGCACCATGATTGTGATTTCTCATGATAGAGAATTTTTAGATGCGGTGACCAATGTTACTTTGCATATTGAGCACGCCAAGCTCAATCGTTACGGCGGCAACTACAGTTCATTCGAGCTCATGCGCGCTCAACAATTAGAGTTGCAACAAGCATCCTTCTCAAAGCAACAAGAAAAAATTGCTCATTTACAAAAGTTCATCACACGCTTTAAAGCCAAAGCGAGTAAAGCCAAGCAAGCGCAGAGTAGAGTCAAAGCTCTTGAGCGCATGGAGAAAATTGCACCGGTATTGGCTGATGCTGAGTTCACTTTTGAATTCAAAGAACCACAAAATTTACCGAACCCTATGTTGGCCATCAGCGATGCAAGCTTTGGTTACAAAGTAGATGGTGCCAATAAAATCATCATCAAAGACGTCAATAAATCAGTTTTAGCTGGTCAAAGGATTGGTATCTTGGGGGCAAACGGTCAAGGTAAATCAACCTTGGTTAAAACCATTGCCAGAACCATGCCTCAGCTTGCAGGCACGGTGACTGAAGGCAAGGGTTTGAACATTGGTTACTTTGCTCAGCAAGAGTTGGATGTTTTAAGGTCTGATGACAATCCTTTAGAGCACATGATTCGCTTAGCAAAAGACTTAGGCCCCAATGCAGCGGAATCAGGTCGTGAGCAAGATTTACGCAACTTCTTGGGCACGTTTAACTTTGCTGGTGACATGGTCAAGCAAGCAGTCGGAACCATGAGCGGTGGTGAGAAGGCTCGCCTGGTCTTAGCGATGATTGTTTGGCAACGACCTAATTTACTTTTGCTAGATGAGCCAACCAATCACTTGGATCTTGCAACCCGTGAAGCTTTATCAATGGCCTTGAATGAGTTTGAAGGCACCGTGATGTTAGTCAGCCATGATCGCGCCTTGCTGAGAGCTGTATGTGATGAGTTTTGGTTGGTGGGTCGTGGAGAAATCAAGCCATTTGATGGTGATTTGGATGATTACCAACGCTACTTGCTCGAGGAGTCTAAGAGACTGAGAGAGGAAGCCAAGGTAGAAGAGGCTAAGGTTGTTTCTGTGGGTATTTCTGCTGGTGTTTCTGAAGTTTCTGAGCCGAGTGTCAATATTGCCGTGGAACCAGTAAAAAAATCAGTGGTTCAAACCAGTGAGCAAAGAAAATTAGAGTCTGCAAAACGCCAAGAGATTAATGCCCGCACCAAGCCTTTGAAAAAGCAAATTGATCAAGCTGAAAAATCAATGACGCAGCTTCAAACAGAGAAGACTCAATTAGAGTCAAAGTTATTAGAGCCAGTTTCACCGCAAGAAATCGCGGATATTGGTAAGAAGCTCAAAGTGATCAACGATGAGTTAACTTCTCTAGAGGAAAAATGGCTAGGATGGACTTCTGAGATAGAAGCTATTGAATCTGAAGTGTCGCAAACTTAGAAAAACTTGGTGTATCTTAAAAAGATGCGGTGCTTATCTTCAAGTGCTGCGTTGTTATCAATATCTTGACCGTACTGCAAAGTTACTCGACCAAAAGACGAGTCTCTGATGGCACTTAGTTGATAGCGATGTGATTTGATTGAATTGTTTTGGGCGGCACCTTTAAATACAGTTTCTCCGCCTTCAGAATAGAAATAAGCAGCAGCAAAACTGTATTGCTTGTTCAAGTGATAAAGCAAACCCGTTTGAGCGCTGTATAAGGCTTTTTGTTCAAGCGAACCTATTTGCCCTGTTGATAATGATTTGCTTGCATCATTTTTTCCAAACCACAAAGTATCGAATGCACTCATCCAATCTAAGTCAGGAGCAATTCTGGTTTGGTAGGCAATTTGACCAGCCCATCGATAGCGATTTTCACCCATATTGATCGCTCGATCGCTTGAGTAGCTACCTGTTGGTGTGACTAAATATCCTGCCACTCCAACATATGTTTTAGATGCTCTATCAACATAGGGCCAGTAGGCAAAAACGAATGTGGTATCGATCATGCCGTTGTCAGAAGGAACGAGGCTTAGAGCCCCAGATGGATCATTTCTACCGGTGCCTGTGTGAAGATAAAACAAAGCGGGTTGCTTGTTTACTTCAAAAGCTTGGGTATAACGAAATTGCACCTGATTTTGATCAAGTCTTGCATTGCTGGCGCCAACTCGTTCAGCATTTAAATAAGATAGTTGAACACTGCGCAAGCCAGGAGGTGGTGCAGTCGCATCACCAGGCTGAAGATCAATCGCCAAAGCAGGCAAAGAAAAACCAGAAGCCACAGCGAATGCGGCAAGTGCAATTGCTTTTGATTTTTTGGCTAATTGATGCATTTTGAATGTAAATTTTTGATATGGCACATTCTATACTTTTTTATAACTGACTAAACGAT
>CAYYOB010000096.1:0-4020 GCA_964473225.1 uncultured Polynucleobacter sp.
CGGTGTTCTTAAAAATTGGTTAAAGCTTCAAGCTGAATACCCATGCTATTTCTTTGTGGCTGATTGGCATGCTTTGACCACGCACTATGAAACACCTGATGTGATTGAAAAATCCGTTTGGGACATGGTCATCGATTGGTTGGCTGCTGGTGTTGATCCAACTCAGGCAACTTTGTTCATTCAGAGCAAAGTGCCAGAGCACGCAGAACTATTCCTCTTGCTAGCCATGGGCACACCTTTGGGTTGGTTGGAACGAGTGCCAACCTACAAAGATCAAATTGAAAAGCTCAAAGAAAAAGATCTTCAGACTTATGGTTTCTTGGGCTACCCATTGCTACAAGCTGCAGACATCTTGATCTACCGCGCACAACACGTGCCAGTCGGTGAAGACCAAGTGCCTCACGTAGAAATGACCCGTGAAGTGGCGCGTCGTTTTAACCACTTGTATGGTCGTGAGCCAGGCTTTGAAGAGAAGGCTTTGGAAGCAGCTAAAAAATTAGGCAGTAAGCGCACCAAGTTATATCTTGAGCTCAGAACCGAGTATCAAGAAAAAGGCCATGAGGAAGCTCTAGAGCAAGCTCGCGCGGTTTTGGCTGATGCACAAAGTTTATCGATGGGTGACCGTGAGCGTTTGTTCGGTTACTTAGAAGGCTCAAGAAAAATCATTTTGGCTGAGCCACAAGCTCTCTTGACGCAAGAGTCACGCATGCCTGGTTTGGATGGTCAAAAAATGTCCAAGTCTTATGGTAATACGATTGCATTGCGTGAAGACGCTGCATCGGTTGAGAAAAAAATCAAAACCATGCCAACTGATCCAGCCCGTATCCGTAAAACCGATGTGGGTGATCCAGCGCGTTGCCCAGTGTGGCAATTGCATGCGGTTTATTCCAGTGACGAAACCAAAGCTTGGGCAGAAAAAGGTTGTAAGAGTGCTGGCATTGGTTGCTTGGAATGTAAACAACCTGTGATTGATGCGATTCTCAAAGAGCAACAACCGATGATGGAACGTGCTCAAACTTATTTGGACGACCCAAGTCTATTGCGTGCCATCATCGCTGATGGCTGCGATAAAGCTCGCAAGTCTGCTCAAGAAACGATGCGCGATGTGCGCGAGGCCATGGGACTTGATTACAGTTAAGTCGCACCAAGAGTTGAGTGTCCCAGCTTCTGACTGGGTACAAACCCACGCTTCGAAGATCAAAGCCGGTGGGCGTGTCTTGGACTACGCCTGCGGCAGTGGTCGTCATGCGATTTGGTTGGCCAAACAAGGCTTTCAGGTGATGGCGATTGACCGTGATTTGGCCTCTTTGCAGCAAATCAAAAGCAGCCACCCTGATCTGGCCATTCAAACTGAAGCCATTGATTTGGAAACCGATGCCTGGTCTCTGAGCCATTTAGGCCAATTTGACGCGGTGATTGTGACCAATTACCTTTACCGTCCTTTTTTGCAAAAATTGCCTAATTTGTTGAATTCTCAAGGGGTTTTAATCTACGAAACCTTTGCCATTGGCAATGAAGCCTTTGGCAAACCCAGCAACCCTGACTTTTTATTAACCCCCAATGAACTGCTCGGCTTTGCCTCAAATATGAGGATTTTGGCCTATGAGGACCTCACGGTCACTCAGCCTAAACCCGCTTGTGTGCAAAGAGTCTGTGCTGTTCCGCTACAATCAAAAACATGACTAAATTAGCTAAAAATATCTCAGGAAGTTTGGTGGCCATTGTCACGCCCATGCATGCCGACGGCAGTCTAGATTTGCCTGGTTTGCGCCAGTTGATCGATTGGCACATTGAAGAGGGCACCGATGGCATCGTGATCGTTGGTACGACTGGTGAGTCTCCAACTGTTTCAGTTGAAGAACACTGTGAACTGATCAAAGTAACTGTTGAACACACTGCTAAACGCATTCCAATCATTGCAGGTACTGGTGGTAATTCAACCAGCGAAGCGATTGAGCTCACAGAGTTCGCAAAAAAAGTTGGCGCCGACGCCAGCTTGCAAGTAGTACCTTATTACAACAAGCCAACGCAAGAAGGCATGTATCAGCATTTCAAAACAATCGCTGAAAAAGTCGATCTGCCAGTTATTTTGTACAACGTGCCGGGTCGCACGGTGGCAGATATGGCAACAGAGACCACGATTCGTTTGGCCAAAGTGCCAGGCATTGTTGGTATCAAAGATGCGACGGGCAATCTTGATCGCGGCATTCAGTTGATCGCTGGTTTAGAAGAAGCAGGTTGCAAAGATTTCGCGGTTTACTCTGGTGATGATCCAACTGCTTTATTGCTCATGATGATGGGTGGTCGCGGCAATATTTCTGTGACAGCCAACGTAGCACCTAAATTGATGCATGAATTGTGTGTGGCTGCCATGGCTGGTGATGTGGCACGTGCCAAAGAAATCCAGTTCAAATTACTACCGGTTCACAAAGCCATGTTTGTAGAAGCCAACCCAATTCCGGTGAAGTGGGCATTGACCGCTATGGGCAGAATGAAGCCAGGTATTCGTCTACCACTCACAACCTTGGTTGATGGTGCTCAAGAACAAGTCAAGCAAGCGCTGATAGGCGCTGGCTTAATGTCTAAATAAACGTTCGATAACTTAGGAAAACTTATGCGTCGCATATCAATTAAATCAAGCGTGTTACTGATGTCAGTTTTAGCAACTGGCGTTTTGACCTCTGCTTGCACCAGCACTTTTTCTGGTGACACCATTGATTACAAATCTGCTGGCGAAAAGAAGGGTCCTAACTTGGCTTTCCCGCCTGACATGACAGCCATGGGTGGCGATAAGCGTTACGTGGTGCCTGATGGTGGCGCTACTTTGTCTGGTTACAGCACAGCCGTTAAAAACAAACCAACTGGCAAAGAAGCTGTGTTACCAGCAGTATCTGGCATGAAGATTGAGCGTGAAGGTGATCGTCGTTGGTTGGTGGTTTCAAAACCTGCCAAAGACTTGTATCCAAGCGTGCGTGAGTTCTGGCAAGAGACTGGATTCATTCTCTTAACTGATTCACCAGAAACCGGCATCATGGAAACTGATTGGGCAGAAAACCGCGCCAAGATTCCTCAAGACATCATTCGTCGCACACTTGGTAAAGTTTTAGATTCTCTTTACTCAACTGGTGAGCGTGATAAGTTCCGTACTCGTTTAGAGGTGAACAGTAAAGGTGAGACTGAGATTTACATCACTCACCGCGGTGCTGTTGAAGAGTTGACTGGTAACGATAAGACTCAAACCATGTGGACCAATCGTCCGAATGATCCAGAGCTTGAAGCTGAGTTCTTGGCTCGCTTGATGCAACGCTTGGGTTACACAGAAGACGCTGCTCGTGCATCAGTGGGTAAAAAATCAACAACTGCTACTAATGCACCATCTCGCTTGAAGAAAGACAAGCAACCACGCCTTGAGTTCGCTAGCAACTTTGATCGTGCTTGGAGAGAAGTGGGTGTAGGTTTAGATCGTTCAAACTTCACAGTTGAAGACCGTGACAGAAGCAAAGGTATTTACTACGTGCGTTTTGTGAACACCAATGATCTATCACCAGAGACCAATAAGAGCTTCTTTAGCAATCTATTTAGCAAGAAGAGTGCTGATGAGTTGAAAAAAGCAAAACGTTATCGTGTACAAGTGAAAGATGTCGCTGGTAATGTCACTGTGACAGTGCAAGATGAAAAAGGTGCGAACGAACTAGGTGAAACAGCCGTTCAAATCTTGACACTCTTGGATCAGCAAATCGGTCGCTGATCAGAAGTTAAATTAGCGAAAGCAAAAAACAGCAGACGCTAAAACAGCAGGCAAAAAAAAGACCACCCGAGGGTGGTCTTTTTACTTCTGAAGAAGAATTACTTCTTAGCAGGTGCTGGAGCAGCAGCAGGAGCAGCAGGAGCAGCTGGAGCAGCAGCAGGAGCTGCAGCAGGAGCAGCTTCAGGAGCTGGAGCAGCAGCAGGAGCTACAGGAGCTGGAGCTTCTTTTTTGCCGCAAGCAGCCAAAGAAATTGCCAACAAAGAAGCGATTAA
>CAYYOB010000097.1:0-4006 GCA_964473225.1 uncultured Polynucleobacter sp.
ATCCTCGTCACGACGCTGCCCAAAACCTCCTGAGCGACCGCCTTGACCTGGTTTTCCTTGGCCAGGCTTACCACCCTGACCTGGTTTACCTCTTCCACCACCATTGCTACCCTTGTATCTGCCGCCAAGATCATCTGCATGACCTTGAGCAAAGCGGTTGGTGTTGGATGCTTGTCTTAATGCGTCCTTAGATCCCCAGTAAGAAACTGAGGTTTGCATTGGATCAGGTTGACCGCCACTATGTTCACGGGGGGCACGGTTGCCGCCCTCGCGAGGGTCACGACGAGATTTCTCACCCATGCCCTGAGGAACTTTCAAGCCAGCCATTCTCATGAGCTGCACAATTTGATCTGATGGAACTTCTTCCCAGCGACCACGACGCAATCTTGGAGGCAACACAAACAAGCCATAACGTGTTCGAATCAAACGCGACACAATGTGACCAACAGCCTCAAACATGCGGCGAACTTCACGGTTACGTCCTTCTGTCAAAGCCACGTGATACCAGCGGTTAGCACCCTCTCCACCGCCACTGACCAAGCGCAAGAATTTAGCAACACCATCATCTAAATTAATACCTGTTTTTAAGAGCTTTTCTTGCTCTGGCTCTAAGTCACCCAAAATACGTGCTGCGTATTCACGCTCAACACCATAACGAGGATGCATCAAACGATTCGCTAATTCACCAGAAGTTGTGAATAACAACAAGCCTTCAGTATTAAAGTCCAAACGACCCACTGCAATCCAACGACCTTGTTTGGCTTTTGGTAAGCGATCAAACACGGTTGGACGACCTTCTGGATCTGATTGACTAACAATCTCACCCGCCGGCTTGTGATAAAGAATCACACGCGGCGGTTTTGTTTGAATCTTGCGATGAACCATCTTGCCATTGATCTTGACTTGATCCGTTGGTCCAACACGTTGACCAATGTGCGCAGGCATACTGTTCACAGAAACACGACCCTGAATGATCAGGTCTTCCATGTCACGGCGAGAGCCCATACCAGCATCAGCTAGAACCTTGTGCAACTTAACAGTGTCTTCGTCAAACCCTTCTTCATCGACATCATCAAGGTCAGACCAAACTTCATCACGCAAACTTAATGGCAATTCATCAACACTAGAAAACTGCAAACCTGGCATTGCATCTTCTTCAGCTTGAGATTCTTTTGTTTCTGATTCAGATGAATGAGACTCGGTCTCTAATTCAGCCAATGTCTGAGCGACCATGTCATGAGTCACTTCAGTTTCAACTTCTGGCGTGTCCAATGTGGCATCAAATTCTCCAGAAACCACGGATGCAAATAAAGCTTGGCTTTCTTCGCTGACCGGACTGGCTTTGGCTTCTTGATGACGTGAAGGATGATTTGCTCTATCCCCTCTGTCACCGTTATTACCTTTATTTCTTGGGCCTCGGGCAGATTTGTCTCCACGATCACCTCTTGGAGGACGCTGACCGCGAGGAGGTCTTGCCACTTGCTCACCCTCAACTGCTACTTGATCGCTAGCACCGGCCTCAGTCACTGGATTGTCACCGGCAGGCTGATCACCAGCAGGTGCATTTTCATCGCGGGGGCGTCTGCTGCGCGTCTTGTTGTAGGGACTGCGACTGGTTCTTTTTGGTCGAGTCTCGCTAGTTTCACCAGCCTCTTGCCCATCCACCTTGGCGGGCTGTTCAGATTCAAATTCAGGACTAGTCATTAGTTTTTTCGTTATTGGTTTGCGTATCGTTAGCATCAACTTCAGCATCATTTACTTCTGTTGGTGTCGACACTTGGTCGTTTGATGTGTCAGCCACATCAGTCACGTCTGAAGCGCCTTCAGGAGCATCTTCAGAAATAGTTGCTGGTTCACCTTCAAACTCCATCACTCGCTGAGCCACAGATTCAGCTTGAGCTGAAGCATCATCGAGCATTGGTAATTCTTGCAAAGTGGTCAAACTTAAATCATTTAAAAATTGGCGGGTTGTGGCGTATAGACCAGGACGTCCGACGGTGTCTTTATGACCTACCACTTCAATCCAACCGCGATCTTCTAACTGTTTCACCACATTAGAGCTCACAGTCACACCACGAATCTCTTCAATCTCACCTCTCGTCACTGGTTGACGATAAGCGATGATGGCCAAAGTTTCCATCACAGCTCTTGAGTACTTCGGTGGCTTCTCAGGTGTCAAGCGATCCAAATACTCTCGCATCGACAAACGACTTTGAAAACGCCAGCCCGTTGCAAGCTCTAAAAGCTCCATGCCCTTTTCTGCCCAATCTGCCTGAATCTGAGATAAAGCCTCATTCAACTCCTCTGCAGAAAGTTCTTCTAAAAACAAACGACGCAAGTCGTTCATTGTCATGGGTTCATCTGCACATAAGAGTGCAGTTTCAAGCACCAGCTTGAGCTGTTCAGGAGTCATAAATTTAAAAAGGGAATCTGTTTATATTTGGGTTAAGGATGTCTGGCTAAGAGATACCAGAAATCACATCATTATTATTTAACCAACTAGGGAGCTATTGTAATTCAAACTCTAGCCAATGCAAAAACCACCTTTAAGAAGCGCATCAGGCAAGGTGAAGGCCCTGTAAAGACCAAATAGTCCTGTAAAAACCATCAACCCCGCAGCCATATAGCGCGTCCAAGCCTGATGCCCCCACGCCGCCAAGCGTGCTGAAAAACCAGTGATGAGCAAAAGGTTTGGTAATGTTCCCAAGCCAAAAGCCAACATTAATAAGCCTCCTGAGATACCATCTCCAGATAAAAAAGCCAAAGGCAAGATGCTATAAATCAAGCCACAGGGAACCAAACCCCATACCAGACCCACCAAAAAATGTGGTTTATGGCCTGGCTTTTGAAGTGATTTTGATAGTTTTGACCATAAAGCAGCCGTTTTGGTATTGAGCCATACCTCCCACGAAGAGGTTTTGGACTTATTTTTAGTCAAAATAAGATAGCCCTGGAATAAAAAGATCAGCGCCGCGACCGCAAATAATGCTCGTTGAACTGGTAACCAACCTTGCTGCCACAATGGGAAACCCAAAGTTCCGGCCAAAACGCCTAATAAAACGTAAGTGGTGATTCTGCCTATATGAGTCAATATCTGCTCATAGATCAGTTGTTTTCTGGAAATAAAACGCAAAGTGGCTGCATTTCCGTCGGACGAAGGATTTTGCTTGGCTCGTTCTAGACCAGCAGCAATGCCACCGCACATCAAAGCACAATGCCAACCACTGACCAAGGCCCCGATAAATATCGTCAGAAATAACGTGGATGTGACCATACTTACCGAAAATTCCTAAGTGGTATTGTTGAATGCGAAGTTATAGAATAGTACCAATGTCTACTTAAGCTGCATTGATGTAAAGCAAACTAGTTATATTCATATAAAGTAAACAAAGATGAATCCTATCGCGACCGCAACCCCTGCCAACAAATGCTCAACTTGCGTTTTAGGACAGTTTTGTCTTCCGGTTGGCCTAAACCCTGAAGAAATTGATCGGATCGATTCATTGGTCACTGAGAGAGTCCGTTTAAAAAAAGGTGATGCACTCTACCGTCAAGGTGATACTTTAAGTGCTGTTTATGGCATTAAATTTGGTTCTCTAAAAACAGAATACGCACTTCCTGATGGCCGCGAACAAATCACAGGCTTCCATTTACCAGGTGAAATGCTTGGCTTAGATGGTATTGGTAACAATCAATACCAATCAAATGCCATCGCTCTCGAAGACAGCGAGGCTTGCGTTGTTAAATTCAATGAATTTGAAACTTTAGCAAGACAAATTCCATCCCTTCAACAGCAATTTCATCGCATCTTGAGTAAAGAATTAACTCAAGATCAACGTCACCTTCTTTCATTGGGCAGTCTTCGAGCTGAAGAACGCCTGGCGAGCTTCTTATTGAACTTCTCAGATCGTCTTGCAGCCAGAGGTTATTCGCCCAGCGAATATCACTTGCGCATGAGCCGTGAAGAGATTGGTAGTTATTTGGGTATTCAGTTAGAGACAGTGAG
>CAYYOB010000098.1:0-4006 GCA_964473225.1 uncultured Polynucleobacter sp.
GAGCAAAGAGGGTGAGATCTTTGTGCAGGTGGTGCCTGGTAAGAAGCCTGGTAGTGACCTTGCCAAGGATGAAGCTGCAAAAGCTAAGTAATTACAACTAATTATTTGAGCTTAATGCTTTGAGCTCGGGGCTTGTTTCACCGCATCAACAATCGTTGGACTGGCAAAGATCTGTTTGCAATCAACAGCGTCAAAAATATAAATCTGACCACAAAAATCACAATTGGTTTCAACGGCATCTTTTTCTAAAAGAATGCTATTCACTTCTTCTTCGCCAAGCATTTTGAGCATATCAGCGACCTTGATTCTAGAGCAGCGGCATCCAAACTTAATCGGTCTTTCATCAAAGCTTCTCACGCCATGATGGGCTGACTCATCAAGGTACAAGCGATTCATCAATACCTTGGGTTCAAGACTCAAGAGTTCTTCATTGGTGACTGTGTCTGAGAGCATCTGTAGTCTGGACCAACCTTCAGCAGCCATCTCATCATCCATCTTTAGTTGACCACCCATATTGGGTAATCTTTGGAGTAATAAGCCCCCACAAGACTCTTCATCGCTGGCTAACCACAAGCGGGTTTCTAACTGCTCAGAGTCTCTCATGTACAAAGTGATCGCTTGGGCAATGCTTTTGACGGGCTCTCCATCATCACTCAAAGCCACAATGCCTTGGTAGGGGTTTTGACCTGGTTTGCGATCAGCGGGGTCTAATGTGATCACCAATCGACCTTGACCATCGGGATTAATCAAATCTGACAGGTTGGCATCATCAGGAAGGGAGGATAAATCAATGTCCTCATTCAACTTCGCGGTTGCTCGAATCACCAAATGTTCATTGCACTCTAGAACCAATAAACGAACTGCGCCATTCCCCTGAGCTTGAATGATCATGCTGCCATTGAACTTAAGAGTTCCACATAAAAGGACGCCAGCAGCCACCAAGTCACCCAAAAGCTTTTTAACGGCGGGTGGGTAGTCTTTGCGGGCCAAAATGGCTTGCCAAGAATCTCTGATATTGACGATTTCACCGCGCACAGGCGCACCATCAAAAACAAAGACTTGGAGAGAATCTGGGGAGTATTTATCTGTCATAACGTATATTGTAGAAACTTTATGAAATGACGCACTGTGTTTTCAAATAAACATCCATTTTTGACCGCTTTATCCCTTGCCTTGGGCTCTGCCATTGCCTTGGGCTTGGCGCGCTTTTCTTATGGGCTTTTATTGCCTGTGATGAGAGAGGATTTGGACTGGTCTTACCTGGTCGCCGGCACCATGAACACAGCCAATGCCTTGGGTTACTTCATTGGAGCCCTTAGTTCTCCAGCCATGATGAGGCGCATGTCCGTGCATCATTTCTTCATATCCTCAGCAATCATTACCGGTGTCTTTTTGTTTCTCTCTGGCTGTACAGATCAAACCAGCTTGCTCTTCATTTATCGCGTGATTGCTGGTATTGCCAGTGCCTGGATCTTTGTCGCTGGTGGCGTGCTGATTTCTCAATTGGGCACTATTCACGCTAATAAATCAGGTTTGATGTTGGGTATTTTCTACGCAGGACCTGGTCTTGGCATCGTCTTATCCAGTGTGATCCTGCCAATTTTCAATGATTGGGGTGTAAAAATATCCTGGGATCATTCTTGGCAGTTGTCTTGGTATGCCTTGGGTATCTTGTGTCTGATATTTACTGTGATATTGGTCAAGCCAATCAGTTCAATTCCTGCCATTCCGCCAAAGCCAAGTGGGGATTCTGGAACGCCTCTTAAGTCGTATATCCCAGCCTTGATGGGATATTTTATGTTTGGTGTGGGTTACATTGGTTACATGACTTTTGTGGTCGCATTGCTTAAGCAATTGGGTTTGAGTAACTCAACGCTCAATATCTTTTATGCCACCTTGGGATTTTCTGTCATGGCATCTTCTCGTTTATGGGCTCAGATGTTGGATCACTTCAAAGGTGGCCAATCTTTGGCTATCTTGAACACACTTCTTGGTATAGCCAGTTTGATTCCTGCTTTGATTGCTATCTATGATATTCCTTTGAATAATTTGATCTTATTGAGCATCTTTGGATCAGGCATTTTGTTCGGGGCAGTTTTTCTTTCGGCAGTTGCGTCGACCACAGCCTTTGTTAAACACAATATGCCGTCCTCTGATTGGGTTGGAGGTATCACCGCCTTCACCAGTATCTTTGCCGCTGGCCAGATCATTGGTCCAACCATCGCGGGTTGGATTTCTGATGGGCAGGGTGGTTTAGCGCGAGGATTGCTCTTCTCTGGCTTGGCTTTGCTGCTTGGGGGATTGATCGCTACAAGGCAGAAGCCATTAAGCAATTCTGCTGAAAAATAAGCCTTTTATCTCGCCAATGAGATAATCATGTTTATGACAGTTAGAACACGATTTGCACCAAGCCCAACGGGCTTTATTCACCTAGGTAACCTTCGAAGCGCTTTGTATCCGTGGGCTTTTGCTCGCAAGATGAAAGGCGACTTCATTTTGCGTATTGAAGATACCGATCAAGAGCGTTCAAGCCAAGAAGCTGTTGATGTGATCATCGAAGGCATGAGTTGGTTGGGTCTTGATATTGATGAAGGCCCGATCTATCAAATGCAACGCATGGATCGCTATCGCGAAGTCATTGCGCAAATGCTCAAAGATGGTTTGGCTTACCCTTGCTATATGAGTGAGGAAGAGCTCAATGCCTTGCGTGAGCAGCAAATGGCCAATAAAGAGAAGCCACGTTACAACGGTTTTTGGCGTCCTGATGCTGGCAAGCAACTGCCAACACCGCCAGCAGATATCAAGCCAGTGATTCGTTTTAAAAACCCCATCGGTGGCAGCGTTGTGTGGGAGGATGCGGTCAAGGGTCGCATTGAGATCAGCAATGATGAGTTAGATGATTTGGTCATTGCTCGTCCTGATGGCACACCTACTTATAACTTCTGCGTGGTTGTTGATGACTTAGATATGAAGATCACTCACGTGATTCGTGGTGATGATCACGTCAACAACACCCCAAGGCAAATTAACATTCTTCAAGCGCTTGGCGGATCATTGCCAATTTATGCTCACTTGCCAACCGTGCTAAACGATCAAGGCGAGAAAATGAGTAAACGTAATGGCGCTATGAGCGTGCGTGATTACGAGCGTGATGGTTACATGCCTGAAGCTGTTCTTAATTATTTGGCACGCCTTGGTTGGTCTCATGGCGATGCAGAGGTATTCACCAAAGAACAGTTCGTTGAATGGTTTGATTTGGATCATTTGGGTAAATCGCCAGCCCAACACAATCCTGAAAAATTACTTTGGTTAAATCATCAGTACATTCAGCAAGCCGATGCTGCTGATTTGGCCAAGCGTGCATTGCCGTTTGTTGAAAAATTAGGCATTAAAACCGACTCAGGTCCTGATTTTGTGGGGGTGGTTAACATCCTCAAAGATCGAGCAAATACCCTGATTGAGCTGGCTGAAGGCGCTAGGTTGTTCTATATGGACAGGCCTAATCATTCTGTAGCTGATCGACAAGCCAATATCCCTGAATCTGTCCACCCAGTCATCAGTGATCTTATTACTGAGCTGGAAGCTGGGGATGGCTCAAAAGCAGCTGTTTCAGGCGCTTTTAAAGCCGTTTTGGCCAAACATGGCCTAAAAATGCCAGCTTTGGCCATGCCAGTCCGTTATGCCATGTTTGCCACGACCCAAACTCCAGCTATTGATGCAGTTATCTCATTGATTGGTATAGAAGAAACAAAACAGCGCTTGCAAAGCGGGATAAAAATAGGCTAGAATTACGGTCTTGATTGCTTGAGCTTACTTTTTTAAGATCATCTAATTAAGGGGCTATAGCTCAGCTGGGAGAGCGCTTGCATGGCATGCAAGAGGTCAGCGGTTCGATCCCGCTTAGCTCCACCAGTAAGCTTAGATCGAAATGTAGTGAAGTAGTGAAATTGCAGTACCGTAAGTCCAGGGTCCCCATCGTCTAGAGGCCTAGGACACCACCCTTTCA
>CAYYOB010000099.1:0-298 GCA_964473225.1 uncultured Polynucleobacter sp.
CTCCGAAAATGGCGGGACATTTTTGATTGCAGTTAAGATTCATTACTGAATCTATTTTTTTGTCCCATAACTGTGGTACCCTCTGGCGGATTCGAACCGCCACTGAACTCCTTTTGAGAGAGCTGCCTACTACCAATTGGGCTAAGAGGGCATATAAAGAATAGCAGGAATTCTCAACTCTGACACAATGAGCCCCACTACGCAACAACTCTGCCGTTACCTAGGTGGGCAGTTTTACGAAGGTAGTTTCGATTGTGTTCTGCTATGTATTTGGTGCTCCTGACAGGCTTCGAACCTG
>CAYYOB010000099.1:308-3945 GCA_964473225.1 uncultured Polynucleobacter sp.
TACCAATTGCGTCACAGGAGCAAATAAAACAGGATGAGGTGTCTAAGCCGGGAGTCGAACCCACGACACGCCCCCTACTGGGCTGGCCTGCAAAAAGTGGCTGCAGAAAAAGGGTTTGCTGTAATCATCCTAAAACTAACACCCCCTCAACGCTTCAACCTCGCGTGTCACCTCGTAGTCTATGACTCGTAGGACTTCCAAACCGTCGTAACAGAATGGGGCTAATGCCTTGGGAATATATGGTGCGGTGAACGGGATTCGAACCCGTACTGTACAGATTTTAAGTCTGTTGCCTCCTACCGATTGCGCTACCACCGCATAATTTGTATTAAATATGTTATGTCAGAAATAAAGTTTCTTAATTTACCTAGAATAGTATTACCATCTAGATATTATTCAACCGATGACATTTACTATTCTAGTAAAATACCGGGATTTATTTCTTATAAAATAATTTCAGAATCAGTTCTAAGACAACTGAATAGTATCTTTAGACCAATAATAAATGATATTGAAGGAATGTTTATTCAAACAATTGGTCCTTCCTTTTGTAATTACATACACAAAGATCCTAGATCTTATGCTATAAATTATATTCTGGATACAGGAGGTGACAATGTAAACACCGCATTCTTTGAAAACGGATATAATTCCACCTGTGTTCCGAAAGAAGCTTGGCACTATTTTAGAGCAGATAGATTACATGCAGTTCAAAATATAACTACAACTAGGATAGCTATAACGATATCAATTAAGCATGAACTAAGTATTGATACTGTTAACTGGTTAGAATCAATTAGTATCTAATAAAGACCTTAGAATTATACTGCGTGATATACATTGTTATGATCAAAGGCAATTCTATGTAGAATCCTTTCTTCCATATTATCAAACGCCCATCTTTTATGTATACTTAACCACTGTTCGGATATTACAATATCTCCATCTTTCCAATTGTGATGATACGCATACTTTTCTTGTAAAATATGCTCGGTCAATTTTTTCATTATAGATTTGAAGTATTCATCACTCTTATCTTTAAATCCGAATATCTGTAAAAAAGGAAAAAATAATCCAGTCTTACCTTCGCTATTAGTTTGAACAATTTTAATAGGATTATCGAAATTAATATGTTCTTTAAAAAAGCTACTGTGGGAGTAATTTCCTTGTTTGTATCCGCAAATTACTTCAATATCCATTAACTCTTCTTTAAGCTCGTCAGGTAAGTCTTTGTAACTTTCGATGTTGTTAATCCAGGAAGTTCGAGAACCCTTTGTTCCAGTTTCTCCGTATAACCAAATTAAAGGAGATCTATTTTTATTACTAGGCTGATTGGCGTGCCAATCTAAATCTTCTTTATGGCCGAACAACCCCGGAATACCATCGCTATTCTTTTGTCCAGTTACTCTTAATATGCCATCTCTAATTGATATGTGTTTCGATCTTTCTGATAACGTAGGTTGTACCTTACCTATGACTTTACAAATTTCTAATTGTTCATCTGGGCTAAGTTTCTGATTCTCAAAAACAACCACTGTGTTACTGACAACTAATTTAGCAACTTCGATTAACTGTTCGTTTGATAAAGTTTTTATATCTTCATCAATGTAAACTGTCCAATTATTTTCATGCAAATGTTTTTTCATGAAAATATTTATTGTTTAATATGGCAGACGTGTCAGGTTTCGAACCTAAACTAACAGAGTCAAAGTCTGTGGTGCTACCATTACACTACACGCCTATAAATTGTTTGGTAGTTCCTACTGGGATCGAACCAGTGACCTACACCATGTCAAGGTGCCGCGCTACCACTACGCTAAGGAACTATATCTTTAATAAGTGCAACGGAGTTCGAAAAAATCTAAAAGATAGACAATGTCTATAATCGTCAGTGTCATTGACTACTGCATGAGGACGATGTAAATTTATTAAAACTGGTTTAGTCATTACATAATGATCTAAATATGTTGCATGTTCTTTAGGAATATCAAAATAATCTAATCCAGATTTACCTGTTACCTGTTTAAAGTATTTTTCTTCACACTGATAAAATATTGTTTTTGCAGTCGAACAATTATACAATGGAAAATTTACCGCCAATGCACAATTACCGTGATCTGTATGTATAGCTGTTTCAGATCTGGGAGGATTTGTAGCATATGCAATCATTGAAACAAATGCCTTATTATCTAAGAACCATTTTTTTATCAATGGCAATTGCTCCATTGTATCACGGATATCTAATACTTGAAACGGAATATCAGGTATTGGACTATTTTTAAAGAATGATAATAACTCGTAATCAATATCTGGTATCTCGAGATATTTAAATGTAAAAGTATCCATTGTGAAACTTATAAACAAATTTGGTACCCTTGGTCGGATTCGAACCGACACTGTATGACTTCTAAGGCCACTGCCTGCTACCAATTGGGCTACAAGGGCATGAATAGGTTTTCGAGAGACCCGCTATCTTTCTGAAGGACTCACGGGCTTGTCTCGTATGAGCGAGTTTAAACTACCTTGTACAATTCTACTGGTGTGTCACGCATCAGCCTAATGCGCTAGAATACAAGGGACTCAAATCTCTACGTCTATCTCGAAACTTGGAAGAGCTACGGGGAGTCGAACCCCGCTTCTCAGGATGAAAACCTGATGTCCTAACCGATAGACGATAGCTCCATAAAATGGTAGTGATGGTCGGACTCGAACCGACGATCTTTTCCGTATGAAGGAACTGCATTAGCCACTATGCTACATCACCATATGTAAACACACTATCCTTCCTTACTTGCGGAAGAGACACGGACTCGTAATGTGTTTGCATATGGTAGGCCTGCTCGGGAACGATCCGAGTTAGTCGGATTAAAAGTCCGATACTTCACCTTAAAGTTTCAAGCCCATTGATCCACTTATTAAAATACTTGTGATATTAGTTCAATGCTGGCACAAAGAACTGTTCGCAACTGCCAGGTCACCGAAGTAGTTACCGCCTTTAGGTGCGGCACCCTCCCCGTCAAAAGCATTTTAATAAGTGGTAGGACTGCTGGGACTCGAACCCAGAATTGGCAGATTAAAAGTCTGCTGTGATAACCATTTCACTACAATCCCATATATGGTCCCTAGCGTCAGATTCGAACTGACACCTCATCGGTTAAGAGCCGAGTACGCTACCGTTAACGCCAGCTAGGGTTAGATGCATATTAAATTTGTCTTTAATGTGCCAACCCTAGACCATATACGGGATCTAAAGTTGACACTATCGTTTACCTGAACGTTTCATGTCATTACCTCTTTTGTTTAAAAATTAAATTATACAACCTTTTACAGTAGTTGTCAACTGTTTTTTGTGGACCCGCCTAAGAGAATCGAACTCCTATCCCCTGGTTCGTAGCCAAGTGCATTATCCATTATACGAAGGCGAGTTAAATTAAACAGGATAGCATTTTTGGTTTCATTAACAGTGAAATTTTTGAATTTGCTGTTGCTATCCTAAACTTGGTGCCGAAGACCGGGTTTGAACCAGTGACACACGGATTTTCAATCCGCTGCTCTACCAACTGAGCTACATCGGCTAATTATTTGGTGGACCGTAAGAGAATCGAACTCTTACCTGAGACGTGCAAAGCCCCCGTGC
>CAYYOB010000100.1:0-3859 GCA_964473225.1 uncultured Polynucleobacter sp.
CCCAAAATAAAAATACGGCCAATCATGAAGCCAGAAAAAACAGCCAAAAGAATTTTTACTAAAACTGATTCAAAGTAAACGGTGCCGACGATACCCGCAGTCAAAATGACTGTGTCAATGATTTGCAAGACGATCGCACGCACAACTGCGCGCTCAGTCAAAGGTGTTAGCCAAGAACGAATGACTTTTCTGTGGGGAATGGGTTGACCGACCGGAATTGGCTGATCAATAGTGGCTTCTACAGTATTTGCGGACATAGCGACCTTTTTAAGGGCAAAATTCAAGAATGACTCATTTTAGATGTTTTTCTATATTTGAGCTTGATCTATGTCTAATTGTGGGAATTTTGTAGTCTGGTGCGACCGACAGGAATCGAACCTGTATCGAGAGCTTCGGAAACTCTAATTCTATCCATTGAACTACGGTCGCGTCTCTAAGATTGTAAGGCCGAAGGGAATTATCCTCGCTATAATGCTTGCGAGCTAGATTAAAAGGAAAAGCGCCATGAGTGAAGAACACGGAAATTTGATTAAATCACCCAAGCAGTTGATTGTGATGGTTTTTGCGAGCTTTTTTGTGCCGCTGATCATCATCGCGTTGTTAATGGTCTATGTGGGCAGCGGGAAAAAACCATCAACCAATGCTGATGCAGCTGCCGAGTCAGCCAATCAGTTGATCAAACCAGTTGCACTTTTAGACTTTAAGGACGCATCAGGCCCAAGAGTTTTCAAGACTGGTGAAGAAATTTACAAACAAGCATGTGCTTCATGTCACGCAACAGGCGCTGCTGGTGCCCCTAAGTTTGGTGATGCTGGTGGCTGGGGTGCTCGCCTTGGGCGTGGTTACGATGGCCTTTTGAGCGCCGTTGTTAAGGGTAAAGGTGCTATGCCTGCAAGAGCTGGTACTAGTCCAGACGATGTTTCTGACTATGAATTAGGGAGAGCTGTGGTGTACTTGGCTGCCTCAGCAGGCGGTAAATTTGCAGAACCTAAGGCTCCAGAAGCTCCAAAGCAAGCCGAGCCAAAGAAATAAAGAATTAGGAATCAATAAAAAGCCCCTCATGAGGGGCTTTTTTTACGTCTCTTTTTTCTCAATCAATTCACGGTAGGCATCTTTTTTGCTGATGCCCGTGATTTGAGCAATGATTTCAGAGAGTTCTTTGTGCCCTATTCTGCCGTTAATGGCTGAAATCCATTGAAGCGTGCTTTCATCAAAATTGGTTGGTGACTCTGCGCGTGCAACCCCCTCAATGCCAAGAACATACTCGCCCTGCCAACTATCAATTGTTTTCATCCAATCTGCCAAATCTCGAACGGCAATCACTTTGATGTCTTCGAAAATCTTGCTCAACTCTTTTGCGATGAGTACTTTTCGCTCGTCATCCAATTGAGCGCAGATGGATTTAAGCGTAGATTCAATGCGATGTGGCGCCTCATAAAAGAAAGAGCTTATGTGAGAGGTTGCGGCAACTTTAAGTAACTCATCGCGCTGATTTGCTTTGGCCGGCAAAAAGCCTAAAAACTGAAAGCCACCATTGCCATGTTTTAAAAAATCCCCCGCCCCAGAAACGGCGGCTGTGATTGCGCTGGGGCCTGGCAATGGTGAGACTTGAAAGCCTGCTTTGGTAATTTCTGCACAAAGAATTGCGCCGGGATCTGATATGCCTGGAGTTCCCGCATCAGATATGTACGCCCAACGTTCACCATTCCGAAGCTTTTCTAAAAGATGCGCGCTTGCAGAAATTTCATTGTGTTCGTGCAACGCATACAGCGGCTTTGAAATGCCGTATGCGTTGAGCAGCATGGAACTGTGTCGCTTATCTTCGCAAGCAATGCCATCCACCTGATTCAAGATGTGCAGAGCCCTGATTGTGATGTCTGCCAAGTTACCAATCGGTGTTGGAACTAGGTAGAGTGTTCCAGGAGGAAAACTTTGCCCATGCGCAAATTTAAATAAATCCATACAAACTTTCTATTTGAGTAAATATGACTCAATTAAATGATGATGCATCAAAGATTCTGGCAAGGCAATTTTGTTCATTTAAAAGGTAATATATGTTTATAGAAATACGTCTTGAGGGCATAATCTAACAATGAGCGACGAGATCAAAAACAATTTAGAAATGCGCGTCAAGAAACATTTTTCTGACAGCATTGAAACAAAACAAAAAGCAGCAGAAATAATGTCTGAAGATATTGTGCGCGCCATAAATCTCATGCATCTAGCTTTGAGTTCTGATAAGAAAATATTGGCCTGCGGTAATGGCGGCTCAGCAGCAGATGCCCAACATTTTGCTGCAGAGTTGGTCGGCAGATTTGAGCGTGAACGCCGTGAGCTGCCTGCAATAGCTTTGAGTACAGACTCTTCGATATTGACTGCAATTGCAAATGACTATAGCTATGAAGTTATTTTCAGCAAACAAGTGAGAGCGCTCGGTCATGCTGGCGATGTACTTTTAGGTATTTCAACATCTGGAAATTCTGCGAACGTGATTGCGGCGATTGAGGCGGCTCACCTGAAGGGAATGTCTGTGATTGCATTCACGGGCAAAGACGGCGGCAAAATTAAAAATATTTTAAAAAACTCTGATGTTCATCTATGCGTACCTGCTGATCGCACAGCACGAATTCAAGAAACACATTTGTTGTTGTTACATTGCCTGTGTGATGGCGTTGATCACTTGATGTTCGATTAAATTTTAGAGGGTAAAAATGACCAAACAACTTAAACGCCAAACGTTGAAATTAATTGCACTTGGTGCTAGCGCTAGCGCTCTTACAGGCTGCTTCCCTTTGGTGGCTGGGGGCATGGCTGGTGGTGCGCTGGTAATTGCTGACAGGAGAAATCCTGGCACGCAAGCAATTGATCGAGGCATTCAGTTAGAAGCTGAAAGTTTTTTAACTAAAAAATACGGCGACAATATTCACGTCAATGTGAGCGTCTTTAACCGTCGAGTTTTATTGACAGGCGAGACTAGAACTGATGACATCAAAAACAGTGTTGAGGCAGACGTTAGGAAGATGAAAAATGTCACAACCATTTTCAACGAAATGGTGGCCGCCCCAATCAGTGGTTTGAGTGCTAGAGCCAACGACAGTTATTTGACAACGCGCATCAAGGGCGCCTTCGTTGCAACAGAGGGCGTTCCTTCAAACTCAATGAAAGTGGTCACTGAGGCGAGCAAAGTTTATTTGATGGGCATTGTGACGAATGCAGAGGCAAATCGTGCCGTTGAAATTGCTAGAAGTGTTCCGGGCGTAAAGCAAGTGACCAAAGTATTTGATTTGATCTCCGAGGCCGATAAAAAAAGGTTGGATGGCGCCAAATAGTCAAAAGCGCCCTGCCAAAAGATAAAAAGCCCACTTTTGTGGGCTTTTTTCATAGGGGAAGACCCTGCTTTCTGCTTGAGGCTTAGATTATTTAAGGCTACTCGAGAAAATTGATTCATCACCCCGAAAAAATCAAAAATTAATTTGATTGATTGCAAGAACTCACTTCAGTTGGAGCTATTGGGCAAAATCCGGCAATAATCCATAAGCCATTGTTTATAAATGTAAAAAAAGAAATTAACAAAAAACCAGTAAATTTTTTTGCAGGATTTATTAAATATTTCTGTCAAAGGTGTTGACATGCCAAAAAGGGTATGGCATAGTCTCGTTTCTCTGCTGAATGTGATTCGAAATTAACGAAAAACAGTCAGCCTTCTTTAAAAAGTAGTCAACCGATAAATGTGGGTACTGGGAAAAGACATCCAGTCCTTCGGGACAGATATAAAGCAGTACTCACAAAACAGTAAATTTGGTTCCGGTCGAAAGATTGGAGTCGATTCTGAATGAGTGAGCGACGATGCAGTAATGCA
>CAYYOB010000101.1:0-3834 GCA_964473225.1 uncultured Polynucleobacter sp.
ATTCTACTTCAAGATCAGTTAGTTCAGGGTAGATAGGCAAACTCAAACATCTGCGGCTGAGTGCATAACTGGCACTCAACATGTCTGGACCTTGATATTGCTGAAACACAGGCAGTTCTTGTAGCGGCTCAGCATAGTGAATCTTTGTTTCAATCTTGCGCAAGTTAAGATTTCGTTGCACAATATCTCGTTGATCCACTTCAACCACAAACTTGTGGAAGCAATGCTTGTCAAAATTGCTTTTGTCCGTTAACGATCGTATTGCAGTTTTTTCTAAGCGATTCATCCAATAGGCAGCAATGGTACTTCTGCGACTTTGCCATGCAGTTAAGTGTTTGGTCTTGACCATCATCTGCGCACAATCCACTTCACTCATGCGACTGTTGGTGCCTATTTCACTGTGCTTGAGATACTTGCCGTTGTTCACATAGTCTCTAGCAAACTCTTGCAGTTCGTATCTGTTGGTCAACACAGCACCGCCATTGCCGTAGTTGGCAAAGTTTTTTGTGGGGTCAAAACTGATAGCAGCCGCTTCGCCATGCCTATGACACTTGTCGGCCAACCAATGCTGTGCAGCATCTTCTATGATGATGTCGCCGTAGTTCTTCCAATGCTGGTGAACGCTCTGTCCATACAGACCAACTAGGCACACTGCTTGATAACTCAGATCCCGTGGTAGCTTTCTATAGTCCATTTGTCCATAGTTGTCTGTGTCTAAGATGTAGATATTCCAGCCGGCTCGAATCCAGGCATTGGCCGTGGCCGGATAAGTCAGTGCAGGTATGACCACAGTGGGTGGTGTTATGCCAATCTTGCTTCTAAAGTATTCAGCAATGATCTCTAGTGCCTGTGTGCCCGAGTGGCACAAGGTAGCATACTTGACACCGTTCTTTCTGCTGATCCAGTGTGCAAACTCGGCAGTATAGTTGCCGTCCATCAGTTGTCCAGACCGCAACACTTCGTCGGTCACATCCAGGATCTCCTGGCGGAGATTGTTATACTGTTTTCGGAGACCAGTAAAGGGGATAGTAAGACCGGTAGTTGTCATGGGTTCCAGTATGGAGATTCGCTCAACCACTTGTAGTAATTTTGGAATCCTTCTTCAACATCGACCTTGGGATCAAAGCCTAACACTTGTCTGGCCTTGTCAATATTTAACGCACCGCGTGATGGAAAGTCTGCGTCTTTGTCTTTTACTTCTATTGAGCCTTTGCCCACAATGCCAACCACCATTTCGGCGGCTTGGAGGAGTGAGACTGAATGAGATTTAGTAATATTGTAAGTGTCGTTCGCAGCACCCATCTCCAGTGCTGCCGCCACAATGCCATCCGCAGCGTCATCAACATAGGTAAAGTCAAGAGTCTCTCCCGCCCCGTTGACATTGAGAACTTGACCACGCATGGCTCGGAGCATAAATTTTGCCACAACACGGTCTTCAACATCCAAAGGACCGTATACCGCTGATGGGCGTATAATAACATATTCCATTCCTGTGCGTCTAGCATAGTCTTTTACCAACCATTCTCCTGCAAGTTTCATAATGCCGTATTGTCCAATTGGACTACAGGGGGCATCTTCGGTGACCTGATCCGCAAAGTCTCCGTACACCATTGAACTTGAAATGTACACAAAGCGTCTAACACCATGTGATTTGGCACTCTCAAGCATGTTGATCAATCCACGCATCATCACATCAGCGCCGTGTGCAGGGTTGGCGTTGACAACTTTCTGTCTGGGAAAACTGGCCATGTGTATGATCACTTCAGGTTGCTGTGTTTTGACCACATAGTCAACGGTATCAGCACTTTCAATCGAAGCCGTATACAAAGGATGTCGATCAATCTTGAGGGCTCGTTCTTCCATCAAGTAGTCTACTTCGGCCTGCGGAATAATGCCGTAGTTGGTTTTGTTGTCAATAATACTGACCAAGTGATCCTGGCGCTTGAGTCGTTGCACCACATTGTGCCCGATAAGGCCGTAGCCTCCTGTTACTAAAATCTTCATTTTTTACTCCATTTCATTTGAAACCAAGTGTACACTTTTTCGTCCATGATAGTAAAGTTGCCTGCGATACTATAGTCCCAAAAATGCCCATCGATATATTGTCCTGCTGGCCCGTATGTTCGCCAAACCCAGTTGCGTTCTTCGTCTCGAAGTATACGGTTCATTTTGTACAATGTCATGGGCACAAACTTTTCTCCGTCCCATACCTGTTTCCGCACAGGAGGTGGTAGTGTGACTTTGGCATCCACATACTCATACTCCATCACTTGAGTCCACCCCATTTGAGCCTCCAAAAACATTCGTTTTGTTCGCTGAGTCTGGCCACAATGTCATAGCGATGGCCGTAACTGGCAAGGTCGGCGGTCCTATGCCAGTAAGGTTTTTCCACAGCATGTTCCATTATGAACTGTCCAGCATCACTTTCTTGCCAATCGTGTATGGGTTGAGCCACAAACAAGTCTGGATCTTCTACATCGCCCATACGAATGGTGTGTACTATGACATCACGGAATGCTACAGCCTTGTCGCCAATAATTTTAACTTGGTAAGGTTGCCAGTGCTTGGATTTATTAGGATCTTGAATGCCAGCCATGTGCTAGTATAGCACAATGATTATGATTGTGCGACCAAGTCTGAGGCCATTGGAAAGATCTTGGCAATCACTTCAGCGCAGGCTACGGCAACTTCTTGATGCTCTTTTTGTGTGCCATTGGCCGAGCGCAGTTCAATAAAGTGGATCCATGATCGCAGTGTGCCATTCATGTACAAGCGACTTTCGATTAGACCTTCAGGCAGTACGGCTCTAGCTTGCTCTTTGGCAATGCCATTTGTAATAGCCCATTCATAAGCATTTCTTGCTTCTTCGATTACTCGCTTTTGTCTTTCTTGCCACCAGGCTTGCAGTGCAAGATTTTCTGTGCTTATGCTGTTCTGTCTATTCTTTGGGTCTTGGAGTCTGGCTTCCCTGAGTACAAAGTTGAGATCTTTCGTTGGGTCCGCGTAGCGTTGGCTGAACTCTTGGAAGGAAAAACTTCGGTGCCGCAGAATCTGTCGAGCAATATCCCTTGTTGTTGTAATTTCCAAGCAAGCTGAAACCATTTCAAGGGGGCTCCAGTGCTGGTGTTTGACCAAGTACCGGATGAGTTTTTCGCTAGTGTCTGTGTTGAGTTGGTTGGAGGGATTGGACACACGGGCGCAATACGCGATGAGTTCTTGTGCATCGTCAAGGCCCATGCTCTTAAATTCGTCAGTTGGTTGGCTGTAGCTAAGGAGTTTAACATTCATTTTAATTTGCTAAGAAGTTGGTCGGTTTCTGGCTGCACAAGTTCCGCCACCGACACGATGTCTACCACAAAGTCCACATCGCGTATAGTGTCGCCATAAGTGCTCAGTGTTCTAGTGACCACTGTTTCTATTTCTTCCCAATCCAGCCCTTGTTTTTTTAAGGTGCCGAGATTGATAGTCTTTTGTTTTTTGCCATCAAGGCGTATTACAATTTTCTTGATACACTCGAGCGGCACTTCGGTCTTATTGACCTCATTGATCAAGTGTTCCCAGCGATCAAGAAATTCGTCATTGTACTGTTGCGGCATCGGCTACCACACGACTCTTGGCAGGACGACCACGCTTGGGTGCGGCAGGTGCAGTTTCGGTAACAGCTTTAGCATCACCAACATTAACACCAGGAAACATGCGTTCAGCATCTTTCTTCATTCTAGCGGCTTCGTTGATCAAGCCCTGTGCTTCGGCTTCCATGCGCTTGGCCTGAACCAACATGTTAGCAGCCAGTGAGTGATCATCCAGTGCGCCTGTGGCAGGTGCTTGAACAGG
>CAYYOB010000102.1:0-3747 GCA_964473225.1 uncultured Polynucleobacter sp.
AAGGTGTAATATTCTTCAGAGACCCATTGGACAGACATCCACATGAACCTGATGTCCAAATGTTATTGAGACTATGTGATGTACATGATATTCCATTAGCGACCAATTACAAAAGCGGTCACATCTTGGTTAAACACTATGCGTAAATTCATCACGTATTTGATTGTTTGGATAGCAAGTAACCTCTCAATACCATTTTGGGTTGTGGGTCACATACACCTCACAATGAATGTATATAAAGACATATATGAGATACTAATGTCTTTAGGAATGAACCTGATAGTTGCAACAGGATTTTGGATAGAATGGAAAAGATATAAAAAAGAAAACCCTCACTAATTGTGGGGGTTTTTTATTTACACAAAACAATTATTGAATATAATTATTAACACACCTTGTGATTGAGGTCCACCCGAACAAAGAGTCGGTTGAGTTGGAATAAACACCCAACGAAGTGGAGTTCAAATAAACCAAAAATAAGGAAAAAGAAAATGTATCAACAAAACTACAATTTTGGTTCTGCGGAACCAACTGCTTTCATTACCGTTAGAAAGCAAAGACAAAAACAGAACGGTAAAAATGTGTATCTACACGACAGAACGGAGTTTGAGATTGAACTCCATAATCCCACAAACGACAGTATTTTAGCAAAAATCAACTTGAATGGTAAACGCATTTCAAGTTCAGGTGTTGTATTAAAACCTGGCCAGAGAATCTTTTTAGAAAGATACTTGGACGAAGACCGAAAGTTTTTATTTGAGACCTATGAAGTTTCAGATAGTAAAACTAATCAGAAGGCTATTGAGAATAACGGATTGGTTACCGTTGAATTTTTCAGTAAAATGC
The DNA here is from genome assembly GCA_964473225.1 of uncultured Polynucleobacter sp. GTDB lineage: Bacteria > Pseudomonadota > Gammaproteobacteria > Burkholderiales > Burkholderiaceae > Polynucleobacter. The sequence continues at coordinate 847 of CAYYOB010000102.1, forward strand.
TTTTCACTAATTTTGGTCATCTTGGTGGATATACATATGTAAACAGCACACCACTATTTACTAATAGTGGAACAGGAGGAAGTCCAAATGTTTTTACCACAACAACTCTTGGAAATTCAAATATCGTAGGAACCACAAGCACTTCTGACGTAAAAATTGAAACAGGGAGAGTTGAAAAGGGTGGTGAAAGTAACCAAGAATTTGGAGTAAGTTACGAAATGTTTAACACGTATGTTAGTTGGACAAAAGAATGGAAAATATTACCATTCAGTTCAAAAAATATTACTACAAAAGATTTAATTAAAAAATGTAGTGGATGTGGTACCAAAGTTAAAGACAACTATAAGTTTTGTCCTCAGTGTGGAAATCAAGTGGTAAGAACTAAAACTGAGATTCATTACACAACGGACAATAATGTAAGTGTTGGTAATAAACTTTATACGATGGTAACTTATAGAGAAACTTTAGATAATTTTCTAAAGAAGAATGAAAATAAACTAATTTACATACAAACAGATTCTCTTAGGTCAAATGGACTAAGAGCAATTGTAATTGACTAATAACAAAAATCACAAGGTAATATAAACCCTCACTTAATTGTGGGGGTTTTTTTAATTACCAAGTATTTATATACAATGTCTAAATTAAACATTAACGAAAAATTCAAGGTTGGTCCTGATGAATATATTAAATTATTCAAAAATGATAATTTTGAATTAGTAGTGCCATTGACATTTGAAGCCAGTAAAAAGTATGGTGCAAATGCTAAATGGTGTACCACATCGAAATGTGATGATACCATGTTTAATAAACATAATGAAATGGGTTCATTGGGATATCTGATAGTTAAAAATCCTGAGATTGCTCAAAGAATTGGTAATACCAAATATGGTTTATTCATAAATAAACCCGATAAAAATTACTTGGGTGGCAAATACGAAGCACCTACAGGAATAATGATGTATGGTGATAGTAATAGTATTTTATCACAATCACAAGTAGAGAATGAGTTTGATAAATTAGATTTACTATCCGATTATTATAAAATGATAAGAAGTTTTCTTGATTATAGTCAAGACAAATTCTCAAAAGAATCTATTAATGAAATTGAAGTTGAACCATCTGAAAGAGTAGTTAAATCTATTTGTGATTCTCAAAAGTTCTGTAAAGCACAAGGTCCTATAACATTCGGACAACTTAAAGCTATTGTTGAGGCGGCAATGAGCAAAAGAGTTAAACTTCATATTGGTGAGGGTGGTTATAAAGCTTTTTTACGTTTATTACCTTGGTTTTTTCCACAGATTGCTGTTGCGGGATTTATAGGCGCATCTATTAGAGCGGCTAATAAAATATTAAAACCCGCGTTAACTGAAACAACCAACTATAAAACATGGTGGGGTAAAACTATTTTAAGTTTGTTTGATGTTGCTGAAGGTGAGTTAAATCCATCTGACCCATTTAGTAAAATATTCTTTGTTAGTGATGGTTTAATGAGGATGTTAGATGAAGAAAATAAAGTTAAGTTTGCAAGATACATTTCACAATTAGCTTCTGAACAACCTAATGATGAGCCAGTACCTGAGTACTTTGTTGAAAACGAATTAAGAAATTGGGTTAATCAAAGATTTTTGTTGGACCCACCGTTAGAACCAAAAAATATTAAAGAATCAAAAGATGAATATGACGGTAAAGCCACACAAATATTTAATTCATTAATAAAAAAATACATTCCTGATAATTCAACATTTGAAACTTGGTTTACAATACCATATAGTGATAATGATAGAGTTGATGTTTATATTGAATATAGTTTTGATGAGAATGATACGACTTTTTGGAAGGTAATTAACGACATGGATGACGATGAACCTACAAGATATGAAGGTACTATTTATCTTAAAATTAATAGATTAATGGTTGGTGACGAGGATGAGGACACTTGGGAAAGTGTATCTTATCATGATGTTCCTGAGTGGGTTTGGTCTGAAAATTTTGAAGATTCAGTTATTAAAAAAATACAGCCAGTATTAAATTCATTCAACATAGATGTTGATTTTGATTACAATTTTATCAAAGAAAATATATGAAACCAATTTCACAGACTAAAAATTCCCTGTTCTTTTCGGACGGGACAAGATTGACATATGGTAATTGTTTGATTGCTTGTATAGCATCAATTTTAGAAGAACCTATTGACGAGATACCAAATATATATACATTCTATAATCTTGGTGTAAAACATGAGAACATCGAACAAGATGTTTGGTTCCAAGTATTAAATCAGTGGTTAATATTAAAATATAATAAATGTTTCAAAGTACATGACAAGGATGAACCAACAGTTCAACCATATGTTATTATGAGAGGTCTATCAAAAAGAAATAGACCACATTGTGTTATATATAAAAATGACGATGGAATGTTGAAACCTTGTTTTGACCCACACCCAACGATGGAATATCTATCAAAAGAACAATACTACTTTACAATAGAGGAGTGTTATACTTCTGGCTTGTAACGTATCACTTTCGTATATTTGCGTATCATTACGTATCAAAATAAAAAAAGAGGAGTAGCGAATTCCTCTTTTTTCTGTTACCGAAACGGTAACGGTCCTAAAACACCCTGATAACAGGGAGGCTAATTGATTTAATGCCAATCTCTTCCTACATATCGAGAATGTGTGTCATCATTGTCATCACCAACTATGAAACGTATCATATGGGTTTTGATTGATAAATAACGTAACACCTCTTTGATTTCCCAATCTATATTAAGTTCGTCATCATCGTCATGTTCTTTGAGATAAGCATAAACATGAGGAATTGAACCCATTTTGTCAGTATCATAAGCACGAACATCAAATCTAATTATGTTTGGATGTTTTGGTTTGATTAATTT
>CAYYOB010000103.1:0-3587 GCA_964473225.1 uncultured Polynucleobacter sp.
AAGCAGATGAAGTTCGTTTGATCATGATTGATCCAAAGATGCTTGAGATGGCAGTTTATGAGGGCATCCCTCATTTATTGTGCCCGGTTGTTACAGATATGAAGCAAGCCTATAACGCCCTCAATTGGGCCGTGATCGAAATGGATCGCCGATACAAGTTGATGAGTAAATTCGGGGTTCGTAATTTGGCAGGCTTTAATAAAAAAATCGCTGATGCTGAAGAGAAAGGCGAATACCTTTACAACCCATTCAGTTTGACACCGGATGATCCTGAGCCTTTACATAAGGCACCTGTGATTGTGATCGTGATCGATGAGTTGGCGGACTTGATGATGGTGGTGGGTAAGAAGATCGAAGAATTGATTGCTCGTATTGCGCAAAAAGCTCGTGCCGCAGGCATTCATTTGGTTTTGGCCACACAGCGTCCAAGCGTTGATGTGATCACTGGTTTGATCAAGGCCAACGTTCCAACGCGTATCTCATTCCAAGTCAGCAGCCGCATTGATAGCCGCACCATTCTTGATCAGCAGGGCGCTGAAAGTTTGTTAGGCATGGGTGATATGTTGTACATGGCGCCTGGCACTGGTTTGCCAATCCGTGTTCACGGTGCTTTTGTGACCGATGATGAAGTTCATCGCGTGGTGACTTGGCTAAAAGAAAAAAATGGCGAATCTAACTATATCGATTCGATCTTGGAGCCTCAGACGGAAATGGACTCTGGTTCTGGTGAAGCATCTGCGAGCGGAGAAGCCGACCCTCTTTACGATCAAGCTGTGGCCATCATCCTAGAAAATAAACGAGCCTCTATTTCTTTGGTGCAGCGTCATTTGCGCATTGGTTACAACCGTGCCGCCAGATTGCTTGAAGATATGGAGCGTGCAGGACTTGTTTCTAAGATGGGCAGCAATGGCAATCGAGAAATCTTGGTTCGCGCCCCAAGCGATAATTAATTAAAGCTCAATCAAATACCTAAAATGAAAATGAGTTTTATTAACTTTAAACGCTTGGCTTTTGCAACCCTCTTGGGTGCTTCCTGTTTGACTTCGCCTGCCGTGTTTGCAGATGAAGGCATTAAGCAATTTAAACAATTTATTTCAACTATTAATAATGCTGAAGGTGAATTCACCCAGCAACAGATCAGAGCTGCCAAGCAGGGTGAAGCTCAACCAAAGGTCTTGCGCAAGAGCCAAGGACGTTTTGTTTTTCAAAGACCAGGTAAATTTGTTTGGGAGACCATCAAACCTTTTGAGCAAAAAGTGATTGCCGATGGTCAGAAGTTATTGCTCTGGGATAAAGACCTTAATCAGTTGACTGTGCGTCCTGCAAGCAAAGGATTGAGTGCAAGCCCTGCAGCCATTCTTTTTGGTGGTGCCATGGCAGAGGAATATTTTGACTTGATCCCTGGTGGCGAAAAGGGCGGCATGTTTTGGGTGGAGTTAAAACCCAAAGCTTCAGGTAGTTCAGGAGACATGCCTTACAGCCGAATCGGCGTTGGAATGTCCAATGGTCTGCCTGCTGGCTTAGAGTTACATGACAACTTTGGTACGATTGTTCTGATTAATCTGAGTAAAATTCGTACAAACATTAATTTGTCGCCAAATACATTTAAATTTTCACCGCCTGCTGGCGCGGACGTTCTAAATGTTCAGTAAAAACTAAGTGCCAAATTAAGCATCAAACTAAGCAACAAGCATAGAGCAGTAAATATAAAAATAGCATTGAGAAACTCATGATCGATATTCAGCTGTTACGCAAAGACCTTGATACCGTTGCCGCACGTTTGGCAGAGCGGAAATTTATTCTTGATAAAGATACTTTTGTTTCTTTGGAGTCTGATCGCAAGCAAGTACAAAGTCGCTCAGAAGAATTGCAAGCCAAGCGCAATCAATTGGCTAAAGCTGTTGGCATGAAAAAAGGCAAGGGTGAAGATGCCAGCGCTGAAATGGCTGAATCTACTGCGGTGAACCAAGAATTACAGGCTCTCACTGAAAAGCTCACAGTTGTTCAGTCTCAACTCAACAACTTTTTATTGAATATCCCTAATATTCCTCACGAATCTGTGCCATCTGGCAAAGATGAAAATGCCAATCAGGAAGTTTTGCGTTGGGGCAATATTCCAAGTTTTGATTTTCCTATTAAAGATCACGTTGATTTGGCAACGCCATTGGGACTAGACTTTGATAGTGCCGTAAAGTTAACAGGTTCACGCTTTGCCGTGATGCATGGCCAGATTGCTCGTTTGCACAGAGCTTTGGCTCAATTCATGTTGGATCAACATATTCAAATTGGTTATCACGAAGTAGCAGTGCCTTTCATTGTGAATGCTGAATCCATGAAGGGCACTGGTCAATTACCAAAATTTGAAGCTGATTTATTCAAAGTGCCACGAAAAGTAGGTGGTGACGATCAAGATGAATCAGTTGAAGCTGTTTATGAGAATTTTTATCTCATCCCAACAGCAGAAGTGCCTGTCACCAATTTAATGCGTGACACCATCACACCGTCTGAGCAATTACCCAAGAAATTTGTGGCTCACACCCCTTGCTTTAGATCTGAAGCAGGTAGCTACGGTCGTGATACACGCGGCATGATTCGCCAACATCAATTTGAAAAAGTCGAATTGGTGCAAATTACCAAACCAGAAGCATCTATGGCTGCTTTGGAAGAATTAACATCGCATGCAGAAGCTATCTTGCAAAAACTAGAGCTTCCTTACAGAAAGGTCCTCTTGTGCACGGGCGATATGGGCTTTGGCAGCGTTAAAACCTATGACCTAGAGGTTTGGTTGCCGGCACAAAATACGTATCGTGAAATCAGCTCTTGCTCAAACATGGGTGATTTTCAAGCTAGACGCATGCAGGCTCGCTTTAAAACGGGTCAAGATAAACCAGAGTTGGTGCACACACTGAATGGTTCTGGTTTAGCTGTTGGGCGAACTGGAGTTGCGATCCTTGAGAACTATCAGCAAGCCGATGGCAGCATCAAAATACCTAAAGCTTTGCAACCATACATGGGTGGGTTAGAAAAGCTCACGCTTTAAAAAGGTGCAAGCCTTGAATTCATTGGGAAATAATCTGGTATAAGCCTGCAAGCACTATAAAACATAGGTGAAACCCTAAAGAAGGTTATAAATACTAGCTCCCACAGTGATTATGTGATTTAATGTCGTCAGTGCATCAGGAATAAGTTTTTAATTAAAAAAATATAACTGAATGTACAGACTCCCAGTTTCTAAGTTGAAAGGTAAAAAATGAATAAAGCTGAATTAGTAGAAAAAATTGCAAAAGACGCAGACATTTCTAAGGCATCTGCTGAGCGTGTTTTGAACACATCAATCGACACAATCATCAAGGCTGTTACTAAAGGTGACAAGGTTCAATTGATCGGTTTCGGTACATTCGGTTCAGGCAAGCGTGCTGCACGTGTTGGCCGTAACCCAAAGACTGGCGAAGCAATCAAGATTGCAGCTGCTAAGACTGTTAAGTTCACAGCTGGTAAAGCTTTCAAAGACGCTGTAAACAAGCGCAAGTAATTTCTCTTCTGAGATTAAAAAAGGCTGCCTAGGCAGCCTTTTTTATTTCCTAAAA
>CAYYOB010000104.1:0-3559 GCA_964473225.1 uncultured Polynucleobacter sp.
ATCGTTGCCACAACTCCAGAAAGAAACGTCGAGTCGGATCTTGACGACTGCAGGCACCAACATCTCCCGGTCTGGCCATGTCCTCTGCTGAGCGAGCAGTTGTGTGCCAATCATCACGCTGCATGGCAGCACCTTTTTTACTTGTTGCACTGGCGATAGGAGTGCAGGCAATGTAATGACGAGAGATGGCATAGCCACCCATGAAACCATTGCTAGTCCCCAACATGAAATGTGACTGCTGTGCAGACACAGTGGCACCATCACTGTTGGTGATATTTTTACTCACAGCAAAAGCACCACGCTCAGCATCTCTGGCAATTTCCACAGCTTGGGCAGTATTGATGTTCCAAGGATGGTAGAGATCCAAATCTTTGGGATTTTTTTCTAGTAGATCGGCTTCAGCCAATCCAGCACAATCATCTTCAGCTGTGTGCTGCGCAATGTGAAAAGCTGCTTTAACACTGGCCTTGAGAGATTCTTTTGAAAAATCACTGGTACCAGCATTGCCGCGTCTTTGACCAATGAACACCGTGACACCAGCTTGCTTATCAAGATTTTGCTCAATGGTTTCGATATTGCCTTTGCGCACAGAGACCGATAAGCCACTACCCTCAGAAAGCTCTGCGGCAGCATCTGTAGCCCCCAAAGCCTTGGCTTCAGCCAATAAATAAGAGACTAATTCTTGTAATTGTGTGGGTGAATGTGAAAACATTCCGCAATCATAGCTAGAATTGACGTATGAGTGCAAAAAATACCAATACTAAAAATACAAAACGCCAACATCCAGATGAAATTTGGATTGGCTTGATTTCAATTTCAGACCGTGCCAGCAGCGGGGTTTATCAAGATGAAGGCATTCCAGCCCTTGAATCTTGGTTTACCAAAGCCCTGACCTCCCCTTGGCATGTGGAGTCTCGCTTGATTCCTGATGAAAAAGAATTGATTTCAAAAACCATCCAAGAGCTCGTGGATGAAGTTGGTTGCGACTTGGTTTTAACCACTGGAGGCACAGGGCCTTCCAGAAGAGATGTGACGCCCGAGGCAACGTTGGCGGTTGCGAGTAGAGAGATGCCAGGCTTTGCCGAACAAATGCGCCAAATCAGCCTTAAATTCGTCCCTACAGCCATTTTATCTAGGCAGGTGGCAGCCCTTCGAGAAATCGAGAACCATGCAGCCTTGATCATCAATCTACCGGGACAACCGAAAGCGATTCAAGAAACCTTGGAAGGCTTGAAGGATGCCGATGGCAAATCAATCGTTCCAGGTATTTTTGCAGCCGTGCCTTACTGCATTGATTTGATCGGCGGCCCTTATGTAGAGACCAATGAAACTGTGATCAAAGCATTCCGCCCTAAATCAGCGATCAGAGCGAAATAATTTTACGCAGTAAATACTGACTTGATTTGAATTAATTTGGCTTGAATTTCTTACCTCAAACCAAGGTACAAGCCTATAGGCACGAAAATCATGGCTGATAAGTTGCCAAGTAAAACAATCGAAGCAACTATTTCAGGATCTTGTTTATTGCGATCAGCCACCAAGAAATTCAAAACCGCTGGCGGCAAACTAGCAAACACAAACAAAAGCCCTCTTTGAAGATCAGTCATTTCGATAAAAGGTGCAATGATCAATGCGACAGTCAAACCCACGATTGGACAAATCGCAGCACCTAAGAATCCTTCACGCCAATGTTTCAAATTGGCATCTTTCATGCGCACACCCAAAGAGAACAACATCAAGGGCACTGTGGCATCACCCAATAATTTGATGGATTGATACAAAGGTTCTGGCAAGGTATAAAGATGTTTGGTGCTTGAAAGGAAAACACCCAGTATGGTGGCAATCACCATCGGATTTGCAAAAACACCTTTCACTGATGCTTTGGGATTCACCAGCTTGACTCCCAAAGTGAAATGCATCAAATTAGAAATCGCAAACAATGCCACAGCTGGAGCAAGTCCAGCACTACCAAAGGCAAATACAGCCAAAGGCAAACCCATGTTGCCGCAGTTATTGAACATCATCGGAGGCACAAATGTTTTAGGGTCCATGCCAGATATCTTGGCAATCGGCCAAGCCAAGATACCCGAACCCAACACTACCGCAATTCCACAGAGCAACAAACTCCATTGATCTAATAATTCAAAGTCTTTGCTCACAAACGCAGAAACAACTAAGAGTGGCGCAATCACATCCAGCGTTGCACGATTGATACCTGACATATCAGGGTGAGCTTTACGCCCATACAACCAACCCACCAAAATGATCAACACCACTGGTGTGATAACAGCGGTGATTCTTAAAAACATATTAGCGTCTTGAGAAAGCATATTTTTCTTTTATTGAGTTGGTTTATTGCTTGTTTGTTATTTACGAGCTTACTTAGTTACCCTCAACGATTGGGTCATCACCGATGGTTGGGATGAATAGTTTTTCTCTGTAATAGCGCAACTCTTCTACTGACTCAATGATGTCAGCCAAGGCAGTGTGGGCTTGTTGCTTTGAGAAGCCCTTAGCGATTTCAGGTTGCCAGCGCTTACATAATTCTTTAATCGTTGAAACATCGATGTTTCGATAATGAAAGTAAGCTTCCAACTTAGGCATGTAGCGATTCATGAAGCGGCGATCTTGATGAATGGTATTGCCACACATCGGAGAAATACTTGATTTCACGTGTTGCTTTAAAAATGCCAAGCACTCTGCCTCAACTTCGGCTTCAGTCAAGGTAGATGCCTTCACCTTATCAATCAAACCAGATTTACCATGAGTGCCTTTGTTCCAAGCATCCATGCGATCTAAAACAGCATCTTCTTGGTGAACCACCAAAACAGGTCCTTCAGCAACAATGTTCAAATCTCCATCGGTCACGATCATGGCAATTTCTAAAATACGGTCTGTTTCTGGCAGAAGACCTGACATTTCCATATCTACCCACACCAAGCGATCGTTTTTTCTGGTTGTGCTCATTTGTCTTTACTGATTCCTGTTATTTGTAATGCGGATCATTGCTGTCAATCATTTGATTTTATTGAGTTTCATGAGATTTCATGAAAAATGAGTATATCTCTCAATAAAACAGTATTTTGGTGATTATTACACCTGTGGGGCGATTGCCTCAATTTAAAAATTCTAGGGATTAACTCCCTCATCAATGCCAGCCATTCACCTCAGAGCTAATGGTGTATTTCGCTCGCTATGCTTTAATTTGCCCAACAAAAATATGGTCAATTTCATGAAAATTAAATACATCAAAACTGCTTGTCTTGGTCTATGCGCCAGCCTTTTATTGGCTACTCATGCTCAAGCAAATGAAAGTACCAATCCAATTGCACCCATCACCAATGAGTGGAAATTCTCCCTGACTCCTTATGCATGGTTACCAGGGATCAGCACTGAAGCTCCACTTCCAGAAACAAATTCATCTTCAGATATAACCGCAGGTGACGTTCTTAAGCATCTATCGGGTGCTGCCATGATTTCTGGGCAAGCTCGTTATGGTAAATGGGGATTACTCGCAGATGCGGCACATGCGGAATTAACCGATGAACATGTTCGAGGC
>CAYYOB010000105.1:0-3426 GCA_964473225.1 uncultured Polynucleobacter sp.
CAATGGACACAGTTTTGTGCATTAATTTGCAGCTTGGGTTTACCTGCCACTTCAATGTATTCATAAACGCCAGCAGGGCAGTAGCGTTGCTCTGGACCATCAAACACCGGTAAGTTGGTGATGACTGGCACCATTGAATTAAGCAGCGTTAAATGCGCTGGCTGATTTTCTTCATGGTTTGTATTGGAGATAAACACTGAAGACAATTTATCAAAAGTAATTTTTCCATCAGGTTTTGGATAGTCAATTTTTTGACATTGATCAGCCGGTTTTAAATACTCGTGATCAGCGTACTGTGTGTGAACTGTCCATGGCACATTGCCACCGAATAACTTTTGCTCTATGCCCACCATTAAGGTGCCCACATACAAACCTTTGCCCATCCATGGTTTGAAGTTGCGTGCCTTGTTCAATTCTTGATACAACCAGCTCTTCTTGAAAGCCTCTGGGTAAGCGCTTAACTCATCACCAGAGCGATTCTGTGTGACAGCTTCAAAGGCAGCCTCAGCGGCCATCATGCCGGTCTTGATCGCTGCATGACTACCTTTGATGCGAGACGCATTTAAAAAGCCTGCATCGCAACCAATCAAAGCGCCACCTGGAAACACAGTCTTTGGCAAACTGTTCAGGCCACCAGCCGTGATCACGCGTGCACCATAACCAATGCGTTTGCCGCCTTCGAAGAACTTGCGCACGCTTGGATGAGTTTTGTAACGCTGAAACTCTTCAAAAGGACTGAGGTAAGGATTGCTATAAGACAAGCCAACAACAAAACCTACGGCTACTTGATTATTTTCTAGGTGATACAAAAATGAACCACCATAAGTATCAGAGCTGAGTGGCCAGCCTGCTGTGTGAATCACCAAGCCTTCTTGATGCATGGCTGGATCGATTTCCCATAACTCTTTGATACCAAGACCATAACTCTGAGGATCTTTGCCTTCGTCTAATTGATAGCTTTCGATCAATTGTTTACCTAAGTGACCGCGAGCACCCTCAGCAAACAATGTGTACTTGGCGCGTAACTCCATGCCAAGTTGGAAATTTTCAGTGGCTTGGCCATCACGACCAACGCCTAAATTACCGGTGGCCACACCAACTACTTGACCTGCTTCACCATACAAAATTTCTGCGGCTGGAAAGCCAGGGAAAATTTCTACGCCAAGGTTCTCGGCTTGAGTGCCTAACCAACGGGTGAAGTTCGATAAGCTCACGACATAGTTGCCATGATTTTTAAAGCAGTTAGGCAACATCCATTGAGGGGTGGTGTATGACTTGCTCTCGGTGAGGAACATGAAACGATCTTCACTCACGGCAGTGTTGAGTGGTGCACCTTGTTCTTTCCAGTCAGGGATCAACTCATTGATGCCGATTGGGTCCATCACGGCGCCTGACAAGATATGTGCGCCAACTTCGGAACCTTTTTCTAAAACACAGACAGAGATCTCTTGACCTTTTTCGGCGCTCAATTGCTTTAAGCGAATGGCGGCTGATAAACCAGCGGGGCCACCACCGACGATGACGACGTCATAGTCCATAGATTCACGCGGACCAAATTGTTCAAGTAGCTCAGGGCTGGTATTCATGCAATCTCCAAAATGAGTTCTTCTGACTCACTGAATCAATGTTTTAACAGTTGTGATTTTAAGATCAATCTCAAATCATGCTTTAACTGAGTGCAAAACAGATACTAGCACCCCCTTTAGTTCATGTATTACAAGGGTTTAGGGCATTTAGGTCGCTCTTGGGTTAATTCTGTCAAGGTAACGTCAATAGAATGGTATATAAATAGGGGTTTGGCATATTGTTTGCTTGATGAATAGTCAGCAAAACAATGGGTTTTAGAGATTAAAACCAGCTATCTTTGAATCAAATGGGAGTTTTTCATGAATAAGGTTTACGGTTCTGCAAAAGAGGCTTTGGCAGATATTGTCAAAAATGGCCAAACTTTTGCAGTGGGTGGTTTTGGTTTGTGTGGCATTCCTGAAGCATTGATCGCTGCATTGCGCGATACGGGGGCAACCAATTTAACAGCTATCTCTAATAACGCTGGTGTGGATGGCTTTGGTTTAGGCCAATTACTAGAAACTCGCCAAATCAAAAAAATGATTTCATCTTATGTGGGTGAGAACAAAGAGTTTGAGCGTCAATACTTGGCTGGTGAGTTAGAACTTGAGTTCACACCACAAGGGACCTTGGCAGAAAAACTTCGCGCAGGTGGTTGTGGCATTCCTGCTTTCTTTACTAAGACTGGTGTTGGCACGATCGTGGCCGATGGTAAAGAGATTCGCGAATTCGATGGCGAGAAATATGTGATGGAACGCTCTTTGGTGGCAGACATTGCTTTGGTGAAAGCTTGGAAAGCTGACAAAGCTGGCAACTTGATCTACCGCCACACAGCGCGCAACTTCAATCCAATGTGCGCGATGGCTGGCAAGATCACCGTGGTCGAAGTCGAAGAGATTGTTGAGAACGGCGCATTTGAGCCTGCTGATGTTCATACACCAAGTATTTATGTGCATCGCATCGTGTTAAACAAAAATCCAGAAAAGCGCATCGAACAGCGCACTGTTAGTAAGGCTTAAGGAGCAAGATCATGGCATGGAATCGTGATGAAATGGCTGCACGTGCAGCCAAAGAATTAAAAGATGGTTATTACGTTAACTTGGGCATTGGCTTGCCAACCTTGGTAGCGAACCACGTACCAAAAGAAATTGAAGTTTGGCTTCAATCAGAAAACGGTTTGTTGGGCATTGGCCCATTCCCAACAGAAGATCAAGTTGATGCAGATTTGATCAATGCTGGTAAACAAACCATCACCACATTGCCTGGCTCTGCGATTTTTTCTTCAGCTGATTCATTTGGCATGATTCGCGGCGGAAAAATCAATATTGCCATTTTGGGAGCGATGCAAGTCAGCGAAAAAGGTGACTTGGCCAACTGGATGATCCCAGGCAAGATGGTCAAAGGCATGGGCGGTGCGATGGACTTGGTCGCTGGTGTGAAACACGTGGTGGTCTTGATGGAACACGTGGCCAAGAAAAAAGATGGCACAGAAGACATCAAGATTTTGCCAAACTGCACTTTGCCATTAACAGGTGTGGGTGTTGTGAATCGCATCATCACTGATTTAGCTGTGATTGATGTCACACCTCAAGGCATGAAGCTACTTGAGCTTGCACCTGGTGTGAGCAAAGAAGAAGTGATTGCTAAAACAGGCTGTCCTTTAGATACCAGCGCTGTCTAAGCATGAAAGATGCTAAGCAAGCAACTCAGCATGCGGCTCATTTGCATGCGCATAAGAGGGGCGATGCTCAGCATCTTCACTACCGCGAGTCTCATCAAGCCGGCATTCTGTTAGCAGCCTTGCTGCTAACTTTCCTGTTTGCCGGCATTGAAGCCTTTGCAGGTTTTTGGGCCAACTCA
>CAYYOB010000106.1:0-3404 GCA_964473225.1 uncultured Polynucleobacter sp.
TGGGTATACAACCAAGACTGAGGTTCGCCACCCTTCTCTTGAATGAGGGTGACTTTGACACCTGGCAAGAGAACTGCCTTTGAACGCAACAAGCGTTGTAACTCAGCCAAAGGAATTTGAGCACTGTCAAAATACTTGGCATCAGGCCAAGCTCGCACACGAGTACCGTTAGGACGGTCGCCCATCGGGGCAATCTTTGTTTTGAGGGGCTCAACCACAAAGCCAGCCTCAAAGGCCAAGGTGGAAATTTGCTTATCACGCCAAACAGTCACTTCCATGCGCTTAGACAATGCATTGGTGACTGATACACCTACACCGTGCAAACCACCTGAGAAGGCGTAAGCACCGCCAGAACCTTTTTCAAACTTACCGCCCGCATGCAATTGTGTGAACACCAGTTCCACCACGGGGCGTTTTTCTTCGGGATGCATCCCTACCGGAATACCACGACCATCATCTTCAACGCTGACACTGCCATCAGTATGTAAGGTCACGACGATGTGCTGGCCATGGCCACCTAAGGCTTCGTCCGATGCGTTATCGATGACCTCTTGGATCATGTGCAAAGGATTATCGGTCCGGGTGTACATGCCTGGACGCTGTTTAACGGGTTCAAGTCCCTTAAGGACTTTGATCGATGATTCGCTGTATTGATCTGTTTTTTTAGTTGCCATGGCGAAGAATTGTATCCACATGCGAAAATGAGTTCCATGGGAGCACTTAATCACCTTCGCGTTTTAGACCTCAGTCGAGTCCTGGCAGGCCCCTGGTGTGGGCAGAACCTGGCAGACCTGGGAGCCGATGTAATCAAGGTTGAGAGGCCAAAAGCAGGAGACGATACCCGTCAATGGGGCCCTCCTTTTTTGAAAGATTCCAAGGGTCAAGATACATCCGAAGCAGCCTATTATTTGGCCATTAATCGCAATAAAAGATCGATTACTTTGGATATTTCGACCCCAGAAGGTCAAGAAATCATCAAAAAACTGGTTTTAGAGACCGATGTGGTGATTGAGAACTACAAAGTGGGCCAATTAAAGAAATATGGCCTGGATTATGAGAGTCTCAAAAGCCTTAAAAAAGACCTAATTTATTGTTCTATAACGGGTTTTGGTCAAACAGGCCCTTATGCTCACCGCGCTGGCTATGACTTCATCGTGCAAGGCATGGGTGGTTTTATGAGTGTCACCGGGGAAAAAGAAGATTTGCCTGGTGGCGGCCCTCAAAAGGCCGGCGTGGCCATCGCTGATATTTTTACAGGGATGTATGCCACTTCTGCCATTTTGGCGGCTGTGGTGCACCGAGATCGCACCGGCGTGGGTCAATACATCGATTTGGCCTTACTGGATGTTCAAGTGGCAACCATGGCCAATGTGGCGAGTAATTATTTGGCCAGTGGCGTCGCTCCTAAGAGTTGGGGCAATGCTAGCCCAAATATCGTGCCCTACCAAACATTTAAAGCATCGGATGGTTGGATCATTGTGGCCTGCGGCAATGATGGTCAATTTCGTCATTTTGTAAAAGCGGGCGATCAAGAAGAATTGGCTGATGATGCGCGTTTTGCGACCAACCCAGAACGCGTTCGACATCGCGAGACTTTGGTACCAATCTTGAGTGCCATGGTCGCCAAGAAAACCAAAAAAGACTGGATCAATGCGCTAGAACAAGCAGGCGTACCGTGTGGTCCGATCAATAACTTTGAAGAAGTCTTTGCAAATGAACAAGTGATTGCCAGAGGCATCAAGATGGAAATGCCTCATGCCAAGGCGGGCAAAGTTCCTTTGGTCCGCAGTCCGATGCGCATGAGTGAAACACCCGTGGTTGAAAATCGCCCACCGCCTCTATTGGGTGAACACACGGATGAGATTCTGAAAGAACGTTTGCAAATGAGTGATGCAGAGATACAAGCACTTAAAATTAAAGGTGTTTTGTGAGCATCGAAACAAACCAGAGCACTGCCATGAGCCTCACCAAAGTATTACTCGTTGGCGGCTTGATCGTGTCTCTGGCCATGGGTATTCGTCATGGCTTTGGCTTATTCAATTTACCAGTCACCCAAGCCAACGGTTGGGGAAGAGAAACATTCGCTCTTGCTATCGCACTGCAAAATTTGGTGTGGGGTATGACTCAACCAATTTTTGGCGGTTTAGCTGATAGATTTGGTGGTTACAAGGTGATGCTCCTGGGGGGTGTTTTGTACACTTTGGGACTGATTGGTTCAGGCTTATCAACCAGTAGCTTGGGTTTTGTGATGACCACGGGTGTGGTTTTAGGTTTGGCTTTGGCCTGCACCACTTATAGCGTTGTGTATGGGGTGATTGGTCGCAACTGCCCACCGGAGAAACGCGTCTGGGCCATGGGCATAGCAGCAGCAATGGGTTCATTTGGCCAGTTCTTGATGATTCCAGTTGAACAAGAGCTACTGACTCATTTTGGCATTCAAAATTCTTTAATTATTTTGGCCATCTTGACCAGTTTCATTTTGCCTTTGAGCTTGATTCTTCGAGAAAAGAATTACCAGCCTGCACAAACTGGCAGCAATCAAACCATCGCTCAAGCGATCAAAGAAGCTTTCGGGCAACGCAGCTTTCAGTTATTGATCTTCGGTTATTTGGTATGTGGCTTTCAGGTGATTTTTATTGGAGCGCACTTAGCTCCGTATCTGAAAGATATGTCTGCGACTTACCCTGATGTGGGTCGACCTGAAGTGGCCACAATTGCCTTAGCACTCGTGGGCTTATTTAATATCTTTGGGACTTACTTTGCCGGCAAATTAGGTCAGAAATTTCCGAAGCATCTTTTATTGGCTTTTATTTATGGCGCAAGAGCCATCGTGATTGCAGGATTTATTCTTTTGCCATTAAGTCCCGTCACTGCTTATTTATTTGCCGCACTGATGGGTTTCTTGTGGCTATCAACAGTGCCACTCACCAACGGCATTGTTGCTCATATTTTTGGCGTAAAGTATTTATCAATGTTGTCAGGCTTTGCATTTTTCTCCCATCAAATCGGCGGCTTTATGGGCGCTTATTTGGGCGGCTATTTATTTGATGTCACAGGCTCTTACAACATTGTTTGGATCATTGCGATTGGTTTGAGCATTGTTGCTGCTCTTGTGAATCTTCCGATCAAAGAAAAAGAATTGGTGAGAGCCCCACAAAACACTGCCGCCGCAATGTGATGAATAAGATTGAAATGATGTCATTTTTCCAACGCCCCATCGTGATCAAAGTATTGATTTTGATATTGTTGGCTTTGGTGTTTGCTGCTTACTTAAGACCTGAGATGATGGTCGATGTGGCGAATACCCTGCTCACCCTCTGTGGATGGTAAGCTAGCGCCCTGTTCAGTTCTCGCCATAGTACAGTGGATAGTACAACTGCCTCCTAAGCGGTAGACACAGGTTC
>CAYYOB010000107.1:0-3360 GCA_964473225.1 uncultured Polynucleobacter sp.
TTGACTGGGCAATAGGCATAGACGGAATTGTGCTCACCAAAGCAGATGTTGATGGGTTGTTGCAGGAAGCAAATGATTTTGCAGAAGTAGCGAAAGCAGGCCTTGCCGTTTGGCAGGGCCAATGCTTGTCAAATCTCTGATTCAAATCAAATAAAGTCGTATCTTTTGATCAAACTGAGGTTTAACTCTCGTGAGAAACGATGAGGCAAGTACTTAAGCGTTTAAAATGCTAGGTTATAAGAAACACCGACGAAACATCGAAAACCTAGAGCAAATACCATGGCCAGTTACAACACCGAAACAGTTCTGAGCGTTAAGCATTGGAACGACACACTATTTAGCTTTACCACCACCAGAAATAAAAGCCTGCGCTTTCGCAATGGCCATTTCTTAATGATTGGTTTGGAAGTTGAAGGCAAGCCTTTGGTGAGAGCCTACAGTGTGGCGAGCGCCAATTACGAAGAGCACCTTGAATTTTTAAGCATCAAAGTTGAAAACGGCCCATTAACTTCACGCCTACAAAATATCAAAGTAGGGGATCCTATTTTGGTCAGTGAAAAGTCTGTTGGTACTTTGGTGATTGATGATTTGAATCCTGGTAAGAATCTTTACTTGTTCAGCACAGGTACAGGTTTGGCTCCATTCATGAGCATCATTCGCGATCCTGACACTTACGAACGCTTCGAAAAAGTAGTGTTGATTCATGGTGTGCGTTTGGTCAGCGAATTAGCTTATGAAGACTACATCAAAAATGAATTACCCAATGACGAGTTTTTGGGTGAGATGGTTCGTGAAAAACTAATCTACTACCCAACAGTCACAAGAGAGGCATTCAAGCACACAGGTCGTTTAACTACTGCGATTGAAAATGGTCAGTTGTTCAAAGACATTGGTTTGCCACCATTAGATCCAGCGAATGATCGCGGCATGATTTGCGGCAGTCCATCGATGCTCAAAGAGATCTCGGAAATGCTTGATGCCAAAGGCTTCAAGGTTTCACCAAGCCTTGGTCAGTTAGGCGACTACGTCTACGAGAGAGCGTTTGTGGAGAAGTAACAATTATCTTTCCTAGCAAAAGAAAATGCCCTCATTTGGATTCAAATTGAGGGCATTTTTTACAACTGGCGGAGAAAGCGGGATTCGAACCCGCGGTAGGCTATGAACCTACGCACGCTTTCCAGGCGTGTGACTTAAACCACTCATCCATCTCTCCGTGCAAGAGCGTCATTATACGCTCCCGTGTTTTTTAATGGATGGCTTACTCAGCCTCGGCCATGCCGCCTACAACGTGGCTAAAGCCTCCGTCCACGTAGGTGATTTCGCCAGTGATGCCGCCTGCTAGGTCAGACATCAAGAATGCGGCAGCATTGCCAACGTCTTCAATGGTTACGTTGCGACGCAAAGGAGCATTCGCTTCAACGAAATCCAAAATCTTGCCAAAACCTTTGATGCCTGAAGCAGCCAAAGTTTTGATCGGTCCTGCAGAGATGCCGTTACAACGAACACCCTTAGGACCGACTGAATTAGCTAGGTAACGAACGCTGGCTTCAAGTGATGCTTTTGCCAAACCCATGGTGTTGTAGTTAGGTACCACCATTTGTGAGCCAAGGTAAGTCAATGTCAATAAAGCTGACTTGTCATTCAACATCGGGAGCGCAGCTTTGGCCATTGCAGGGAAGCTATAGGCTGAGATGTCATGAGCAATCTTGAAAGATTCTCTTGAAAGACCGTCTAAGAAGTCACCAGCGATGGCTTCGCGTGGGGCAAAGCCAATGGAGTGGATCAAACCATCAAATTTAGGCCATGTGGCCGATAAATCAGCAAAAAGCTTGTCAATTTGCTCATCACTGCCCACATCGCAGTCAAAAATCAGGGTGCTATTGAATTCAGCGGCAAATTCGGTGATACGGTCTTTAAAACGATCGCCCACGTATGTGAAGGCTAATTCTGCACCTTCGCGGTGGCAAGCCTTGGCAATGCCATAAGCGATTGAACGGTTAGAAAGTAGACCTGTTAGGACGATTTTTTTACCGGTTAAGAAACCCATTTTTGCTTCCTTTTTTCTTTTTGCTGAATTTGTGAATGTCTAATTACAATTGTCACACATGCAGATGATTAGACCCTTACTTTTACCCCTCATTTTAAGCTTGTCAGTTTTGACGGGGTGGAGTGTCTCAACAGGTGCATTAGCCGCCCACGGCTTTGCCCAGTATGGCGACCTGGAATATCCTCCTGGCTTTAAGCATTTTTCATACGTTAATCCAAATGCTCCCCAGGGCGGAACTTTATATCTACCTAATCCTGATCGCAGGACCAGTTTCGACAAATTTAACCCTTTTTCAATGAAGGGTGTTGCTGCGCCAGGCGTTGCTCAATTGATGTTTGAAAGCTTGTTGATTGGTAGTGCTGATGAGGTGGCATCTGCTTATGGGCTTTTAGCCGAAGATGTCAGTTTGGCCAAAGATAAGTTGAGTGTGACATTTCGCTTAAATCCCTTGGCCCGCTTTAATGACAATTCTCCGGTATTGGCCAAAGACGTCAAATACTCTTTTGACACTCTGATGAGTAAATTGGCCAGCCCTCAATTTAGAACGGTTTATGCGGATGTCAAACAAGCGGTGATTATTTCTGAGCGAGTGATTCGTTTTGACTTTCATCGTAAAAATACCGAGTTGCCACTGTTGGTTGGGTCAATGCCCATTTTCTCTAATAAATGGGGCAAGGATGCGCAGGGTGCCGGAAAACCATTCAATCAATTTACTTTTGAAAAACCAGTTGCCAGTGGCCCAT
Source organism: uncultured Polynucleobacter sp. (assembly GCA_964473225.1). Classification (GTDB taxonomy): domain Bacteria; phylum Pseudomonadota; class Gammaproteobacteria; order Burkholderiales; family Burkholderiaceae; genus Polynucleobacter. Next base: position 2,791 of record CAYYOB010000107.1, read on the forward strand.
ACTTGATCGAGAGTTATGACATCGGTAAAAACATCGTCTTCAAGAAAAACCCAGAATACTGGGGCGCCAAACTAAATGTGCGTGTTGGCTTTTTTAACTTTGAAAAAGTTTCTTATCGTTTATACAAAGATGACACGGCAAGAATAGAAGCTTTCAAAGCAGGTGAGTTTGATACCTTGGTTGAATACCGAGCAAAGAACTGGGCCAAGAGTTATGTTGGGCCTAAGTTCAGAGATGGCACTTTAAAAAAACAACATTTCCAGCATCGCAACGGAGCAGGGATGCAAGGCTTTGTGATGAACACGCGTGATCCGATATTTAAAGATCAGCGCGTTCGTCAAGCTTTGACCTTGGCATTGGATTTTGAGTGGATGAACCGTCAGCTCTTTTATGGTCAATACCACCGCATTGACAGTTACTTCTCGAACAGTGAGTTAGGTGCATCTTTTGAGGCTGGTAGTTTGCCAAGCGCCCAAGAGCGAAAATTATTAGAACCTTTGCAAAAAGCCTATCCCCAGCATTTTCCAAAAAATGTATTGGGCCCAATGCTCTTGCCTGTGAGCACTGAGG
>CAYYOB010000108.1:0-3302 GCA_964473225.1 uncultured Polynucleobacter sp.
CTGTATCAGCTGTACCAGTCATACCAGCAAGCTTGCTGTACATACGGAAATAGTTCTGGAAGGTGATTGTCGCCAATGTACGATTTTCGTGCTGAATTGCCACACCCTCTTTTGCCTCAACCGCTTGATGCAAACCATCTGACCAACGACGTCCTTGCATCAGTCGCCCGGTGAATTCATCAACAATGACAACTTCACCATTTTGTACAACGTAATGCTGATCTTTATTAAATAATGTGTGAGCTCTTAAAGCCGCATACACATGGTGCATCAAAGTGATGTTTTGAGGAGCATACAAAGACTCCCCTTCTTTGATCAAACCAATTTGAGCCAAAGCAATCTCAGCTTTTTCGTGACCTACCTCGGTCAAAAATACTTGATGTGACTTTTCATCAACGATGTAGTCACCTGGAGTGATAACACCTGTACCGTCTGCTTTTTCTTCGCCGTACTGACGAGTTAAATACTGTGGCAATGCATTCATCGCCACATAAATGTCTGTGTGATCTTCTGCTTGACCAGAGATGATCAAAGGTGTGCGTGCCTCGTCGATCAAAATTGAGTCAACCTCGTCAACGATGGCATATGCCAAACCACGCTGTACACGCTGATCCAATTCTTGAACCATGTTGTCGCGCAAATAGTCAAAACCAAATTCGTTATTTGTTCCGTAAGTGATATCTGACTCGTAGGCTTTTTTCTTGGCTTCATGATCCATTTGTGACAAATTAATGCCCACACTCAGACCCAAGAAGTTATAAAGCTTTGCCATCCATGCTGCATCACGCTCTGCCAAGTAATCGTTGACAGTCACAACGTGAACACCTTTACCTGTTAAAGCATTCAGATACACAGGAAGTGTTGCGGTCAATGTTTTACCTTCACCGGTTCTCATTTCAGAGATTTTTCCTTGATGAAGAGCCAAGCCACCAATCATCTGAACATCAAAATGACGCATATTCATAACACGCTTGCTGGCCTCACGAACAACCGCAAAGGCCTCTGGCAAGATTTCGTCAATTGTTTGGCCTGCAGCCAGTTTTGACTTGAATTCTGCTGTTTTTGCTTGCAATGCAGCATCGTCAAGCAAGGCCATGCCCTGCTCCAGACTATTAATCTGAGCGACAATGCGCTTATATTGTTTTAAGAGTCGATCATTTCGACTGCCAAATATTTTCTTAAGAAGACCAGTAACCATGACTTTTACGAGGAAATTTAAGCCTCAAAGTTTAGCACCCAGACGGACATCTGCGAATGCCCGTGACGCATTAGCTTGCATCGAAAAAAATACCCCTCTGGGAGACCTCCTGCAAAGGGCAGAAAACAATCTTTTGATTCAGCAAGCAATTGACCTGAGCCTCAATCAAAACGGGCTTCAGAAGGCTATTGGCTTGGTTAAAGCCGGTGGCTTTTCAGATGAAACCGGGCAATTGACCCTGCTGGTATCAAATGCAGCCATTGCCACCCGAATCAGTCAAAAGGCCCCCTCAATACTCTTAAAACTTCAAGAACAGGGTTATCCAGCCCGTTCTTTGGCCATTAAACAGGCTCCTGGAGGGCTTGGAATACCATCCCCAAACAAGGTTCAAAGCACTGAAAAACCCCCTGTTTTTCCCTCAAGCGCTGAAAAATCTTGGTCTCAATTGATGAATCAGCTCGATGAAAGTTCTCCGCTGCGGATCGCGGTTGAAAAACTCTTAAAAAATCGGAAAAAAGGCTGATTTGCCTAATTTTTAAGCAAACAAAGGCTTATTTTTTAATTGATAAGCTTGTGGGGCGTTGGCTTCGTCAAAGCCTTTTATTTCATAACTTGTTGGGTCAGCAAACAAAGCTCTGAGCAATGCATTGTTTAAAGCATGGCCTGACTTCTCAGCAATATAAGCGCCCACAATCGGATGACCTGCTAAATACAAATCACCAATTGCATCCAAAATCTTATGACGCACGAATTCGTCGTCATAGCGCAATTCTTCATTATTTAAAATTCGGTGCTCATCCAACACAATCGCGTTATCCAAACTACCGCCGCGAGCTAAACCCATTTCGCGCAGAGCTTCTACTTCATGAGCAAAACCAAATGTTCTGGCTCTTCCAATTTCTCTTGCATAAGTGCTGTCTGCAAAATCAATCACATGTCTTTGACCAGTCTTATCGACTGCAGGGTGTTTGAAATCAATCGTGAAATCTAATTTAAATCCATCAAAAGGTTCTAAGCGAGCTAATTTGCCAGCATCTCTGATTTCAACTGGCTTTTTAATCACAATGAACTGACGAGGAGCGTCTTGCTCTTGAAGGCCTGCTGATTCGATTAAAAATAAAAATGAAGCTGCGCTGCCATCCATGATGGGCACTTCTTCACAATCTAATTCAATGATCAAGTTATCAATGCCAAGACCTGCGCAACCAGATAACAAATGTTCTACGGTAGAAACTCGGGTGTCACCATTTTGTAACACCGTGGCCAAACGTGTATCGGTCACCAAGTGCGCGTCAGCCTTGATGCCAGGTGCTCCAGGCAAATCTACACGATGAAAAATAATGCCTGTATTAATTGGTGCAGGTATTAATTTAAGCGTCACCTTGCGGCCCGTGTGTAATCCAATACCAACGGTTTTAACAGGGGCTGCAATGGTGCGCTGTTTCAACATATTTATATGTAGATTAAAGTGCTTTTAGTGCAGAAGCTGCATCACTCACTTCAAACTTACCAGCTGCTTCAACGGCCAAATGTTTCACTACGCCATTATCAACAATCATCAAGTAACGTTGTGAACGAACACCCATACCGCGAGCTGTTAAGTCAAATTCCAAACCAAGCTTCTTGGTCAATTCTGCTGCGCCATCAGCCATCATGCGAACTTTTCCGTTCACCTTTTGGTCTTTACCCCAGGCACCCATCACAAATGCATCATTCACTGATAAGCACCAAATTTCATCCACGCCCTTGGCTTTGATCGCATCAAAGTTAGCCACATAACCTGGCACGTGCTGAGCTGAGCATGTTGGTGTAAATGCACCTGGCAAGCCAAAAATAACAATCTTTTTACCTGCTGTTAATTTGCTCACTTCAAAAGCATTTGGTCCTACAGAACAACCTTCTGTAGCAACTTCTAAAAATTCATGAATTGTGGCGTTTGGTAATTGTTGTCCTACTGCAATCATTGTCTTCTCCATTCAATAAGGGTCTTTAAATTAACTAATTTAAATAGTAATTTTTGTTTATAACTATTGGCAATTATTCTTGCCAGAACACCGATGGTATCGCATGCGTCGTCATTTCGCAGGAGGCGCGTTACCATCGG
>CAYYOB010000109.1:0-3251 GCA_964473225.1 uncultured Polynucleobacter sp.
TGGGTCTGACATTCTTTCATAGCCTCTTCATCTTGCCAAGAGCCTTGATTGCATTCTTCACAGAATTCTCCACAGCCATCTTCACAATAATCTAATGTATTAAATGACTGACATGCATAGCAACGATTCTCATATTCCAGGATCTCTTTTACTTCACCACGGACAATCTCATACTCCCCACCCCAGCCTGTTTCTTCTTCATACTCTAATGTGAGCAGGCAGTTCGGAACAAGATTAGATAGTTTAGTTAAGATAGTTACAGCAGGTGACCATGCAGTCTCATATTTATAGACAAGCCAATTGTCATCACCATCTGACTTATATTCAATTAGTTCTGTGTTTGGATACTCATCATCATCACGGACAGCCACATCCCATTTGGTGCCCCAATTAGAATTGTTCCATGAATACCAATCCTTTTGAGTCTTGGCAAACTCAACAGATTTAGCAAACCAATCAGGTGCATTCATATCTACACCATCACGTGCAGGCTGGCAGGCATACTCTTCATCAGTAATACCTTCATCTTTATATGAGTGGATATTAAAGAAAGCAAAGACAGGATTATTATATTCAACCTGCTTAATTTTGGTGGGGAATCCTGAAAGACTAATATCACCCATACCATATGTCTCTTGTGCTAATACAAATGGCTTATTCAATCTATCTTTAATCATATCTACCTCAGACTTAGGTCCTTGGATAGTTAATGTGTTATACACCCAATTTGGCATATTTATATCCTTTCGTTGATATGGGATTATTATATATGAGACCACTGACAAATGGAATAGCAAATGCCTGTGATGCCCACCACATAGATCAAAGCTGATCTCAAATTGTGGAATTTTCAGGGAATTTACTTGACACCCGTAAAAGAGATATGTTACCCTCAAGTCTTTTGTGGGCAAATAAAAAACCCCAGCTAAAAGCTGGGGAATGTAAAGGCTGCTAGGATCTACCAACGAAAGTAAAAAGACCTGCCTTATTTAACGACTAGGGAAACCTAATAGCCGCACCTTTACTTGTAAGAAGGCCCCTGGGCCTACTTAAATTATACCATAACTAGTCGACTGTATTTTTCTACAAAGTCTCCTAATGATAAACTAAATACTTCTGTAGTCAGGTCCTCTTCAAACAGTGTGAATGTTTTAGCGGTCCAATTAATTACAGGTACCTTGTGCTCATTGTCTAGCAGTCTTCCAACACTTAAGCCCCATCCAGTTTCCTGGGCCCAGTCATCTCCAATTAGATTAGAGATAGCAATACGTGTTGCATATGATTCATCATTCCAACGTGGCTGTGCTGCAAGTACAGCGCTAGCCAAATTTGCTAACATGTTGTATCCAGCCCAGTGTCCATACAAAAAGATTGTATTACCGTCAGACTGCTTGAATCCGAAGTTTGCTCTGTCGCCCATTTTATTCCGCCGTTTCTAGTTGAGGTGTTGGTTCTTCTATCTTGTTCAATTCTATCGTCTCATATGCGACCTTGTCAAGGCCTGCCTTGCTTGCATTGTAGTGGTGCCCGCAAAAGAATAGTTCTCCTTCTACAAGCTTAACTAAATACATTGCTTGAGCTGTACCGCATTGGTCACAGCCGATCCATCTTGTTAGGTCTTCAGTTGTCATAGTGTTCCGCCTTCTATCATCTCTGATATTCTGTCAAGAATCCAAGCATCGATATCCATGATGTCAATCTCTGCAAGCTTTTCCATCAACTCTTCACGAGCAAATTTATAACCATCATCAAAACCATCCTTGTAGTCTGACATATTATCTCCCTGTGTATCCTGTTGGCTCGTAGTCTGATGTATAACTTTCAATTAAATTATACTTGTCACGAATACGACTTACCTTCTCAATACTACCAGTTCCGATATTGAAAGTCAATGGTGCAATTGTCATTGGGTCTAGCCCAATCAACTCTGCCTCCCAGGTAGCCCGTGCAAAGGCTACCTGAGAAGGAGCGGTGAGTTCAAAGTACATTAGTATGCACCCTCTTCAACTCTATCAACCTCGTGATTATTAACCTGCATAAGAGCATCGTATGAATCAACAGTTAGATTAGATGAAATAAAGTCTTCAATCGCATCCATGTCTCCGCCAAGTTCAACCTCAACAGTTACATCAACACGAACCCACGCAGTGTATTCAACTTCCTTGGTTAGAGGAACATCAAAGATTTCTGCAACGCTAGCAAGGCTTTCTTGGTCTTCTGAATCTGCATAAACTTCTTCAAGCAATGTGCGAAGTTGTGATTCCTTTTTGTACCACTCGTTCTGCTTATTTGTTAGATTCTTATTAACCCAAACCATCTGACGAATATCTGATTCAGTATATGTCTTAGATGTAACGATATCGTTCTCGACCCAATCAAGTGTCATGACCTGTGGTGTTGTTGTTTCCATTTGTTCCTCTTTCGTTGTTGTTGGTGATATTGTAGCATCTTCCACTGACAATAATGTCGTATCTGATTTACATGGGCATGTGAGGTTAATCACACCAGAAGGCCATCCGTAGCCATCTTTAAATGTATATTCGATTAGTGCATCGCATTCGCCATTACAAACGAATGAGTACTTAGTCCATTTTGTCATAGGCGATATTGTACACTACCCCACTGACATTCTCAACAGATTCCAGGGCATTTTTTATGATCCCCGTATGATAAGAATCACACCCGCAACCTTGCGGGCATTGTCGACAAATCAACTTGGCGACCCCTACGGGACTTGAACCCGTGGCCTCTACCGTGACAGGGTAGCGCTCTAACCAACTGAGCTAAGAGATCATGTGGAGCAGTTTTAAATCATGCTCAGGATTATTTTATTAAAACGCAGAAACTAATTTCTTAATTTTATTTTTTTCTGCGGTTAAGATTGGGTCAAACCCTGATGCACCCGCCATGAGTGTTTCAGAATTTCCACGCCCTGAACGATAGTAATCAAGGCGTTCAGTTAGCGCATTAAATGCACCCCACTTTGTGCCCTTGATTGTAGCGTTAGTCGGTGAGTTATGATAAAGGTCATCAAGCAGAACAACCTTATTCTCCCACTTTGTAAGCGCAACTTTCGCTGCATCCTTATCTGGCTTTGGATAAATTGTCTGAATCAACTTTGAAAATTCAGCATCGGTGATTGACTGATTGAACATCGCCTGCGCTTCCTTCTCAAATTCATCAAAGTAACCAAGAGCAAGACCAAGAGTCTCACGAGCAACTTGAATGCGACCTTCAACAGATTGCGTGTG
>CAYYOB010000110.1:0-3209 GCA_964473225.1 uncultured Polynucleobacter sp.
TTATCTCTAGGGCTATTGTTTTTTATTATTGTGTACAAATTATAGGTCAATGAACTTACAAAAGTAATAAAAGTTACATAAATGATGTTTGAAGTTATGTTCGGACTGAGGCTACTCTTCTGTACAGACAGATTGCTAACCATATGTTAATGAATAGATTTTTAATTCCTTACTGAGCAGGTTGATTAAAAACTTCTTAAAATGGTTGTCATTCAAACATTCTAAAAAGAAAAGAGACATGAAATTATTAACACCTGAAACCTTGGGGGCAATTGCTCTTCAAAATCGCCTGGTGATGGCGCCCTTGACCCGCATGCGTGCTACTGCTGGTGATGTGCCTGGTGAATTAGCAGCCACGTATTACGGCCAAAGAGCCAGCGCTGGACTGATCATCACCGAAGCTTCGCAAATTTGTCCTTTGGGTAAAGGTTATCCAGGCACTCCTGGCATCTATAGCGACGAGCAAATGAAGGCTTGGCAAAAGATCACAGCTGCAGTGCACGCCAAGAACGGAAAAATTGTGATGCAGTTGTGGCATGTGGGTAGGATTTCTCATTCTTCTTTACATCCTGAAGATGGCTTACCAGTTGCCCCTTCTGCAATTGCTCCAACAGGTCAGGTGTACACAGCTTCTTGGCAATTAGCTGATTATGAAACTCCTCGCGAGCTATCAGTATCAGAGATCCCTGCCCTGCTTCAAACTTATCGCCATGCAGCTTCAGTTGCTAAGCAAGCTGGCTTTGATGGTGTTGAGGTTCATGCAGCCAATGGTTATTTGCTAGATCAGTTTTTACAAGACTCTAGCAATCAACGCCAAGATCAATACGGTGGCAGCTTTGCTAATCGCACACGTTTGCTTTTAGAGGTACTTGATGAAGTGATACAGGTATGGGGCAGCGATCGTGTGGGTGTGCGCCTCTCACCTTACGGCACATTCAATGACATGTCAGACAAAGATCCGATTGGTTTGTTCACACATGTGATTGAGCAGTTGAACCCCTTGAATCTTGCCTATTTGCATTTGATTGAGCCTCGCTCAACCAGTGCAGGCGGTAATGATGAAGTGGCCATGGATGTTCCAAGCACTTCAGAATTATTTAAAAAGGTCTTTAAAGGCAAAGTCATCATGGCTGGCGGATACGACCGCGCAAGCGCGGAAGCAGCAGTCGCATCGGGTCAGGCTGATGCCGTGGCTTTTGGCAGGCTGTATATCTCCAACCCTGATCTGGTGGAGCGTTTTGCACAAAATGCGACATTAACCCCCTACGATCGCTCAACTTTTTACGGTGGTACTGAAAAAGGTTATACCGATTACCCTTCCTTGACCTAGGACAAAGAAGTCTCAACAATGCTAAAAAGCCCTGTTTTATCAGGGCTTTTTTCTATTTTAAGCCCCTATTTTGGGCAAAATTGAGGGCAAGTTATTTTACTTAGCTTAAATAGGTAAGGATAATCAAAGATTCGGCGATTAAAATCAATTTCGAAATTGCTACACCCTTGAGTATCAGACGTACATCTATAAAAAGAGGACAAAGAAGAATGAGCAAGGAAAAATCAACCATCATCTATACGTTGACAGATGAAGCCCCATATTTAGCAACCGCTTCCTTTTTACCCATCATCAGAGCTTTCACGGCACCTGCTGATATTGAAGTTGTTGAAAGTGATATTTCTGTTGCAGCTCGAATCCTTGCTGAATTTCCTGATTACCTCTCAGACGACCAAAAAGTTCCAAACAATTTAAGTGAATTAGGCAAACTAACTTTATTGCCTGACACTAACATCATCAAGTTGCCGAATATTTCTGCAGCCTTGGGTCAGCTAACAACTGCCATCAAAGAATTGCAATCTCAGGGTTACAAGATTCCTGATTTCCCAGAAGATCCACAGACCCCAGAAGATAAAACGATTCGTGCGCGTTACTCTAAGTGCTTAGGCAGCTCAGTGAACCCAGTGCTTCGCGAAGGTAACTCTGATCGTCGCGCGCCAGCCGCTGTAAAAGGTTATGCACGTAACAACCCTCACTCCATGGGTAAGTGGAGTCAAGCGTCTAGAACCCACGTGTCACACATGCACGGTGGTGACTTCTACTCCAGTGAAAAATCAATGGTCATGACTCACGCTTGTGACGTGCGCATGGACTTGGTGACCAAGTCAGGTAAAACAATCGTTTTAAAAGAAAAGGTTTCTCTTTTAAAAGGCGAGATCATCGACAGCATGTACATGAGCAAAAAGGCTTTGTGCAAGTTCTATGAAGATGAAATCCGTGATGCTTATGAAACACGCGTGATGTTCTCATTACACGTGAAAGCGACCATGATGAAGGTGTCTCACCCGATCGTGTTCGGTCACGCTGTGAAAATTTTCTACAAAACTGCTTTTGAGAAGCATGGTGAATTGTTCAAGCAATTGGGCGTGAACCCAAACAACGGCTTGAGCAGCGTTTACGAAAAGATTGCTAGTCTTCCAAGCTCTAAGCGTGAAGAGATCATCAATGACTTGCACGCTTGTCATGAGCACAATCCAGAATTGGCGATGGTGGACTCTGCCAAAGGTATCACCAACCTTCACTCACCGAATGACGTGATCGTTGATGCGTCGATGCCAGCGATGATTCGTGCGGGCGGCAAGATGTGGGGTGCGGATGGTCGTTTGAAGGACACCAAAGCGGTGATGCCTGAATCAACATTTGCTCGCATCTACCAAGAGATGATCAACTTCTGTAAGACACATGGCAATTTTGATCCAGTGACCATGGGCAGCGTACCAAACGTGGGCTTGATGGCTCAGCAAGCAGAAGAGTATGGCTCACACGACAAGACTTTTGAGATTCCGGAGCCAGGTGTTGCACGCATCGTGACTTTGGATGGCACAGTGTTGCTTGAGCAGAATGTGGAAGAAGGCGACATTTGGCGCATGTGCCAAGTGAAAGACGCTCCAATCAAAGATTGGGTCAAGTTGGCTGTGACTCGTGCACGTCAATCAAACACTCCAGCCGTATTCTGGTTAGATGAGTACCGTCCTCACGAAGCTGAGTTGATCAAGAAAGTAACTCAATACTTAAAAGATCACGACACCACAGGTTTGGATATTCAGATCATGTCTCAAACACGTGCGATGCGTTACACACTAGAGCGCATCATTCGTGGCAAAGACACGATTTCTGTCACAGGTAATATTTTGCGTGACTACCTCACTGACTTGTTCCC
>CAYYOB010000111.1:0-3017 GCA_964473225.1 uncultured Polynucleobacter sp.
ACAGGCACTTCACCGCATGATTCACAATGAATGATTGGAATCGGTGTACCCCAATAGCGTTGACGAGAAATACCCCAATCGCGCAAGCGATAGGTGGTTTTCAATTCTCCTAAATTCAAGGCAGCCAAATCTTTGGCCACTGCGTGCACTGCATCAGAGTGGCTCAAGCCATCATATTTGCCACTGTTAACAGCCTTAACAGTTTCCTTATCGGCATACCAATCTTGCCAAGCACTGGCATTAAATGTTTGGCCATCGATTGCCATCACTGGCTTGATAGCAATCTTGTACTTCAAGGCAAATGCAAAGTCACGTTCATCATGAGCTGGCACACCCATCACGGCGCCATCGCCATAGCTCATCAAAACATAATTACCCACCCAAACATCAACCTCTTCACCAGTTAAAGGATGAGTGACTTTCAAGCCAGTGGGCATACCCTCTTTTTCTTGAGTCGCCAAATCCGCCTCAATCACGCTGCCTTGTTTGCATTTCTCAATGAAGGCTGCCAAAGCAGGATTATTTTTTGAAGCATGCAACGCCAAAGGATGCTCTGCAGCCACTGCACAGAAAGTCACGCCCATCACCGTATCAGCGCGGGTGGTGAAGACAAACATTTTTCCATCTTGGATCAACTGACCAGCGTCATCTTTGATTTGATGAGTAAAGGCAAAACGCACACCAAAACTCTTACCAATCCAGTTTTGCTGCATCAACTTCACGCGCTCAGGCCAACCCAAACCTTCCAAACCAGTTAACAACTCTTCAGCATAGGCTGTGATGTTCAAGTAGTAACCAGGGATTTCTCGTTTTTCAACCAAAGCGCCTGAACGCCAACCACGACCATCAATCACTTGCTCGTTGGCCAAGACTGTTTGATCAATCGGATCCCAGTTAACAACCTGAGTCTTGCGATACGCCACACCCTTTTCCAACATCTTCAAAAAGAGCCATTGATTCCAGCGATAGTAATCAGGTTTACAGGTGGTGATTTCTCTGGACCAATCAATCGCCAAACCCATCGCATCCATCTGCTTTTTCATGTAAGCGATGTTGTCGTAGGTCCAAGCAGCTGGTGGCACATTGTTATTGAGCGCAGCATTTTCAGCTGGCATACCAAAAGCATCCCAACCCATTGGCATCAAAACGTTATAGCCTTGCATGCGCAACTGGCGAGTCATCACATCATTGATGGTGTAGTTGCGCACATGGCCCATGTGCAACTTTCCAGATGGGTAAGGCAACATTGAGCAAGCGTAGTATTTTTTCTTGAGTTGGCCTTTTTGATCTTTGGCCTGTTCATCCACGCGATAAACATCGCCAGATTTCCACTGTGCATTCGCCGCAGCTTCAATGGCACGGTGATCGTAATCTTTACTCACTGCTGTCACTTCTGAACTCAAAACAAGACCCTTGTATTTTTCTTAAGAATAAAAACCACTTAAAAATGTATTAAATAAAAAATTTAATAAATCGAATCAATCGCATCAATCATTTAGCAAGCAATTAAATTTTGATTTGCTTCAACCCCAAGACATCCTGCATGTCAAAAAGACCCTTGGATTGATTGGCTAAAAAACGCCCTGCTCGCACAGAGCCTTGCGCGTAAGACATTCTGCTGGCAGATTTGTGCGTGACTTCGATCCGCTCACCATCCCCACAGAACATGACCGTGTGATCACCGACAATATCGCCACCACGGATGGTGGCAAAACCAATCGTGCCCTCTTCGCGCTCACCCGTGTGGCCTTCTCGGGCGTAAACAGCGCAATCCTTTAATTCTTTACCCAAAGCCTTGGCGATCACTTCGCCCATACCAATCGCCGTGCCTGACGGTGCATCCACCTTGTGCTTGTGATGAGCTTCGACGATCTCGATGTCGTAACCTGAATTCAATATCTTTGCAGCAACTTCCAATAGTTTGAATGTGGCATTAACACCCACACTCATGTTTGGGGCAAAAACAATGGCAATTTTTTCACTGGCTTTTTTGAGTGCCGCTTTTTGCACATCAGTAAATCCAGTAGTGCCAATGATCATCTTCACGCCAAGCGCTTGAGCCACCTCAAGGTGAGCTAAAGTACCTTCAGGCCTTGTGAAGTCAATTAAAAAATCAGCGTCTTTCAAACCTTCTTTGAGATCTGCAGTGATTTTGATGCCAGTATTTTTTCCTAGAAAAGCTGCTGGGTCTTGGCCAAGCTGCGCACTGCCCGGAATATCCAAAGCACCCACCAACTGAGCATCAGGAGTATTTAGAACTGTTTCAATCAACATGCGCCCCATACGTCCAGAAGCACCTGCAATGGCAAATTTCAAAGTTGTCATTTTTATATCTCTGCTTATTTTTATTGTGTTCTTATTTGATTCTTAAATTTGTTACTTAATGGCAAGGCCTTGATCAATTCCTAGTATCGCCACGCGGAATTCCAACGCCTTGCGTTGGATTTGGCACAGTTTGCACAGTCGGGGCAGGATGCTGGCTTTCTAGCTCTGGCGCAACTGCTTTGCGCTGAACTCGACGAGATGCTTTGATACCGTCAATCTCTGCAATCAATTCATATTCAGTTGGCAGATCATCAGCATTGATTTTCTTCAACAAATCTTTTTCAAAAAACAAAGTCACTTGACGCTGCTCTACTAATTGAGTGTCGCCGCGCTTAAATGCAAACACATAGTCCCAACGATTTGGATGCATCACACTCGTGATCAATGGGGTACCCAAAACAACTTTGACTTCTTCTCGATCCATACCAAGCTTGAGTCTTTCTAATTGCTCTTTAGAAATAAAGTTGCCTTGAACCATGTCTGGGCGATATGGCTTCAAAACTTTACCTAATTTACTTTTGGAATCTTCGTTGAACTTGGTGAGACTTTGACATGCAGTTAAACCTAGCAAAGCAGAAGCCAATAAAATCCACTTGCCTAGAGTAAAAGCAGCGCCTGATGTATTTCTGATGTTTGAGTACTTTTGCATAGTAAGCCGTATCTTGTAGAAAGTTGATTTTACCGCTATGAGA
>CAYYOB010000112.1:0-2956 GCA_964473225.1 uncultured Polynucleobacter sp.
GAGTCAAAAACAAACTCTGGCAATGCGCGCTTAAAGCGTGCAGTGTATTGGCTCAAGCTTGCTGCCAATCACGGTGAACGAGAAGCTTGGTATGCACTGGGTCTTATTAATCGCATGCCCCAATACTCTGGCTACAGCGCCGAAGACAGCGATACTTATTTCGATAAAGCGGCCGACCTAGGTCACCCCCAAGCTCAATACCGCAAAGGCGCAGCTCTTTGGCGCAAACGTGCACAACTTTCAGAAACAGTTGAAGGCTTACAAGCTTCCTACTGGGTGTGGCACGCCACACAACAAGGTGTGCCAGAGGCCCAAGAATTACTTTCTAAAATCATGGAAAGCCATTCCAATCCCAAGACAAATGATTGGCATCAACTAGCAAGCGCTGTTGCTCAAGCGATGAGTGAAACTTCTCATCGTTTCACTGGAGAAATACTTCTCATGTGTCATCGGGTGATTGTGGCGAATCAATTAAATTTATCAAAAGCAGAATTGTTGCTCGCTGACATTGCAGCGATCCAACATGAACATGGTGCAGTGGTAGACATCAGAGCAGAGTTGCCTCGCTCAACACCAAGACTCATCCTGATTGAAACACTCGAGCAACGCAAAGCATTGATGATGGCCAGCAAAGCATTTGCAAATGCAGAACTTAGTAACAGCTTGGATGAAGGTAATTTAAGACAGCGACGTTATCGCTTAGAAAAACTGATGGAAATGGTAGAAGTTAAATAACTTTGTTTTTTTAACTGTTAACTTTTTATATTTCTAATTAATTTAATTCGTAAATTAATTCGCTGCTGCAGCTTCCTCAGCTTCTTCTTCAGGATCTAACTTCTTCTCATAAAACTTGGCGATAAAAATTCCAAGTTCATACAAGATACAAAGCGGCACAGCCAATAATAATTGTGACAACACATCTGGTGGCGTCACGATCGCAGCGATCACAAACGCACCCACGATCACGTAAGGGCGGATCTCTTTGAGCTTGGAAATTCTGACCATGCCCAGCTTGACCAATACCACCACAACCACAGGCACTTCAAAGGTCAAACCAAATGCCAAGAACGTGGTCATGGCAAAACTCAAATACTTATCAATGTCCGTGGCCATATCAGCACCTAAAGGTGCGTTGTAATGCGCCATGAACTGAAACACCGTTGGAAACACTAAGAAGTAAGCAAATGCCATACCTGCTAAAAAGAGTACATAGCTACTGCTCACAATCGGTAGGATCAATTGACGCTCATGGTTATACAAACCAGGAGCAATAAAAGCCCACAACTGATACATGATCACAGGCAAGGCGCCCAAAAATGCCACCAACATCGTGACTTTCATTGGCACGAAAAATGAGCCTGTGACATCGGTCACGATCATCTTGCCGCCGCTTGGCAATGCATCAAGCAGAGGTCTTGAGAACAAATGGAAAATATCTGGCGCCCAATACACCAAGCACAAAAACACCAACAACAAAGCACCCACCGCTTTGATCAAGCGATCACGCAGTTCAAATAAATGAGACAGGAATGTTTCTTGGATTCCGTCTTCTTTATTTGCTTCAGGTGTTTGATTTTCTGACATGGTTTAAATGCTTGAGCTCTTAAAAAAATGATTTTGGTGTTTTTTGCTGACTAGCAGCACGGCGAAAACGCTTCACTCTGGCTGCACCCGACTGAATCTTTGTTTTAACGCCAGTATTGCGCTTGTACCACTGCGGCATTGCTGTTTTCTTCACACCCCAGCTATCGCGACCTTGGCGCACATTGCTTTTAGGTTCACGCACACCGTAGTTATTATCAAAGTCATAATTGAATTCAGGATCGTTCAAACTAGAACTGGCTTCACTTGTGACTTGATTGATACTGGACTCAACATCTTTCACCGCAGAAGTTGCAGCTTCTTGCATCTTCTTCAGTTCATCTAACTCGACTTGACGATTCACTTCACTTTTCACTTCAGCCATATAGCGCTGAGCACGACCCAATAAATTACCCGCCATGCGAGCAACCTTTGGCAAACGCTCAGGACCAATCACCACCAATGCGACTACCGCAATGAGGGCGAGCTTGGAAACTCCAAGATCGATCATGTCAAATGAACTTAAAAATAATGATGATGTGTATCAAGCTCAGGTGTGCACCAACCATGGCAAACACACCCAATACTTGGAGGCCTTAGCCTCTGTTCACATCCTTGGCTTGAACATCCACTGTCTTGCCATCGTCCTGACCTTGGATCTGATTAGCAGGATCTGCCGGCTTCTCTTCGCCATTCTTCATGCCATCTTTGAAGCCTTTAACAGCTCCACCCAAATCTGAACCAATGTTGCGCAATTTTTTAGTACCGAACACCAAAAGAACGATCACTAAAACAATAATCCAGTGCCAAACGCTAAATGAACCCATTTTTAACTCCTAATTAGTTTTTATTCCACGGACGGGGGCCACCCATCACATGCATGTGCAAATGGTAAACCTCTTGACCACCATCTGCACCATTATTGATAACTACACGAAAGCCCCCGGAGTCGCCAGGGCGGCATCCTTGCTCTTGGGCAAGGCGCGGTGCAATTGTTAGCATTCTACCCAGTAATTCATCATCTGCGCTAGTCGTATTCATTAAATTCGCGAAATGACGCTTCGGCACAATCAGAAAATGAACCGGCGCCCCTGGGTTGATGTCATGAAAAGCAAACAAATCCTCGTCTTCATAGACTTTTTTACTCGGTATTTGACCTGCAATAATTTTGCAAAAAATGCAGTTTTCTGAATGATTGTGACTAGATTCTTGGCTCATAGGACTGAACTTAGGGGAAATTAAACTTTTCTGGCCGCTTTTTCAGCAATGCCAGAAACGCCTTCGCGGCGCTCTAACTCAGCAATCACGTCCTCAGGGCGCAAATTGAACTGAGACAAAGCCACAAAACAGTGGAACCAAAGATCGGCAATCTCAC
>CAYYOB010000113.1:0-2873 GCA_964473225.1 uncultured Polynucleobacter sp.
CTGGAGACAATCCATCCAGTATTGCTAGTGGGCCGTGTGCAGCTGATGAATCTACATTTGCAGATGCGCTTCAAATTCTTAAAGATTATGATTTATTGCAAGGTCAAATTCCAAAAGTAGTGATTGATTATTTGCAGAATGGTCTGGCGGGTAAAAATCCTGAGACACCAAAATCAGGCGATCCTATTTTTAAACAAATCAATAATCATCTTTTGGCGACTGCTCATTCTTGTTTGGAGGCCGCCGCCAGCTATTGTGAATCCCAGGGTGTCAAAGCAGTTATTTTGGGAGACACCGTGATGGGAGAAGCCAAAGATGTGGCTTTGATGCAAGCAGCGCTTGCGCGTGAAATTTATCTTCATGACCAGCCCTTTAAAAAACCAGTGGCTCTTCTTTCGGGGGGTGAATGTACCGTCACAATTCCTCGTGAGGTTAAAGGCCGCGGCGGTCGCTGTAGCGAGTTTCTATTATCTTTGTACGTGGCCACCCCTGATCTTGGCACGCTGTCTGCGTTGGCTGCTGATACAGATGGCATTGATGGTAGTGAAAATAACGCTGGTGCATGGTTTGCATCAGAATCCAGAAAACTCATGAATAATGATCATCAATTGGCCAAAGATGGTTTAGCCAAACATGACAGTTATGGGTTTTTTAAAGACTTAGATACTTTGGTTCACACGGGTCCTACTTTGACAAATGTGAATGATTTTAGAATTTTGCTAATAGATAGTGAGTCTTGATACATGAGTTCAATCAACACAATTGAAATTACTCGTCCTGATGATTGGCATTTGCATATCAGAGACGGAGAAGTTCTAGCTGATTTGCTAAAGCACACGGCCAGCCAATTTGAGCGCGCCATCATCATGCCAAATTTAAAGCCACCAGTGACCACTGCAGAGATGGCGGCTGCTTATAAAAAACGTATCTTGGCAGCTTTACCAGTAGGCAGTTCATTCACGCCATTGATGGTTTTGTATTTGACTGATAACACCTCTGCAGATGAAGTGAAAAAAGCTCATCAAGAAGGTGTGGTTGGTTTCAAGCTATATCCTGCTGGCGCAACCACTAACAGTGATGCTGGTGTCACGGATATTAAAAAGTGTGCGAAGGCTTTGGAGGCAATGGAAGTTTGCGGTATGCCTTTGCTGATCCATGGTGAAGTAACGCACACAGATGTGGATGTATTTGATCGAGAGGCAGTTTTCATTGATCAGGTCTTAGAGCCTTTAAGAAATCGTCATCCAGGTTTGAAGATTGTCTTTGAACACATCACGACGCGCCAAGCTGCTCAGTATGTAGAGTCTGCTGACAACCAGCGTTTTGGTGCAATTGCTGCGACTGTCACACCTCAGCATTTGCTTTACAACCGCAATGCAATTTTTACTGGTGGGATCCGTCCTCATTATTACTGCTTGCCAATTTTAAAAAGAGAAGAGCATCGTCAAGAATTGGTGCGAGTGTCCACTTCTGGTAACCCAAGATTTTTCTTGGGCACTGATAGTGCCCCTCATGTCAAAGGCACAAAAGAAAATGCCTGTGGTTGTGCTGGTTGCTACACAGCATGGCATGCCATGCCTTTGTACGCAGAAGTATTTGACCAAGCCAACGCGCTTGATCGTTTAGAGGGATTTGCCAGTCACTTCGGCCCGGACTTTTATAACTTGCCTAGAAACACGGGTAAGTTAATCTTGAAGCGTCAGGCGCAACAAATACCGAATGAGTTCCCGATTGGCAGCAGCACTGTTGTTCCTCTTCGAGCCGGTGAAAGTCTTGCTTGGACAATAGTCGGTTAGACTAGCGGGGCAGAGTCGGTAAGGCAACCGCTGCCTTGGTAACAAGGGGGAGGAAAGTCCGGACTCCATAGGACAGGGTGATGGCTAACGGCCATCCACGGTGACGTGAGGAATAGGGCCACAGAGACGAGCGTATTTAGTTACGGTGAAACGCGGTAACCTCCACTCGGAGCAATCCCAAATAGGCAAGCGTTGAGGCGGTCCGCTGAGCTTGCGGGTAGGGAGCTTGATTTCACTGGTAACGGTGAAACTAGATGAATGGTTGCCCCTGCATGAAAATGCGGGCGACAGAATCCGGCTTAATAGCCGGCTCTGCACTTCTTACTTGAGTTGATTACAGTTCGATCAATTCAATGCTGTGTGTGATTTCTGCAGTTTTGCCAAGCATGATGGTGGCTGAGCAATATTTGTCATGCGAGAGTTCAACAGCCTTTTCAACCCGGCTTTTATCCAAATTTTTGCCACTCACTTTGAAGGTCATATGGATCTTTGTGAAGATCTTTGGGTCCTCATTGGCGCGCTCAGCCTTCAAAGTGACCTGACAATCATGAATATTCTGTCTAGCGCGCTTCAAAATCATCACAACGTCAAAACAAGTGCATCCACCAGCCCCAACCAGCATCATTTCCATGGGGCGAGGGGCCAAGTTTCTACCCCCTGCATCGGGCGCACCATCCATGTTTACAAGGTGACCACTGCCAGTTTCTGCAGAAAATGCCATGCCATCATTGCCCAACCATTTGACCGTTGTTTCCATAATTTCTTTCAAAAACTCACTTAGAAGATTAATTTAAGTATCAATGTTTGCCTTAGACAAATTGGAAAATATTCAATTAAAACAACAAGTTCCTTGAATAATTGACGATATTAACTATAATTTCTAGCAACAAATGATTTTCTATTGATGATTTTAGCTAATTCTTTGTTTGTCTCCTCCACCCTCTAATAGGTGGATTTCAGCCCAGGATATCCTCCTGGGCTTTTTTTTGCTACAATTTAAGGCTTTCCTAGTTTGCCCATTAGGGAAATGCTGTACCAGCTGTTAATTTTGAACTGCGAGCCTGCAAGCATAAGCGG
>CAYYOB010000114.1:0-1353 GCA_964473225.1 uncultured Polynucleobacter sp.
GGCACTTTTTTAGTTTTGGCTGATATGTTTGCCAGAACCATCATTGCTCCGTCTCAGTTACCGGTAGGCATCATCACGGCATTGATCGGGGTGCCTAGTTTCTTATGGATCTTGTCTCGTTTTAGGCATTGGAATACATGATGACTACTCATTCTGTTGAAGATGCCAACATCGTTCTAGAAACAAAACATTTGGATGTTGAGGTTCCAGGACGAAGCTTGATCAAAGATTTGAATTGGCAAGTGAAAAAGGGTGAGCGCTGGTGTTTGATCGGTCGCAATGGCGCGGGCAAATCAACATTACTGAGAATCATTGCAGGTGTTCAAGTCAATACTTCTGCTGGTGAAATCAATTGGTTAGGTCTTGCTCTACTCAGTTATAAGCCAGAAGAGCTTGCAAAGATTCGGGCTTATGCAGAACAGTTTCCCTTAGGTGGTGTGGGCTTAAGAGCCATCGATATGGTCTTGGCAGCCCAGTGGCCATGGCATCTTAATGTTGCAGAAGAGATTGAACAAGCCCAAGCTGCTTTGCGAGCTTGTGATGTTGCTCATTTAGAACATGCTCAGTGGCAAACCTTATCAGGGGGTGAGCGTCAAAGAGTTTCTTTGGCGGCGTGTTTTGCGCAAAATACCCAAGCCATTCTTTTGGATGAGCCAACCTCTCATTTAGACATTGGTCATCAAGTGAGTCTATTAAAAACACTGACTGAAAGAAGTCAGTCATGTCATCAAACCATCATTGCAAGCTTGCATGAGATTGGCTTGATTCATCGAGGCTTCACTCATGCACTCTTGCTCATGAATGATGGAACTTATTTGGCAGGGTCTTTATCTGAAGTGATTAATCCGATTAATTTGGAAAAATCATTGGGTCATCCAATTGCAACAGCTCAAACAGCTGAGGGTCAAGTCGTTTACGTCCCAGCTTGATAACTTAATAAATAACTTAGTGAATAACTTAGCGAAGTCGATTGATTTCAGCGCAGATCTTTTGCGCGCCTTGCATGATTCGAGGTGATGGCCTGCTGATAATGTCGCCATCTAGGTCAACAAATGCTTTGTTTTTCGTTGCTGCAAGCTGTGGGAAAGAAGTCCACATCGACCAATCGCTGCTCATTTTTTGATTGTCTACCGCGGTAAAAATAATTTCTGGGTTGGCTTTGATGACAGCTTCTCTGCTGACTGTTGGGACCAGAACTTTTTCATTGGCAAATAATTGCTCGCCACCGCATAGTTGAATGATGTCACTGATGATGTGATCTTTGTTGAGTGTCATCAAGGGTTGTGCCCAGACTTGATAAAACACTCTGACTTTTCTTTGACTGATATTTTGTTGTTTGTTTTGCTTGTTTTG
>CAYYOB010000114.1:1453-2863 GCA_964473225.1 uncultured Polynucleobacter sp.
GCAATCAGGTCAGTGCCTAAGGCTTTGCCAATGGTTTCAATATCAGTAGCAATATCCAATAGCTTTTTAGGCTCCACAGCAATGAATTGCACATCTTTATTGAATGTCTTTTTGATCGATTGAATCTGGGATTCGGAGGTTCCGCCGCGCCAGTAAATGATCAAATCTGGGCGAAGTGATTTCATTTTTTCAAGATCAATGGATCTTGCATCACTGGTGATGGGTAATTGTTTGACTGAAGTCGGGTAGTTGCTGTAAGCGCTCACGCCCACCAGACGATCAGATGCTCCGGCTGAATCCACGAGCTCGCTCAAATGAGGTGCTAGTGTGATGATGCGTTGGGGGTGGGGTTGTGGGGATTTGTCTTGTTTGGCAAAGCTGTCATGACTGCTAAAGCTAAGTGAGATGCCAAACAGTATTTGTGAGGCAATCAATGCTATTGAAAAGCCTTGTGAACGCATCTTGATCAGATTTCTAGATTGTCGATGAGGCGAGTTTTACCTAATTTGGCTGCTGCCAAAACAACCAACGGCTGATTGCTAGAAAGGTCGGCATCGTTGGCGCTTAATAAATCATTGCGTTTGCGCACGGAGATGTAATCAGGTGCCCAGCCTCTTTTGCTTAGCTTGGCGCAAGCCTCTTGTTCGATTTTCAAGATGTCTGCAGCTGTTAATTTGCCTTGCAATACTTTTTCTTGGATTTCTTTGAGCGTTTGAATCAACTGCACAGCTTCTTGGCGCTCTTCTGTTGATAAGTAGCCGTTTCTTGAAGAAAGGGCCAAGCCATCTTCTGCGCGCACTGTTTCTGCTGGAACAATGTCTACTGGTAGAGCTAATTGACGACACATTTGACGAATCACCATCAACTGTTGGTAGTCTTTCTTACCAAATACTGCAACCTTCGGTTGAACGCAAGAGAATAGTTTTAAAACAACCGTGCACACGCCTTGGAAAAAGCCTGGGCGGAATTCTCCTTCAAGAATCTTGCCTAGATTCTGAGGAGGTTCAACACGATATTCTTGAGGCTCTGGGTACAAATCTTTTTCGGTGGGTGCGAACAGCACGTACACACCTTCTTTTTCCAGCTTCTCAACGTCTGCTTCAAAGGTGCGAGGGTATTTATCAAAATCTTCATTTGGGCCAAATTGCAAACGATTCACAAAAATACTGGCAATCACTGGGTCGCCGTGCTGTCTTGCTAAGCGCATTAATGAAAGATGGCCTTCATGAAGATTGCCCATGGTTGGAACAAATACTGCTCGATTTTGGCCGCGCAATTGATCACGCAAATCTTGGATGTCGCTGATGATCTTCATGGAAAAATTTCTTTAGGGGGTGATGTTAGTTAGGCGAATATGCCAAACGCACATAAATCGGGGCGTACGGTTCTGCTTGAGTGATTTCAATCAAA
>CAYYOB010000115.1:0-2858 GCA_964473225.1 uncultured Polynucleobacter sp.
ACACGTGCAACAGCTGCTAAGAAGCCAGTTGCTCGTCGCGGTCGTAAGTAATAACCGACAGAGTCAGTTGCGCAAGCGCTGACTCAAAGCTCTGAAAAGAGCGAAGTAAAAAACCCGCATGATGAATGCGGGTTTTTTTTACGGTCAAAATTTTATAAATTGATTGTAGAAAATTTAATAAAAGTAAGAGAGCAAGGATAGTACAGTCATGATCTCTTATTCGTCATCGTCCGCAACATCTGTTAATTTGCTTGGCAATGATTTGTTTGGTTTAACGCCGAGCTTTTTAACGTTCTCCGCTGTGCGAATTAAATTACCTCGACCGGTTTTAAGTTTTCCAACAGCGTCTGAGTAACTGATTTGTGCTTGTTCCAAGCGCTGCCCAACTTTATCCAGGTCTTCAACAAATCCAACAAACTTGTCATAAAGAGAAGCGCATTGACGAGCGATTTCTTGGGCATTGCGATTTTGATGTTCTTGTCGCCACAAGTGGGCCACGGTTCTGACTGTAGCCAATAAAGTACTTGGGCAAACGATCACGATGTTCTTCTTAAGAGCCTCTTGATAGATATCAGGCGCATGGCGCATCGCTGCCAAGAAGGCTGGCTCAATTGGAATGAACATCAACACAAAGTCAATCGAACCAACACCGTAGAGGTCTTGGTAGTTCTTGGCCGATAAGCCTTGAATGTGCTGCTTGATTGATAGAACATGACTGTTGAGCTCAGCCGTTTTGATGGCGTCATCATCGGCTTGGATGTAACGTGTGTAAGCGGTGATGGAAACCTTGCTGTCAATCACCAAGTGCTTGGATTCAGGTAAACGAATCACCACGTCCGGTTGCAGTCTCGACCCATCGCTGATGGTTTGAGTATCTTGCACAAGGTATTCTTCACCTTTGCGCAATCCTGAGTTTTCTAAAATGGTTTCAAGAACCAATTCACCCCAATCGCCTTGGGTTTTGGATTCGCCTTTAAGAGCGTTGGTCAACGCGCGAGTTTCATCTGTCATGCGCAGATTAAGACCAGCCAGTTTTTCAACTTCCTGTTTTAAGGCAAAACGCTCGCGTGCTTCAGATTGATAAGTTTCATCAACCTGTTTACGAAAGTCGGTGAGTTTTTCTTGCAGTGGCTTTAAAAGAATATCGAGGTTTTGCTGATTTTGTTCAGCAAAGCGTTTTGATTTTTCTTCGAGGATTTCATTGGCAAGATTTTTAAACTGATCAGATAGAACAGTTTTTGCTTCTTGCGCTGTTTGTTGAAGAGTGGCTAGTTTGTCAGCACTTTGACGACGTTCAGCGGCTAACTCAGTTTCTGCTCTGACCCTGGCTTGGCCTTGTTGCCAAGCGTAATAGAGACTAAATAGAGCAATGAAGCAGAAAAGAGCCAGTAATAGAAAAGCGATTGTTGTGTCCATATCGCTATGCTAAACCAATGCTGGCTCTTCATGAGAGCCAGCATTTAAATAATTAGCAATAATTGGTAATACCTTGAGGGGTATTGCTTAGGCTTTTAGCAGTTGTTGCAATTCACCGCTTTGGTACATTTCAGTCATGATGTCTGAACCGCCGACGAATTCACCATTCACATAAAGCTGAGGAATGGTTGGCCAGTTGGCATAAGCTTTCACGCCTTCGCGGATGTCTTGATCTTCTAAAACATTGACAGTATGTGGCTTGTCTACGCCACAGGCTTGCAAAATTTGAATGGCTCTTCCTGAGAAGCCGCATTGCGGAAACTGAGCATTGCCCTTCATGAATAGAACCACTGGGTTGCTTTCAACGATTTCTTTGATTTGTGCTTGTGTGTCCATGGTACTTCCTTATGTAGATGTCTTATTTTAGCCAAGCTTAACAGACGCCGCTCGATTAGCCGATGCAATGCGCCAAATACCCGCAAGATCCTGGTGGGCTTTGATATTGATGTAATTTTGTTCCTGCAATAACTGGCAAACTTGTTTGGATTGATCAAATCCATGTTCTACCAAGATGAATCCATCCGCTGCTAAATAAGCAGAAGCTTCTTTGAAAATGGCGCGGTATGCCATCAAGCCGTCATGATCATCGGTCAGTGCCGAGCTTGGTTCAAAGCGCAAGTCACCCATGGATAAGTGGTGATCACCTGCTGGAATGTAGGGAGGATTGCTCACGATCACATCAAATACGCCATCTTCAGCTGCTAGGTTTGTGGTCAGGCCAGTTACGCCAGTTAGGCCATCAAACCAATTCGATTGAAGGAATTTCACTGAGTTCAGATTCAAAAGGCGGGCATTTTCTTGGGCTATCTTGAGTGCTTCAGCGCTGACATCCACACAGGTGACTTGGGCGTTAGGAAGGTTCTTGGCCAAGGCCAAACCAATCGCGCCACTGCCTGTGCCTAAATCTAGAATCTTGGGTGTTTTTTTACCTGATGATTGAATGTGATCAATCGTCAATTCAACCAAGAGTTCTGTTTCAGGCCTTGGGATTAAAACGCCAGGGGCTACTTTAAGTTCAATATTGAAAAATTCTTTTTTACCAATCAAATAAGCAACAGGTTGACCTTCAGCGCGTTGCTTTTCTAATAGCGCCCATTCTTCAAGCAAGGCCTTGGGCAATGCATCTGTATCACGGCTGATCAAAGCAGATTTTGGCCAATTCAAATGTTGATGAATCAAGTGAGCCAACAATACTTTGGCATCCACTTTGTCTAAAGTGCTTTGTTTAAGAAGTTCTTGTATGGTTGACACTGAGCAGGCTGATGAACGCTGATGCTTTAAATATCACCCAAGCTGGCCAATAACTCAGCTTGGTGCTCGGCAGACAGTGCGTTCAAAAGGTCTTGAATGTCACCATCCATCATGGCATCAATCTTGTAGAG
>CAYYOB010000116.1:0-2806 GCA_964473225.1 uncultured Polynucleobacter sp.
GCTTTTAACCTATTAATCAGAGTTCGATTCTCTGTGCCCCTACCATATAAAAACACATTACTTGCCCGACCGTAAAAGTCGTGGTAAACTACAAGAGAAGTGGGTTCGAGTCCCGGGGACTGGTAGTGTGTTTCTATATGGTAACGTAGCATAGCGGCTAATGCGACACCTTCATACGGTGTTTATCGTGAGTTCGAGTCTCACCGTTACTACCAAGTTTTGTAAGTGTCAGCAAGTACAGTCACGCTATCTAGGTAAGTTCGAACTACCGAAATAGTAAAAGGGGACGGGTTCAACTCCCGGGGAATCGGAAGATTCCTGCAGATTGGTTGCTAACTGGACAGGTACCCAAGTGATATCCATCGCGAGCGAGGTCAGGCTAGGCGGCCGGTAGGTCCTGAATAAATCTACGATAAAAGTGACGTAGGCTTACAAATTCATTTTGTTGGGGTGTGGTGTAATTGGTAACACAACAGACTTTGACTCTGTCGTCTCAGGTTCGATCCCTGACACCCCTGCCATGCTCTTGTAGTTAAATGGTATAACACATTCTTGGTAAGAATGAATTTCAAGTTCAATTCTTGGCTAGAGCACCATATTCGGCCTGTAGCTCAGTGGAAGAGTTCTGGTCTTCGAAACCAGCTGTCGGGAGTTCGAATCTCTCCAGGCCGGCCATATTTAGGAGATTGTTATGAAACCAACAATGTTTAAAAATCGTTTTAATAACGAGCATTTTGTCTGTGACGATATCCGTATGACTGAAACAATCGAAGGAGTCGAGTACATTGTTGTACATCGACTTAATGAGCATCGTCCGCTCAAGATGCGTCGCGATGCTCTAGAACGTATTAATACGCCTGTAACTCAGAGGAATCAGAGTACTACCTTGCGAAGGTAGGAGTCGAAGGTTCGAATCCTTCCAGGCGTGCCAACAATATCGCGTTGGACTTCTGGGAGGTCACTAGGCTTTCAACCTAGTCAGGCGGGTTCGATCCCCGTACGCGATACCATACAATGGTGTCTTTAGTGTAGTGGTAGCAAAGCTGACTGTGAATCAGCAGGCGAGGGTTCGATTCCCCAAGGCACCCCAAAGGAGTTATTATGGAAGCAGTAAAAACATTAAACTACCTAACAGGGTCTGTGAGAACATTCGACGAACTGTTAGGACGTATTCTGTACAAGGTAACAGAAGATGGTGACGAGCTAAGACTGTATCTTTCGGATACAAACTATGTGCGATTCTATCACAGCCAAAGCTGTTGTGAATCAGTGTACATAGAAGACATCTGCGGAGACTTAGAGGACTTAGTGGGTTCTCCATTAGTTGAAGCGGAAGAAGTATCTGACGAATTGTATGAAGAAGAACATACTCCAGAGTACTCTGAATCATATACTTGGACATTCTACAAGTTTAGGACTCGCAAGGGTTCTGTAACCGTTCGTTGGTTTGGTTCTAGCAATGGATACTATTCTGAGAGCGTAGATGTAGAAGTAGTTGATACTTTAAGAGACTAATGCTGGTTTAGCTGATGTGGTCATAGCGGCGGTCTGAAGAGCCGTTGAAGTTGGTTCGATTCCAACAGCCAGCACCAAAATTTTAGTTGACACATATGTGTTAATGTCATATAATTAGATCATTGCCCGAGTGGTGGAATGGTAGACACAGGAGACTTAAAATCTCCCGCCGAATAGGCGTGCCGGTTCGAGTCCGGCCTCGGGTACCAAGGATATATATGAAACTTTACGAAGCAACAATTAGAACTACAGATGGCAAGGAATTTAAAGATCGTGTGGGAGCTAACTCGGCCGAAGAAGCTAGAATGCTTCTACAGCAAAGACACGGTCCCAGAGCAGTTCCTTATATTCCTCACATTATCCCTAGTTAATCCGGCCGTCGTTCAATGGAGAGGACAGGAGTCTTCTAAACTCTAAATGGGGGTTCGATTCCCTCCGGCCGGGCCAGGCCCTTGTAGCCGAATTGGTATAGGCACTACGTTGAGGTCGTAGGTTTTGGAGGTTCGAGTCCTCTCAAGGGTACCAGAAAGTGTTGACAAGAAATGTTTTAGAGCATACAATATATAGATGCTGTTAACAAAGACAGCAACAACTGTTCTTTAAAACTGTTAGATAAATTTTTGCCCCGGTGGTGGAATGGTAGACACGATGGTCTTAGAAGCCATTGTCGAAAGGCGTGGGAGTTCGAGTCTCCCCTGGGGCACCATTAGAAGTAGCATAGCTCGTCGGTCTACGATCAAGACTAACCTTGTTCGAAGCGGGAAGCCTATGATACTAGTAACTGTCTACTGTAAGTAGGCAACAATAGGTAGCAAGAGAATAGTAAACTGTGCTACTCCTAATGGTAAAGATTTAAGGGTGGTTTAACATCCTGTAGGCGGCTTGCCGTCTACGAAGAATAACTGTGGTGACACAGCCAAAGGAGGTATTCCTACATAACTCCGCCAGCAATGGTTCATTTAGACAAGCCTGCTCACTGCCGCGAGGCAGCGTTCATTGATAAGACCGGTGGATGTAACTGTGAAGCTGATGTATGGGGAAGAACATTGTTCGACGTGCCGCAAGGAACACGGGGCAATGAAAAGTAACAGGTGGTGCTGACTTCCATACGAAACCAATCTGCGAACAGGTATGAGAAAGGGTAGTGTAGTTTGTCCGAAGGGTCGCACCTAAGGGCTAATACGCAGTATTAATGGTTAGTGGACCTAGCAATAGAGACACCGATCGTGAAATACGACTGAGTAGCTCGCGAGGCAAAAGGTATGTGGTGAGTTGTATTTTGTATTCCAAA
>CAYYOB010000117.1:0-2798 GCA_964473225.1 uncultured Polynucleobacter sp.
AAATTGAAAAAGCCGCCTCCAAAAAAATACGGAACTTCAGCGATCTTATCGGTTAAAGTTCTGCTAGAAGCTAAATTGCAAGCTTATATTTTTTTGAAGGGCGAAAGTTGATTTTCTTAAAAATACTCGGTTATTTACCAAAAAAAATCAGGCAGTTTTACGATGATGTGCTGAGCTTTATTAAGGCCAACTCTCGTTAAAACCCGAGCTAAGAAAACTTATCTCTTCTCAATCAAAGACAGAAACTCTCTGCGCAAATTAGAGTTATCTAGAAAATCGCCACGCATCACACTGTTGATCATCTTCGAGTCATTGTCCTTAACACCGCGCCATTGCATGCAGAAGTGATCCGCTTCCATCACCACAGCTAAGCCGGCAGGCTTGAGCTTTTGCTCCAACATATTGGCAAGTTCTACCACGGCCTCTTCTTGTATCTGAGGTCTAGACATCACCCATTCAGTTAAACGAGCGTACTTCGATAGGCCAACCAAGGCTGAGTCTTGATCTGGCAGTACTCCAATCCAAATGCGACCCATGATGGGGCAAAGGTGATGCGAGCAAGCGCTGCGAACGGTGATAGGGCCAATGATCATCAGTTCATTGAGGCGGCTGATGTTCGGAAAGTTAGTCAAAGCTGGCGGAGCTACAAATCGACCATTAAAAACCTCATTCACATACATCTTTGCTACGCGACGGCTGGTATTTTTTGTGTTGTGATCATTTTCAGTATCAATCACTAAGCTTTCAAGTAAAGCTTGTACTTTTTCAGACACTTCATCAACCAAGCTATCAAGTTCGCCTGGCTCTATATGTGCAGCAATATTGTCATTGGCATGGAAACGTACTTTGTTTGCTTTCAGGCGTGCACGAATCACTTCAGAAATGGGTTGTTTACTTAGACTTTGATCATTCATGATGATTGGCCTTAATTGAAATCAATTAACCAATGTATAGGATTTCTTGTTTTCTTGCTTGTCAGCTATCTAAAGACTTATTTAATAAATGGATTTGTGTCCTTGACCATTCACAAGCAAGCCCAGACAAAAAAGATTAACATCATTAATAAGATGTTTTTGGCGTTTATTCGCTTGCAAGATGATATCTATTAAAGGAATCTAAGTTGAGTACAGATAAGCGCTGTTGTGGTTCAGGAGTCTGCATCATCAATGCTCAGGGTGAGTGTTGGTGCGGTCAGGTATGGGATGGCGAAAAAATGTGTCATCCGCCATTGAAGCCAATCACCAGCCCAGCTCCTGATTTAAGCCAAGATAAAAAGCCCTCTACAGACTCTTAAGGGCTTCAGCAATAAATCCTTAAAGTTCTTATAATTATCAAAACGCCATACAAATGGCAAATAGCTAATAAAGCGAGACAAAAGAGGTTTCAAATGCGCATCGAAGATACCGATCCAGCCAGACATGCCAGTATTGAATATCCCATGGAAGTGGGATCACCTGTCTTCGCGCCAATCAAAGTCACTGAAGAAAAAGACAAAGCTGTCAATGTGGCTCGTCAGAATGCCAAGCATGAGTACGATCGCATCATGGAGCAAGCCAATGTCTTGATGAAGCAAGCGAAAGCCTTGCAATCCAGACTGGATGTCACAGAGCAAGTGCACGCTGCCAAGTTCTCATTCAATCCATTGCATGGCAAGGTGTATCACTTGTACTTTGATCACCGTCAGCAAACCAATGTGTTGATTCAAACAGGACCCGATGAGTGGACCTGTGGTGTACCAGAGCACTGGACCTTCAAGTTAACGGTCAAGAAATTAGGTGACAGTACTTGGGAAGAAATTGAAACAGAAGTAGAAGACAATCCAGGCTTGATTAAAGGCTAAGCTTTAATACTATTGCCATTGACCTGGCACAAAAGTATTCATTGACAAAAACACCTCATCAGCCGACTATGAGGTATGACAAATCCACTGATTTCACAAGAAACCAATCTGCGTTATCGACGCTTATTTGAAACTGCTTACGACGGCATTTTGATCTTAGACTTTGAGAGTGGGCGCATTCAGGATGTGAACCCCTATCTGATTGAAATGTTGGGTTACAGCAAAGAAGAGCTGATTGGCATGGAGCTTTGGGAAATCGGCGCCATGGTCGATAAATTGGCCTCGGTCAGAGCCTTTGCAACCCTCAAAAAAGAGGGCTACATCAAGTACAGTGATTTACCGCTGCGTACCAAAGCCGGAAAAATCATCAGCGTTGAATTCGTCAGCAATGCCTATGGCGTGAATGGTGAGCGAGTCATTCAGTGCAATATCAGAGACATCACAGATAGAAAAAATGCTGAAACTGCTCTGATCAGATACCAACAAGCCTTGGCTCTAAATATGTACGAGGTAGTTGATGCATTGACCAAGGTGATTGTGGCTCGTGATCCTTATACCTATCAACACCAATTGCGGGTAGCGCATTTGTGTGTGGCGATTGCCAATGAAATGAACCTACCTGTTCATATTGTTGAAGGACTTAAATTAAGTGCCTTGATTCATGACATCGGAAAAATTGGTGTGCCGGCTGAAATTTTGACCAAACCAATTCCTTTGGAGTCTTATGAAGTCGAAGCTCTTCACAGGCACGCACAATCTGGGTTTGACATCATCAAAGAAATTAATTTTGAGTGGCCTTTGGCCCAAACCATTTATCAGCACCATGAACGCATGAACGGTTCGGGTTATCCCAATAAGCTCAAAGGTGACAGCATCATCTTAGAAGCCAGAATCTTGGCGGTCGCTGATACTGTTGAAGCTATGTCACACAATCGACCTTATCGACCAGCTTTGGGCA
>CAYYOB010000118.1:0-2721 GCA_964473225.1 uncultured Polynucleobacter sp.
CTTATGGATAAAAGTCACCTGGGCGTCTCAACTACCTCTGTTTAGGTAATTGACCAGTGTGACAAGGTAAAAAAACTACAGCCTTAGATTGTAGCAAAAATACTCTGCCAATCGTCAGTTTTACGGGAATTTGCCTCCAAAAGTGCCAACTGGAGGGCGATTCTGGACTTTGCAGGGTTCAAATCCCTAGCCGATAGCCAGTTCCAAGCTGTGTCAGGCTCCGGAATCTCAGAAAATACGGCTCCAGCGCCTACCCTTGAGGACCTGATGATTGCTACACCATTCAAAGCTGCCTGAATCAATTGATCCGCCAAAACTTTGTTCACGCTGCCCTGCCCAGTTCCAGCCACCACGATTCCCTGAATACCCTGAGCAACCAGCGTCTCAACCAGCTTGCCGGATGCTCCAGCATGGCTGGTGACTATCTCAACCCAGGGCCAAGAGGCTTGGGCAGGTAACTGAAGGTCTGCCTGCCTTTTGTGAATTGGGCCATCCAACTCGCGGGCATTGACCACCAAAGCATCTAGGGCATGGGTATGCTGCTTGGACAGATCTCTTGCCAAACAAGGTTTTCCGGCCATCACGGCCAAAATTCCGAACTGTTGAAGGCTGCGAGCCTCTTTGGCCAAGTACAAAGCTGACTTTAAATTGGTTTGCCCATCGGAGTGATCGGCGTTGGCTGGCAGCATGGCGCCAGTCAAAACCACTGCTTTTTTATAGTGACTGGCTAACTTACCCAGGGTGGCATGTAGAAAAACACCTGTTTCTTCCATGGTATCGGTGCCATGGGTGATCACAATCCCCGAAACCTCATCGTTCTCCAGTCCGGCCTTAACAGCCCAACCAAGCTTGATTAAAAGCTCTTCAGTCATGTTTCGACTGTCGATATTGGCTACCTGAACCGTGCGCACCTCCCCAAACTCAAGGCTTTCTTGAACTTTCTCCAAAAGCCCTTCAACCGGCAACTGGCCAGCCACGTAATTGAGAGGTTTTTGAGCATCCATGGCCAAACCTGCGATGGTTCCACCTGTGCCCAAAAGTAATAAATATTGCGTACTCATAAAAAACATTATCAATGGGTATTGCAAGTTATGAAATCACTGTATAGAATCACAGCATGGATGCAATTACAGCAAAACCCAAGTTAACAGCCCGCCAAGAGGAAATCCTTGGTTTGATCACTGATGCCATTTCTAAAAGTGGGCTTCCACCGACACGTGCTGAAATTGCGACCCGATTAGGCTTTGCTTCAGCAAATGCTGCTGAAGAGCATTTGCGTGCCTTAGCTCGCAAAGGATACGTTGAGCTAACACCAGGCACATCACGCGGCATCAAACTACCCAAGCAAATGAATTTGCCGCTGGCTGCATTACAACAACTCACTTTGCCATTGATTGGTCGAGTTGCTGCTGGCTCCCCTATTTTGGCAGTTGAACATATTCAAAAACAAATTCCTTGTGATCCATCTTTGTTTGATAAAGGCGCAGATTATCTTTTGCAAGTTCGCGGTATGAGTATGCGCGACGCAGGCATTTTGGATGGTGATTATTTGGCTGTTAAGAAAACGACTGAAGCCAGAAATGGTGAAGTTGTTGTTGCGCGTCTCGATGATGAAGTGACTGTGAAGCGTTGGTCACAATCCAAAGGTCCCCACGGAATCAAAATTGAATTGATTGCTGAAAATCCTGATTTTGAAAATATCATTGTTGACCCACGTCGTCACGAAATCACGATTGAAGGTCTTGCTGTTGGTTTGATCAGACCAGGCGGACTTTGATCACCTCCTGAAATTATTTATTAAAACCAATTAAATAATTTTCAATAAATAGACGGCTCACCCTCGGGTCTATTTTTAAAGCGCTTGTGTATCCAGTAGTACTCTGGAATCCTTGGCTTTATCACTTCTTCAAAATATTGATTCATGCGAACTGTGTCTGCCACAGGATCATCGCTTGGAAAGTTTGGCCAAGGCTTGCCGACATGACAGTCATAACCTGATTGATCTGCGCGCAAGGTCGTGAAAATTGGGCACACTTCAGCTCCTGCCAACTTGGCCATTTTTGAAACAGACAACACTGTGTTGGTTGATACGCCAAAAAATGGCACAAACTCAGAATCTCTTCGACCCAAATCCATGTCTGGAGATAAACACACAAAAGTGCCTTTGCGCGCCTCACGAATCAACTCACGACCATGACTTTCTCTGAGCAACATCTTTGCACCAAAACGTTCGCGCCATTTTTTTATACGTGGCTCAAAGTAGTCGTTTTTCATAAAGACGTACAAAGTGATACCCGGTGCTGCTTTGATTTTTTTGAGGTGCATCGTGATGGCAATCAAACCAGCCTCGATACCTGCCATGTGCATACTGACATATAAACGTGGCTTACCATCGTTCATATCCACTTCAGGATACACAGTCACAAATTGATTGATTGATTCAGCACTGCCCAACCAAAGACGGCCACGTTCAGCAAAACTTCTACCCAATAGACGCCAGTGATTCTTTGCTAAGACAGCCCTCTCTTCTTGACTCAAATTCGGAAAGCAGGCTTTTAGATTGGCGTTCACAATCTTGACGCGTGACTTTGAGAATAAAGGGGCGATAGATCCTAAGGCATGACCAATTGCCACAGTCCAACGATATGGAACGATCGTCAAGATCCATAAAAAGCCGTGGGCCAAGATGTTAAAAAAAGTTTTCACAAAGAGATTTTCTCA
>CAYYOB010000119.1:0-2690 GCA_964473225.1 uncultured Polynucleobacter sp.
CTCATGCTCAACCCCTGTAGCCAGCAAAGCGACGAGTGTCTTCGTCCCACATGTTCTTGGCATTTTTGCCTTGTGAATATTTGTTATACTGTTGCCACGCATAACTCTTAAAGTTGTACAAATCGGCCTCGTTGTAGCGATAGCCATAGTCCTGACAGAACTCCATGAGCTTTTCCAGGTCTTCCTGGATCTCTGCTACACGGGGGTTAGATTTGTAAGTGATTTTTGCCATTTTGTTTTCCTATTAGATAGCAATTGAAAGAGAAGGGCGGTGAGTTTCATACTTGATAAGGGCTCCGTTTTCACCATCTTCGGAGACCTCAATCCAGACTGAGCGTCCGGGATACCTGCCAGCGATTTGCAAATACAAATCGTCTGCCATCATTTCACATGACTTGTAGTCGAGCTGGATGGTTCCTTGTCGGTAGAGATTTTCGAGCCAGCGTTTGAACTGGATGAATTCGATATCTCTATCATTGTGTACAACATCAATCCACACCCGGAAGTGGAAGATATGACGGTGAGGAGTGCCAAGGAAACTAACATCATACTCATCGCCCGTCTTAAGGGCTGGATCTGTTGCGGCTGCTGGATAGCAGTGGATTCCTTCTTTTTGGAAGGTGACCCAGATTCTTCTTTGGGCTTCATGTTTGATTCTTTCTACAGTGTCGCGTTCTGATTGTATCATTTGACTACTTCGTCCTTTGTGTATTGATCCCAACTGGTAAATGTTTTTCTGTCTAGCAAATCATGTAGACTGTGACACCATACGCCAGGATTGGTTGCTCGAAAATCTTTGTCATCTAGTTTGATTGTGGCATTGTATCCCAGCAGTTTGATGTAAGGCAGTTTTACAGATATCATGGGAATAAATTGAGATTGCTCACACAAACTGCCTTCGCACAAGCCTTCTGCCGACGACACATCAAGATCCAATGTACACCAATAGCCGCGATCCAGCCATGGTTGAATCATGTGTTCCCAAGCAGTCCAAGTCTCTGCATCATTGATGGCAGGGTTTGGAAAACTTTGATTGGCACCAAAGTAGATGTGTGTGATTGGCAGCTTTGATCGAGCATCAATCTCACCACGCTTCCAGTCAATGTTTTCGACAGTTTGCAAGCCTACCACAAACAGTGTGCGGTGTCCGGCAGCAGGGCTGGCCTCAACTTCTGTGCCTACAAAGAAATTGGTATCTTCGTGTCCTTGTCGATTCATTTGATTTGCTCACTTTCAAGCAGTTGTAATGCTTCTGATTGTAACTGGTCTTCTGGGTCCGTGTCAACATCAGGTTCTTCAAAAGAGAACAATGCGTTGAATTGAGTTCGAGCATTCATGGTTTTCTTGCCTTTGAATCCTCGTGTGCCCACAATCTGCATCCAATAGCTGGAGTATGATTCAATGATATCTTCAGCTGTTTGACGATCTGGGGCGGCAAAGATAGCTTCCACAATGTCTTCAAAGTAGGAATAGTTGCCACCTTGCTGTTGCATCATTGCTGGATGCTCACCAGCATCAAAGCGTCGATTGGCCTCTTGCACAGCAGTCAAGTGCATCCACACATTGTGACCCATTAGCAAAGCATATGAGAAGCTATCCCACGATGTCTTGCCTTCTTTGCCAATCTTGTTTAGATCACCTGGCTTGTAAATGCAAATGTCTTTCATTTTGAGCAGGTCACTGATAGGTGATTCTTGCCAGGTATCATAGATACCATCTTGCATTACTCCAATACTCCACTTGCGTGTGTCAGTGGCATACTTCTTGTCATCTGCACTAGGTGCCATACGATATGACCACTTCTCATCATAAGGAAACACATTTTCGAAATATACCTGACCGTTAGCTGTAGCAAGAAATGGACTGGCACAGTCAAAACTAATAGTGAAAGCAGGATTGACATATTTTCTCACAGCTCGTTGAATAACAGTGAGCAATACTGCCCACTCCAGCTTGCTGGTACCCAAGAAGTGCATCCAGTCATGCACGCCTTCTTGCAACAAGTTGTCGTAACGCAGGGCCACCAGTCGTTTTAGAACCAAGTGTACATCGCACATGTTCTGGCCACCCATTGACCAACCATCAAAGTGTGTGTCTGGATACTTCGCAGGATCGCAGTACTCCTTCATGGTTTCGTACCACTGGTCAGCCGAGGTATGATTATCGCCTTGCAACACATTTAGAATCTTGGTGCCACCATTCTTCACACCTTTACGATGCTTCATGAAGTATTCGTTGTTGAACTTGGTAGCATCCACTGCTTCTTGCAATGTGGTAATCTGACAGGCCTTTGAAGCTTTCTTATCATGGATGACCCAAGTAGGAATATCAAGAGTCATGCAATAATCAGACACATTGTCTAACCAGTTGAGAATGAGTTCTCGTTTCTTCTGTGCCTTAGGACAACCTGAGTTGGCTTTCCAATCGCCTTCCCACAAGCCCTTAGCAATCTGGAAACCGCCTGAATCTCCAAGGATAAACGTGCCGGGCTCTCGATTGCGGACCATGTCTTCTGACCAGTCTTGTTTTGAAAGATCCAAGTTAGCATGTCCACCTGAATATAGGCTCCAGCGATAGGGGAATAACGCTTTGGTGGAGTTGAGCCAGTTAAGTTGCTCCATGTCTGTAAGACCCTGAGGAAATCTAGCCGGATCGACATACTGTTCATTCCTTTGTTTGCCTATGAATGT
>CAYYOB010000120.1:0-2653 GCA_964473225.1 uncultured Polynucleobacter sp.
GGTCAGGGTCGTGTTCTAGGCGGTGCCATTGTTGGTACTGAAGAGTTTGTTTTGGGCAAAGTATTTCCGTATGTCAGAACCGCTGGGCCAACACTGTCTGCTTTCAATGCTTGGGTTTTACTCAAAGGTTTAGAGACTCTGAATTTGAGATTGGAAAAACAAAGTCAATCAGCTCTTGAATTAGCGACTTGGTTAGAAAAGCATCCATCTGTTGAGCGTGTGTATCACCCAGGCCTATCTTCGCACCCACAGTATGAATTAGCTAAGAAGCAGCAAAGAATGGGTGGTCCGATTTTGTCATTCGTATTGAAGGGTGGCAAAGAGGCTGCTTGGAAAGTCATTGATGGCACCAAGCTCTTATCAATCACCGCTAATTTGGGTGATACAAGAACCACCATCACTCATCCAGCCACGACCACGCATGTGCGCGTTGCACCAGAAGCTCGCGCAGCAGCAGGTATCACTGATAGCTTGGTGAGGATTGCAGTCGGCTTGGAAAATATCGAAGATATTAAAAATGACTTATTGCCTGGTCTAGGCAAATAAGTCATCAAGAGAATCAGAATAAAAGAGGAAGCTTAGAAAGCTTCCTTTTCTGCTTCTAGGTAGGCAAGACTTGTGTACTTACCGATATTTCCATCAAATCCTTTGGTGCGTTTTGCATACTTCATCACGCGAGGATCTTTGAGTACTAGGTTTTTGGCTGAGCTTGGGTCTACGCCATCCTGAACGGCTTTGACGCAAGTCTCATAAATGCCTGACATGAACTCGCCATATTCAGCGAGCAATTCTTTTTTAGCATTGCCATGTCCCGGAATCCAAAGTTGCGCTCCTGCTGCCTGGGTCAATGCTTTGTATGTTTTGAAGGTGCCAACATATGAACCGTCGTCCATATTTGCAATGCGATCATCCATGGCAATATCGCCAACGTGAGTGACTTTATCTTCAACAATTTCCATGCAGATATCGCCAGGTGTGTGTGCAATGCCATAGTGATGAATCTTGATGGTGACATCACCGTACTTGAATAGATCCCCGTTATTTGCAACATGCGTTGGTGGAATCACTTTGGTTCCGGCTGTTGCTTGATTGGTCCAGCGCTCCATTAAATTCTTCCAAGCATTGCCTTCAACGCCTTTGATTTCTTTCATGCTGTGCGGGTGAGCATAAATAGGCATAGGACCATAAGCTTCAACAAAGGCTTGATTGCCCAAGAAATGATCTCCGTGATAGTGCGAGTTAAATATGGCAATCACAGGCTTCTTGGTGAAAGTCTTCATCATCCTGATGGCCATTTCGCCAATCTGTACAGACGCGCCTGTATCAATCACCACAATGCCTTTGGCCGTATCAACAAAAGTGATATTGGCCATCATGCCTTGGTTTTCAGGGGTTGGAAAACCATCGGGAGAGTAGATCATCCACACATGTTTGCTGAGTTGTTTGATCGGATGATCTTTGATGCGAGGTCCACGAATAAAATCTTCAGCAGCTCTGGCAAACTCGGTGACCTGAGGCAAAGCTAAAAGACCCACGGCGCCTAAAGAAAGTTTTAGAACATTCCTACGGTCATGGCTTGTCATACAACCTCGCTTATGTATTTTTTAAGTGAAACTTGATGGGCATGATGTGGATTTGTTCGGGATCTAAATAGATCTTTTTCTGTGCACCCACTTCAATGCCCAATCTTCTTAATTCGCTCGATGATGCTTGCCAAACAATTTGATCGTCACAATCATTGACTTGCCAATACACCACAGCAATCTGACCTAATTGTCTGACTCTTGCAACCGTGCAGTCAATTAGATTAATTTTGCAAGTATCAATTTGTTCTTCTGAGTTCAGAATTTCGATGCTATGACTTGGAATCACCCAAGCTACTTCGGTTGGCTTTTTGATCTTGCCTTTATCTTTAATCGATAAACTCAAGCCACGTTTGCCCCATGACAAACGACCTTGGTCATAAAGACCCTCAAATAAATTAGGGCTGCCAACCAACTCAGCCACGCGTGCATTGCGAGGTTTATCCAGCAAGTGATGTGGATCTGAAGTTTGTAAGCTCTTGCCTTGATCAATCACCGTGATTTGATCACCCAATCGAATCGCTTCATTCAAATCATGTGTCACGAGAATGATGGGTAATGAAACGGCTTGGCGAAGTTCAGACAGTGCTTCATAAAGATTCTGTCGAGTAGGTGCATCAACTGCAGAGAATGGCTCATCTAAAAGCAGGGCATGAGGATCTCTTGCTAATGCCCTGGCCAATGCCACACGTTGTTGTTGTCCACCAGAGATTTGATGCGGCAAGCGATTGGCTAAATCGGCAATGCGTAAACGCTCTAGCCAACGAAATGCTTCGTCACGAGTCGATTGCTTACGACCTATCAAGGGAATCGAAACATTCTCTAAAACTGTGAGGTGTGGAAAGAGGGCGTAGTTCTGAAATAAAAAACCAATCGAGCGACGATGAGTTGGTACAAAAACTTTATTGGCACTGTCTAGCCATACTTGATCTTTGCACTGAATCAGGCCTGATACATCAGATAACCCAGCGATACTGCGCAAGGTGGTGGTTTTACCACTGCCAGAAGGACCAACCAAGATGTGCAGTTCGCCAGGAGCGCATTCAAAATCAATGCGCATCGGAAAGCCT
>CAYYOB010000121.1:0-2615 GCA_964473225.1 uncultured Polynucleobacter sp.
AAAATCCTTTGAGCATTTGACTGTCTGGATCGTAAACCGCATATTCAATCGGTGAGCTTGGTCTTGCTGGAACCCATGGAGGGTTACAAATAATCAAGGGAGCCTGGCCTTCTGGGAAAAGGTTGGTTTGTAGAAGTTTCACTTGCTTACCAATGCCCAAACCTTCGATGTTCTCTGTGGCACATTCAATCGCACGTTCATCTTGGTCTGTTGCCACAATCTTTTGAATGCCACGTTTGGCTAACACTGCTGCTAGAACGCCTGTTCCTGTACCAATATCAAAAGCCAATGATTGCTTATTGATAGATGCTGGGAAAGGGGCTTTTTCTAATAAGCCGATGTACTCTGAGCGAACTGGTGCGAATACCCCGTAATGAGGGTGGATGCGCCCATCACCTAAATCTTTAAGGGCATCGAGTGCCATACCGTTCTTGCGCCACTCCAATGAGCCAATGAATCCCAGTAAATCTCTTAAAGACATCACGTAGGGCTCAGTAACAGAACCGTAGACTGCCAAGCAAGCTTGGCTCACATCTGGGGCTCTTCTGAGTCCAATGGTGTGATCAGGTTCGACTTGTATCAAAAGCATGCCGAGTGTTCGACTTCTTTGTGATTGGGTGAGTCGGTGTTTGTGAAAAATTTCTGACATTGGTACTGCGAGGGGAATCACGCCTTCTTGCTTGTTCTTTGAAGACTTTTGATTGCGAATGCTTTTCTTGGAAGGCTTATCTGCTCGGCGAGTCATCGCTTGCAGTAATTGCTTGGCATTTTGAAAGTCGCCTCGCCAAATAATGCCAGTACCTTCGCAAGCCACACGATAGGCCTCATCAGCGGTGAGTGTGTCGTCAGCAATGATCAGCTTTTTAGGAGGTGGTGTGCCTTTTTCAGAGCGCCAGCGACAGGTGTGTGTGATTTCACCCTCATCCCAACTGATGGGTGGGTGAGCAGTTTCGTGAGAAATGGTTTTATGCATGATGGTGTCCCATCAATATTTGCTTGGCCAAGATATCAATTCCTTTGGCAGATAAGTCTGCAGTGTTATAGCTTGTGGCTGTTTCGTAATTCACATAATTGGAATTCTGTGAGCGACGGTAGAGGGCATCATAGTGCTGTTCTAGTAATTCACTCACCAATGTGGGCCACTGACCCTCTTGAGCCAGTGATTTCCAGTGAGCTAAAGTTTCTTTACTGTGCAAGTCCTTGAGGTAATCGATGGTGCTGATTAAGTGCTGGGGGTCTTGAACAAAGTAATCGTAGTCTGAAATCAAGAATTCAACCCTGGCTTCAATGTTTGCCTCAATCTTGATGCAAGGACTTTTGCGCATGGTTTCCAATAAAACATCGGGCACGTGTAGGCTACCAATTTTTCGACTTTCAGCTTCGACAAAAACAAGCTTGCTTGGGTCAAATTTCTCCAAAGCTTGAATCAGTTTTGTCTCAAACATTTTTTGACTTGGCTGCGGGATGTTGGGGATGTTACCGAGAACCGAGCCCTTGTGAATCGCCAGTTGCTCTAAATCTAAAACCTGTGCACCCAATTGATTCAGTTTCTCTAGAACGCGGCTCTTAGCACTGCCAGTTTGGCCAGTGATCACCATGTAGCTGAATTGTTGAGGCAGGGTGTTGAGTTTGGTGACCACTTCTTTGCGGTAAGACTTGTACCCGCCATCCAAGATTTGAGCATTCCAACCAATTTGTCGCAGGATGTGCGTCATCGAGCCACTGCGTTTACCGCCTCGCCAACAGTAAATCAAAGGATTCCAGTTTTTCGGCTTATCTTTAAATTCAGTTTCAATATATGAAGCAATTGTTTTTGCAATCAATGCTGCACCAACTTTCTTGGCTTCAAAGGGTGATGCTTGTTTGTACATGGTTCCAACCACGATGCGCTCTTCATTCGACAACACTGGACAGTTGATGGCGCCAGGAATGTGATCCTCTGCATATTCCGCAGGCGTGCGCACATCGATGATTTCATCGAAGCTTGAGCGCTCAAGGATGTCGGCGGTGATGGAGGATTTCATGAGTGATAAAGCACATAAGACAATTGAATGGGCTCAATTTTCCCATGGTATTGAGTAACAGTCTTAAATTATTGATTTATTTATAAAACAAATAGTCTGAAGCCTGCGAATAAAAGGCATAGACCAATGATTTGCATGATGGACCAGCGTCTCATCAATAAGAGATAAAGCGAGATTAACGTGATGCCAATGGAGAGCAGAGCGGGGGTTTGTGCAAAACCTTGAGGCCAATACACATGAATCATGAAGAAGCTTCCCAAGTGAAGAATCATGCCAACAACTGCTGCCGTGATGAATTTCAAGATTTGATTGAGCTTGTTGTATTGTTTACTTGCCTCTACTAAGGGGGCACCTAGCAAAATGAACATGAACGATGGCAAGAAAGTGAACCACGTTGCCACGATTGCTCCGAGAGCGCCTGCCCAAAATAGATTTTCAATACCAAGCAACTCTTGTTTGAAGGAGCCCAAGAACCCTACGAATGCCACAATCATGATCAATGGACCAGGTGTGACTTCACCCAGGGCTAAGCCATCAAGAATTTGTGTTGATGTGAGCCATTGAAACTGTTCAACACTTGCTTGATGAACA
>CAYYOB010000122.1:0-2567 GCA_964473225.1 uncultured Polynucleobacter sp.
TTTATTCATATAATAGAAATACAATTGAATACGATAACGGTGCTCGTATACAAGCAGTGACTACTACAGAAAACACAGGTCGTGGTAAATCTCTATCGCTAATTTATTGCGATGAGTTTGCGTTCGTTCAGCCACCAGAGAAAGCCAAAGAATTCTGGACTGCGTTAAGTCCGACATTGTCAACAGGTGGTAAGTGTATTATCACATCAACTCCTAACTCAGACGAAGATCAGTTTGCGTTGATCTGGACTGAAGCACAAAAGCGTTTCGACGAATTTGGTAATGAAACTAAATTAGGCACAAACGGATTTCATAGTTTCTTTGCACATTGGGCAGAGCACCCAGATCGTGACGACAAGTGGGCACAAACAGAGCGTGCTAAAATTGGCGAAGAACGTTTCCGCAGAGAATTTGATTGCGAGTTCTTGATTTTTGATGAAACCTTAATCAACGCAGTACGTCTTGCAGAAATGAAAGGTGTCGACCCTATTATGACCATGGGACAGACACGCTTCTATAAAGACATTGATCCAAGAGCAACATATCTAGTATCTCTTGACCCTAGTCTAGGTACAGGTGGCGACTACGGTGCTATACAAGTATTTGAAATGCCTAGTATGGAACAGGTAGCAGAGTGGCGACATAATCTAACTCCAATTCAAGCACAGGTTAAACATCTAAGAGAAATTTGCAAATACATTCAAGACAGAGGATTAGAAAAAGGCGGCATTCCACAGCTTTATTATAGTGTTGAAAATAATACACTAGGCGAAGCTGCCCTTATTGTTATTAGCAATCTAGGAGAAGAAAACTTTCCAGGATTATTCCTTTCTGAGCCTATTCGTAAGGGTCATGTGCGTAAATTCAGAAAAGGATTTAACACAACACACAAGACAAAAATCACTGCTTGTAGCCAGGTTAAACACATGTTAGAAACAGGAAAAATGAAAATTTATTCAAAACCCTTAATTTCTGAACTTAAAACGTTTGTGGCACATGGAGTAGGGTTTGGTGCAAAAACAGGCGAACACGATGACCTTGTGAGTGCAATGCTATTAATAATACGTATGGCAGGTGTATTATCAGATTGGGATCCTAAGATCTACGAAAAAATGACTGAAAAACTTACCGAAGACCAACTACCCATGCCGATATTTGTGTCTAGCGGTTTTTGATAAATATAACTATGGACGCAACAAACAATATAGCCACTGATTTATTCTATAAAATTAGAAGCCGCTTTAAAGGCCTAAAATTAGGCGATTCGAGCGGCACTATTACTATCAATCCCGAAGATGCAAGATTCTTTGACTTTGATTATATGGAAGGCGAAACTGCAATCGGACACGTTAGTATTAGCCTAGCTGAGCAAAACTCTCTAAAGGTGTATTTCTCAACAGGTATTACAGAATCAATGGACAGCGGACAAAAAGACAATTGGTATGGATTCTTAAAAGAATTGCGTACATTTGCAAAACGTAGACTTATGGCGTTTGATACTAGAGATATTGCCAAAGACAATTTAGATCAACGAGATTACGAATTTCTAAGTCAACACAATCAACCTAAAGAACAATCAAACACAGTAGTTAAACCTGTTGGAGAAAGCATTATGGCAGAAAGCGCACTATACGGATCAAAGACCGTTAGTTATCAAAAGTTAATGGACACACGTCTTATTATC
Source organism: uncultured Polynucleobacter sp. (assembly GCA_964473225.1). Taxonomy (GTDB): domain Bacteria; phylum Pseudomonadota; class Gammaproteobacteria; order Burkholderiales; family Burkholderiaceae; genus Polynucleobacter. Next base: position 1,685 of record CAYYOB010000122.1, read on the forward strand.
AAACACAGTCAAGCAGTTATGGATGATGCAGCACCTGGTGCTAGAAGCAGAAACATTTCTGGACTGTTTGTTGAAAATCAGGACGGAGAGCGTTTTAAATATCCGTTCATTCATCTAGCAGGTGCTCGTGCTATGCAGCGTCACGTGGCAAACGGTGGCGTTCCTTATGATGATATTGGTAAAAGCATTATCAACATGAGTGAAGAAATTGCACAACTAAAGAGCTTTAGCAATTATGTTGTACGCAACGATCTAATGAATTCAGATACAAACAATGTTGTTGAAAGATCGTCAGAACAATTAAACAGATTACGTGAACAAATTAAGGCACTGAGTAAGCAAGGGCATTACGAACAATATCGTGAATCATTCCAGGCAATGCCGCAAGAAGAAGTTCCACAGGAATTTGTAGAAGAATTTACAGAAAAATTCACAGTTAAAAACTTTAAAGAAGATATTAAAAATGTATTCCCAGTCTTATATAGACTGATGAAAGAAAGTGACATAGGCTATGACGACATAGTCGCAATGACAACCACAGAACAAGATGCAGTAGAAGATGTTGAACTTGACGAACACAACGAGTTTGATCGATTTGAATCTTGGGTTATGGGGTTAGGCGAAGAATCAGCTATTGCTAGTCGAGATCCAGAAGCACAACAAACAGCAAAACAAGAATTACAAGAACTAGTAGGTCAAGCATTTTCTGTAGGAGTCGATGGTAGCAATGCTATCGAAAGTCTAAAAGGTATTATTGAAGATCCTACATTATTCAAACAGATCAAAGAAGCAGCAAAATCAGACCCAGATGCAGATGTTAGAGGCCTAGTAAAAGATTGGTTAGAATCAAATGCTCCCGAGGCCCTAGAAGGTTTAGACTTTG
>CAYYOB010000123.1:0-2566 GCA_964473225.1 uncultured Polynucleobacter sp.
TCTTGTAGGGCTTACCTGCTGGTACAGCCTTTAGCACCTGCTCTTGTGTAGCGTTGGGTGCTGGAACGATAACAGCAACACCGCCGTCATCTGTTGGGTAAATTACTCGTTTGTTGTCCATGATGAACTCCTTTAAAAATTAACTGAAGATAGTAACAAAACAAGTTACAGGGTCATAATAACTACTTGCTGCGTTATATCGTTTTGTTTGTATTGAACTAGGAGATGTTATAGCCGTAGCCCATCCTGTTCCATAGTAATCATCCCAAGCGGTTGCAGAGAAATTAGTATCTTGCATTGCATTGGTAAAATTAACCGTGTAGATTCCTGTTCCTTGGTCAGTAATACTGCTCACATTGAAAGCCCTGCGAATAGCAACAGTGCCAGTCCCGTTAAAGTTAACCCATGCCTTTGCAGTGCCGCTAACGATGGTGTCGCTAGGTACAGATGCTGTTCCTGCTTTGTTACTTAGTGTGTCTAGTTTTAGTGTTGACATATAAATCCTTTAGCGGAAGATAGTGACATTAAAACTCAGACAATCGTCAGCAACTCTGTTTGTGCCGCTAGCAATATATGAGCTAACAACTCTAGCATAGGCTGCTGTTGAGTTTGTTCCTGTTTGATCTGGGTTAGCTACTCGAAAACCCCCATTTAAAGCATTGTCTTGACCGTTTCCGCAAACTACTGTGTAGTTGGTATCTACCATTGCAGTAGTAAAGTTTACCGAGTAATTACCCGTACCTAAATCAGTAATACTACTCACATTCCCTGCCGCCCTAATCGCCACAGTGCCTTGTCCGTTGAAGTTCACCCAAGCCTTCGCTAGGTACATCTCAACGTCATCAGTGTTTTTAATTGTGTTTGTTTTTAATGTTGACATATGTACCTCTTAGCGGAAAAATGAAGCAGAAAGTATATTTGCGTCTTGACCAGCATTAAACGACGATCCTGTCCATGCACTACAGAAGACTCGCCACACAGTTGTATTCCAAGATGTGCCTGCGGGTGGTCCACAAAAAAGCCGATCGTAAGAACTTGTCCATCCTATTGCACACGCCGCATAATTTGAATCTGGCATGGCAGTCGTAAAGTTAACTGTGTAGTCCCCTGTCCCATTATCAGTAATACTACTCACATTAAACGACTCACGAATAGCCACCGTCCCTGTGCCATTGAAGTTAACCCACGCTTTAGCTATTCCTGAAGTGTCAATACCAACGTCAGGATTACCTGAACCTGAAGAATCGGTAACTGTGTTGACTCGTAACGTACTCATACAATACTCCAGACTGAACCTGTGGGAATGGTCACTGTAACGCCCGTGTCAATGGTGATGTCTCCAACACTCATAGCGTTCTTGTTTGTGCCGATGGTGTAGTCAGCCGTAATCGTGTTGTCAGTCTCATAGAAAGCAACGTTAGTACCAGAGCCACCCTTGCCTACTCCAGCGGCTCCTGTGATATACCCATCACCGTTTAATACAATAGCCATATATACCCCTTAGACAATAGCCCAGCGACTACCGCTAGGAATGGTGACTGATATGCCACTGTTAATCGTAATTGGTCCAGCACTCATTGCGTTGTTTCCACTGGTAATAGTGTAATCGACAGAAATTGCATTAGCCATCTCATAGAGGGCTTTTGTTGTCGTATTACCGTCAGTGTTCAAAACAGCCCATGAGGGGTCTGTACCGTCAGTCGTTAAATACTTACCAGCATTACCTGTTTGACTTGGCAAGGCATCAACAGTTTCCCATGAGTTAACAGAGCCATCCGTACTTAGGAACTTACCAGCTTGACCCGTATTATCAGGAATGTAGGAAGCAGCCGTAACAGCAGAAGCAGCGGCAGCGGTGGCTGAGTTAGCCGCATTGGTTGCTGAAGTAGATGCTGCTGATGCACTGTTGGAAGCATTAGTCTCACTGGTAGCGGCATTGCTTGCTGAGGTTGCTGCGGCTGAAGCACTAGAGGCTGCATTGGTAGCCTGTGTGGTAGCCGTAGACGCGCTAGAAGAGGCGCTAGAGGCGCTAGAAGCTGCGGCTGAGGCAGAGGTAGCGGCATTGCTTTCAGCGGCTTCTGCGGCTGTCTGAGCGGTTTGAGCGTCAGTGGCGCTAGAGGCTGAAGCAGTAGCACTGTTAGCTGCGTTAGTTGCACTTGTGGCAGCAGCAGTAGCACTGTTGGCAGCGTTGGTCGCCTGTGTTGAGGCTGTAGATGCGCTAGAGGCAGCATTGGTTGCGCTAGTAGAAGCTGCTGAAGCACTAGAGGCAGCAGCGGCAGCACTTGCAGCTACTCCTGCTTCTGAACCAGCAGCGGCAGAAGCACTAGACGCAGCGGCTGACGCACTAGAGGCAGCAGCTTCGGACGCATCTTCAGCACGAATCGTGAGGGCTGTAACAGCCGAGATAGAAGCATCATTGGTAGCATCACCACTACCACCAGAGCCACGGTAAATAGCCATAAAATCTCCTTGTTCCTTTGTTGAAAGACTCTACAAGAAAGCCCTTTAACAAAAGAAGGGAGACTCCCTAAGAAGTCCCCCATCAACCTAATTAGGCTGGCATTGC